>JAHFDS010000109.1 GCA_023248855.1 Myxococcales bacterium
GGAGCAGCGCGCGAGCGCGGAGCGGCGCCAGCTCCGGGCGACCCGCGTGCGGCTGCAAGAGCGCCACGGCCTCGGCGGGCCGGTTCTGGAGCAGGCGCAGCACCGCGAGGTTCCGCGCGAGCAGCGGCGAGCCGGGCTGGATCCCGAGCGCACGCTCGAGCAGCTGGGCGGCCGTGCGCTCGTCCTTGCGCCCGAGCGCGGCGTGAGCGAGCTCGGACAGCACGCGGCAGAGCCCGGTCTTCGCCGCGGTCGTGGCCAGGGCATCGGTGCCGGCGAGCCCGAGCGCCCGCTCGTAGTCCCGGGCCGCGAGCGGCAGATCGCCGCTCGACCAGTGATCGGCCGCGAGCTCGAGCTGGGGGGCGGGATCGCGCGCATCGAGGCCCGCGCAGCGCATGTGCTCGGAGATCGCCGGGCCGGTCTGTCCGCTTGCGCGCAGCGCCGCGCCGTGGTCCAGGCAGTAGCGCCGGTCGGAAGGGCTCAGCCGCGCGGCTTCGGCCAGGTGCGGTACGGCCCGCCGGGGCTCACCGGCAAGGAGCAAGAGCCCCAGCCGGTGCCGCGGTCGCGCGTCCCTGGGCATCCAGGCCGCCAGCTGCTCGAGCTCGCGCACCGCCTCTGCGTGCCGGCCCAGCGCGAGCAGCGCGTCCGCGACCAGCTGCGAGATCTCGATGCGATCGGTGTCGGTGCGCGCGAGCTTGCCTGCGACGCGCAGGTGCTCGACCGCCGCCGCGGCCTTGCCCGAGAGCAGCTCGGCTCGGCCCGACAGCACGAACGCGCGCGGGTCCGCCGGGTGACGCTGACGGTACTGCGCGGCCACGCGCCGAGCCTCGTCGCGGGCGGCGAAGCGCGGATGGAGGTGGCAGGACAAGAGCGCCTGGAAGACCTCCGGCAGCCCGGTGGGCAAGAGGGGACGGGCCGTGACCACCGCAGGGCCACAGTCGCCGAGCGCGGCCTGCGCCTGCGCGATGCACGCCCGCGCCAGCGTTCGCTCCTGGCTGGCTCCGCGGCGCTCGGCCTCGCGGCACGAGCGCAGCGCGCCGGTGAAGTCTTCGGCGGCGCGCTCGGCGCTCGCCTTCCACAAGAGCGCGGCCGCCTCGGCCTGGCGCCACGTGTCCTCGTCCGGGCGTTTCTGCAGAAAGCCATCGCACGACGAGATCGATCGCGCCCCGTCCTCGGCGCGGTGAGAGATCGAATACAGCTTGCAGAGCTGCAGGAGCGCCAGCGGATCGGCCGGACGGAGCGCCAGCGCCCGCTCGAGGCGCGCCGCGCCGTCGGCGTACTGGCCGAGCTTGAGGGCCGCCACGCCGCTCCACGACGCCAGCTCAGCGCCGGCCTCCGTGAGCCCCTCGAGCGAGCCCGCCTCCGCCACCGCGCGCGCGTACTCCCGCAACGCCAGCAGCGCGCGGACCCGCAGGATCCGGCTGCGCAGGTGCGCCGGGTCCATCTTGAGCGCCTGATCCGTACACTCGAGGGCCTCGCGCACGAGCGCCTGATTGAGCTGCCGCTCGCACTCGTTGGCCTTGACCTCCGCCCGCGAGGCCGACACGCCGCCCTGGCCGTGCGCCGCCGGCGCCCAGCCAAGGAACCCGCCGAGCGCTCCCCATAGAAGAGCGGCCCAGCGCAGCTTGCCCCCGTATCCCCTCCGCATGGCGACGCCAACGTCACCATACCGCAACCCGGCGGCCCTTGGCGATGGCCAAGGTCGACACGATCGCGTATCCTCTGTTCTCCTGGCATTGGCGGAAAACTTGCCTGGGAGCGCCTGGGATCTCTACATTTGTAGAATGCGCCATCGCGAAACCGAGGTGCGGGCCGAAGCCCCAGGGCCAAGATGGATCCCACAAGCCAATTGATCCCGATTCGGCTCGTGGAGATCGGGATGACATTTGATCAGGATGTGACGACAAAGTCTGGTGTCCTTCTCTTGCCCCGTGGCTATGTGGTGTCCAAAGAGAACCTCGAACGGGTACGCAACTTGCCCATTTACGGCGACGTTCGGGTGATTGCTCGCAAGAGACCGCAAGCGCCCTAGCTAGCTAGCGAAATTTCTCAAAAAGGCGAAGAAACGGGAGGGACCGTGAGCGGAATCAATGAATTGCAGAAGCCCCTCGTCGGCGTCTTGAAGGACACGAAGGTCATGGACATGCTCCAGCTCATGCTCGATCGGGGCGTGGGCGCTGCTGTCGTGGTCGCAGACGGGCAGGCGATCGGGATCTTTACCGAACGCGACCTGATGACGAAGGTCGTCCTGGCCAGGCGCGACCCGGACAAGACGATGGTGTCCGAGGTCATGACCTCCCCCGTCCTTCGCATCGAGCAAGACGCCGAGCCGGATGCCGCATTGCAGATCATGCTGGACCGGCACATCCGACACCTGGTCGTCATGGATACGGCGGGAAGGACGACCGGGATGCTGTCGATCAGGCACCTGATGAGCCACAAGATCGGAGAGCTCACCCAAGAGGTTGGCGAGCTCGGGACCTACATTCGTGAACACATCTGAGAGCTCTCCCGCCTAAGAGCAAGTCGCGAGAATCCGCTTCGGAAATTCCTGAACCCCACGCGCCTCGAGAAAGGGGTATTCTGCGCCCGGGGGTCCCTTGTCGATCGGCGTGAAGCTCACCCTGACCACGAGCCTGCTCCTGGGGCTCGTGATCCTCGGCTTTGCCGCGATGGCGAGCCGCTCGCTCGGGCAGATGGGCGCGGCCGACGCGGACGACCGGCGCGAGGCCGGCAAGGAGCTGGTGGATGGCCTGACCGGGGCGCTCATCAAGCGCACGGCCCTCTCGGCCATCACCGCGCTCGTGGACACGAACTTCTCGGCCCTGCGCGAGCTCGCCGAGTCGACCACCAAGGAGTTCCGGGACATCGCGTTCGTGCAGGTCCTCGACGACGCCGGGCAGGTGATGGCCGACAGCCGCGGCCAGCGGGACAAGGACGATCGCCCTGGCTTCGGCCAGCAGGTGGCGCGCGCGGGCGCGGGCGAGATCGTGACGCTCGAGGTGGGCACCGAGCGCCTCCTGCGCGTGTTCGGCGTGCGCCTCGTGTCGGCGGGCCGCACGCTCGGTCAGCTGCGCGTCGGGTATTCGATGGCCGGGTTCGAGCAGAGACTGTCCGGCACCCTCGAGCGCAACCACGCCCGCGCGTCCGCGGCCGTGCGCCAGATGGTCCTCGTGGCGGCCGGGTTCCTGGTCCTGGCGATCGCCCTGGCGCTGTTCCAGTCGCGCCGCATCGCGCAGCCGATCCGGCGGCTGTCCGAGCAGGCGAGCCGCATCGCCGCCGGCGACCTGTCGCATCGCGTGCAGGTGGGTGCCAAGGACGAGATCGGGACGCTGTCCTCGGACTTCAACCACATGGCCGATCGGGTGGCGATGCTGCTCGAGCAGACGCGGGAGCGCGTGGCGCTCGAGAAGGAGCTCGAGGTCGCTCGCATCATCCAGGAGACGCTCTTGCCCCCGGCGGACCTCATCCGCGCCGGTTGCATGCAGCTCGCGGCGCACTACCAGCCGGCCAGCGTGTGCGGAGGCGACTTCTGGAGCTACCACGTGCGCCCGGATGGACGCACCGTGATCGTGATCGCGGACGTGACGGGGCACGGCGTTCCCGCGGCGCTGATCACCGCCACCGCCCTCGGCTGCCTGCAGACGCTCCACACCGGGCGCACCGATCTGCTCGGGCCTGAGGCCATCCTGTCGGCGCTCAACCACGCCGTCTATGTCGCAGGCAGGCGGCACGAGCTGGCGATGACCTGCCACGTGTCGCTGGTCGACCCCGAGAGCGGGCTCATCGAGTACGCGAACGCCGCGCACACGTTCCCGTACGTGATCCATCGCGGAAACAAGATGTCGGTGCTCGCCTGCGGAGGCCCCAGGCTCGGCGATGCGGCGAACACGACCTACCAGCTGCGCACCCACCAGCTCGAGCCGGGGGACCACATCGTCTGGTTCACCGACGGGGCCTGCGAGTGTGTCAACGACGCCAACGAGCAGTGGGGGGACCGGCGCTTTCGGGCCACGATCGCGGCGGGCCTCAAGGCTGGCCTCGCCGAGCCGCTCGGCCTGCGCGACCACGTGCTCGCGGCGATGCACGGCTTCATCGGACCCACACCGCCGCCAGACGACGTCACGCTGGTGGTCGGGCGGGTCCTGCCGATGGGGTCTTTGACACCGCTGCCGCTCGAAGCCGGCGGGCTCCAGAGGGCGAGTTGAGCCCACCGGCTGCCGGCTCGCAGGCCGTCCTGCTCGCCACCCCGAGCTGGCGGGAGCAGCAGACCCTGGCGCGCGTCCTGCGCACCGTGGCGAGCCGGGTCGACGTGACCACGAGCATGGACGAGGCGCTCGCGCGTGCGACCGACGCGCGCTACGCGCTGTTTCTCGCCGACCTCGACCTCGTCCTCGACAAGGGAGCCGCGCACCTCGACCGCATCGCCGCGCTCGGCCCCGCGACGCTGCTCCTCGGCTCGGCGAACGACTACGCGCGCCTCGGGTCGCTGCTCGAGGCTGACCGGGTCAGCTTCTTCATCTCCAGAAACGCCGTCCTGGCCGAGGAGGTGGTCGTCACGACGAGCAAGCTCCTGTCGCAGGATCTGTTCGGCGTCGAGAAGTACCTGACCTGGGGCGCGCGCACGCACCACGCGACGCTGCGCGACACCAGCGCTCGTGCGCAGATGGTCGACGAGATCGCCGCGTATTCCGCCGGTCTCGGGGTCGACACCCGCGTCGTGACGATGATCCGCACGGTCACCGACGAGCTCATCATGAACGCCATCTTCAACGCCCCGGTCGACGAGCAGGGGCGGCATTCGTGGGCAGAGCTCGATCGCACCGAGGACCGGCCGCTCGAGGGCCGGCATGCGGTGGACGTGCGTTACGCGTGCGACGGCAGCCTGCTCGCGGTGTCGGTCGAGGACCACTTCGGCTCGCTCGAGCGGGCCACGATTGCGGAGTATCTCGGCCGCTGCTTCCAGGGCGCCGAGAACCGCGTCGAGGACCAGGGGGCTGGCGCGGGCCTCGGCATCTACATGGCGTTCGAGCGCGTGCGCCAGCTGGTCTTCAACATCGCCCCGGGCGCGCGGACCGAGGCCATCGGCGTGGTGGAGCTCGACGAGCAGGCCTTCCGGTCGCGGGAGCGGCCGAGGTCGTTCCACGTGTTCCGGCTGCGCGGGCAGGAAGGGCGACCATGAGACGGCCGTGCCTGCTCGGGGTCTTCGTGGCGCTAGTCTTCGGGGGAGCACCCGCCGAGGCGCAAGAGAGCCCGCTCGAGCCGGAGCCGCGCGCGTCCGAGTTCTTCGACCTCACGCTCGAAGAGATGCTCGCCATCGACCTCGGCGCAAGGCCCCAGAGGCGGGCGGCCCTCTACGGCTTTCTGCGCACCAACGTCGAGAAGGTCTGGCACGTGCCCGAGCTCGACCCGCTCGGCAGGACGAGGTTCGACAGCGACCCGCTGGAGTGGAGCACGGCCGCCTTCCACCTGTACGGGGCGGCGAAGCTGATCCCGAGCGTGGACGTGCTGTTCAACCTGGCAGGCAGCGAGACCGGCGTCGAGGTCCGCAACGCCTACGGCAACCTCAAGCTCAACGAGGCGCTCCAGCTGCGCCTCGGCAGGCAGTACCGGCGCTTCGATCTCTTCAACGACAAGCTGGATCAGACGCCGGCCATCCTGGGGATCGAGCCTCCGGAGCTGTTCGACCAGGACCACCTCCTCCTGCCACGCACCACGCTGGCCAGCCTGCACGGGCGGCACCCCATCACGCCTGGCCTGTGGTTGCTCTACGCGCTCACCACCGACAACGGTGAGGCCGGCGCCGAGGCGGAGGTGATCCCGCTGGGCTGGGACATGCGGGTCAAGGGGTCGAACCTGGTGGCAGGCACCTCGGGCTTCGCCTCGAGCGTGGCGGGTGGACGCACCTCGCCCTCGGTGGCGCTCGGCCAGGGCGCCCCGGCGGGTGGGATCGTGCCCTGGATGAAGGACGATCGCTACGTCGTCGTCGGAGCGTTCGTGGAGCTGGAGCGGCAGGGCTTGCTGCTCCAGGGCTCGTACTTCCAGGCCCGCCACGATGGCCGGCGGGATCCCGAGCGCGTGCTCGAGGTCGTGCGCGGGGCGGGCCTGATCCCGAGCCAGCGAGCGCGTTTCCTCGGAGCCAGCACCGGCAAGGTGGACGCCGACCTCGCGGCGCAGGACGTGGTCGTTTCCGCGTCCTACGTCGTTCACACCTTCTACGTGCGCGCCGGCTATTCCATCTTCACCCCCATCGGCACCCTCACGCCCTATGCGTTCATCGACTGGATGAGGCACCCGGAGGCCATCCGCGCCAAGTCCTTCGGCGGAGACAACGAGGCCGGCTTCGCGGACGACGGCGAGTTCTGGAAGCCCTCGCTGGGCGTCGTCTACAATCCCATAGCCGAGCTGGCCTTGAAGCTCGACAGCAGTGCCCACGTCCAGAAATTCAATGGACGCACCGAGGTCTATCCCGAGGTGCGCTTCGACGTCTCGTTCGCCTTCAAGCTCCTCGACTGATTCCCCCGCCACGGGGCGTGCGAAACGCATGTCAGAAGGGGTCATCCGACACCTCACATTCTGGCCCCGACACCGGCAATGTGTCCGTGATGACACGAGCATCTGTCGTTCTCGGGTGTCTGGTCCTCGTCGGCGCCTGTACCGCCCTGCCCGGGGCAGACCCCTCTGGTGACGCCGGGGCTCGCCGGCCAGGCAAGCCCGCGGATGGCGGCCGGGCCGGTGCTTCGGACGGCGGCGTGGCGGGCATCGGCGACGCCTCGGCTGGCTGCGACGATCCGGACCACGACGGCTACGGCCTCGGCTGCCCGCTCGGCGAGGTCGACTGCAACTCGAACGATCCCGCCGTCCACCCGGGCGCGATGGAGGTCTGCGGCGACGGCATCGACAACGACTGCGACGGTCACGTCGACGAGGACGAGGACTGCTGTGATCCGGCGGTCACCGACTGCAACCGGGGGCCCGACCCTGCCCAGACCATCGGCTCGTTCGTGTTTGGCCTCTCGAAGAGCTTCCTCGGGCTCGACCCGCTGTGCGGCACCCAGCGAGGCGCGTCGCTCGACACCCGGCGCGATCTGATCGTCGGCGGCATCGACCGGATCGTCAGCGAGCAGGCTGCGCTCTCGCTCGGCGACGTCGCGCGCACCGCGCTCCGGCCCCTGCTCGAGTCGGGCGATCTCGAGACCACGCTCCTGGCCCTGACCGATGTGGTCGCGCTCCTGGTCGACGACGCCTTCGATCCGCAGCGCACGAACCTCACGGCGATGGCGGGCGTGCTCCGCACCGACACGGTCCTCGAGAGCGAGCAGCTGTTCACCCTCGCCCGCGGCGTGCTCGCCGGGGACCAGGCGCCCCGGGCGCTGCACGCGCTCGCGCAGATCGCGCAGGAGCTCGACGGCGCAGAGCCCGCCATCTCGGCGCTCATGCGCGTTCTGAGCACGGCGCTCAAGGCCCAGAGCCACGTGGCCCAGTGCACGGGCCTCGACCTCCAGCCGCTGGTCGAGCGGCTGCTCGACCCGACCGGCATGCCGGCGCGCCCCGAGCTCGGCGCGGCCGCGCCGGTCGCGAGCGCGGCGCACCCGGGCACGACGTTCGACGCCAAGCGCACCGGCCTCGGCTTCGCCTTCGAGCTCGCGGGGCCGGCGCTCCAGGCGGGCCTTCACCGCGATGCCCTGGCCTTCGCGGACGCCGCGCTCGGCGCGCAGGTGTCCTGCGGCACGCAGTGCTGGTCCTACCCGGGCGCGGACAGCCCGCTCGCCGACGTGCTGCACCTCGGCCTCGAGCTTCTGCGCCACGACGAGCTCAAGGCGCTCCTCGGCGGGGTCGCGCGGCTCGTGCACGAGCGACCGGACGTGGCGGAGAAGCTCGCCATCGCGACGGGCAAGCTCGTGACGCGCGTCCGCCAGGCCAGCTTGCGGCTCGACACGGCGCAGCTCGCCCGCCTGGCGCGGCGGCTCCTGCCGCTCGTCCAGCACATCTTCGCGCAGGGCAGCGACACGCCGCGGCTGCTCATCCGGACCATCAACGGCCTCGGCCAGACCGCCCGTGACTTCCCGGGGCGGCTGCGGTGGACCCTCGATTACTCGAACCTGGTCAAGGCCCGTTCGTGCTCGGACAGCGAGCCCGACTTCGCGCGCTCGACGCCGGTCAACTACAGCCAGCCGCGCGGCGTCGCCAACCGAAGCTCGCTCGAGCAGGTGCTCGAGCTCCTGTCGTCGAGCGACTGCGGCAGCGTGCCGCTGACTGGGGGCAAGACGGTCGCGCAGTTCTTCCTCGATCTCGTCGCGGACCGGACGCCGGCCACGGTGTGCTCGGTGGTCGACGTGCTCCTCGGCGCGTGGTCGGCGACCGGCGTCGTGGGCGACTTCTTCGTGGAGCTCGCGCTCCGCACGGCGGGCTGCCGCGACCCGCACGCGGTCCTCGACAACCTGGGCTCGCTCGACCAGCTCGCCGGCAGCGGCGCGCTCGACTTCCTCATCCCGCTCGACAAGATCATCTCCGGCCAGGGCCAGACGCGGACGATCATCGCGATCGCCGGCGTGATCGCCGAGGATCTGCGCCTCGACAACGACAGCGATCCTGCCACCCAGAGCGTGTTCCGTCCGCTCCTGCCGGTGCTCTCGGACCTCATCGCCTCGGGCGCGGTCGACGCGCTGTTCGATCTCTCGGAGGTGATGACCCAGGTCCAGACCGCGGACGCGCACGGGCAGACGGCGACGCTGGCCGACGTGCTCATCGACGCGACCGCGTTCATGCTGGTCGATCGCGAGCTGACCACGCGCCAGGGCGCCGCCCGGCGGAGCAGCTTCGCCGCCGCGCTGCTCGATCCGATGATCGTCCTTGTCGACCGCGTCTCCGGCGTGGCGACGAGCGGCGCGGGCGGCCGGATCCTCGATCACCTGGTCGGCTACCTGCAGGCCGACGGCCAGGGACACCTCGCTCACCGGGGCGTCCTGCCGCTCACCCAGGTGCTGCTCGATGGCCTCGTCGCGGTGTGGCGCCTCGAGCCCTCGTCGCGGGACTGCTACGTGGCGGCCCTGCAGGCCGACGCTGGTGACGTGCTCACCTCGCCGGCCTTCGCGACGCTCGTGCGGCTCGGCCGGATCCTCGATCGCTCGCCGCAGCGAGCCGCGGTCGAGCAGGCCCTCGTCGCCTGGCTGCAGCCCGTGCCGGTCGATCCCGCGGCCAGCGTCTTCTCCCCTCTGCTGCAGGTGACGGCGGCGCTCTTGCAGATGCACCCGCCTGTCGGAGCCATGGACCAGCTCGTGGCGTTCGCCGGCGTCGCGCTCGATCCAGCGCGCGTGAACGGCGTCGCGGTGCTGCGGACGTTCGACACGCTGCTCGAGGCCGATCGCGACCAGGTGTTCCTCGGCATGTTCCGCCGCGCGGTCGCGCCGAGCCCGGCCGGGCCGGTGCCGCTATCCGGGCTCGTAGACGGCTACGGCCCGGCGCTCTCCATCTCGCCCTCGGCCTGCACGCCCCAGAATGCGCCGTGGACCGCGCGCGGCCTCGACACGGCCCTTGGATCCCTCGTGCGCATGCTCCGCGATCCGCGCTACGGCATCCCTGCCGTGTTCGACGCGCTCGAGGCGCTGCTCGCCGGTCCCTGAATCGTTCGATCTCATTCCGGCGGTCGCGTGCCGACCGTCAACAGGGCCTCGGCTGCGAGGTCCACCGGGCAGGCCGGCAGGCGCGCGCGCAGGGCCTCGAGGAGCCGCCGCTCGGCGGCCGCCCACACCTCCTCGCCGAGCCTGCGGCGCAGGGCCACGAGCGGGGCGCCCGAGCGCGTGAGGAGGGCCAGGTAGTGCTCGGGGGACTCGATGGTCACCGCGGCCGACACCACGTGCGCGACCACGTCGGCAAAGCCGGCCTCGCCGAGCTCGCGCTCGCAGTCGGCGGGCTCTTGCAGATCCCCCTTGGGCGGCGGCGGCATCTCGGGAAACGCCTCCGCCATCGCGTCGAAGCCGACCTGCATGAAGGGCCGGCGCTCGATCCGCCCCCAGGTCGCGACCACGGCGCGCCCACCCGGACGCAGCACTCGTCGCATCTCGGCGAGCGCGCGTGGCCGATCGGGCACGAACATCAGCACGAACATGCAGAACACGGCGTCGAAACCCTGGTCGGGGAGCTCGAGCGACTGCGCGTCCATCACCATCGCCTCGACGTCGCGGATGCCCTCGCGGATCGCCCGTAGCGCGAGCTGCTCCAGCATGCCCGGCGCGAAGTCGATGGCGGTGACCTCGGCGACCCTGGGGGCGGCAAGGAGCGTCAGCGTGCCCGGCCCGGCGCCCACGTCGAGCACCCGCTGCGCCTTCTCGGGGGGCACGAGGCGCAGCGCCTCCTCGGCGTAACGCGCGAACTGGCCCACCGCCAGCTCCGCATAGCCCGCGGCGGTCGCGTTCCAGGTGTCGGGAAGCTGCATGGGGCCGGGCGTGGCAGGGGCGGTCATGGCGGCTCGAGCTTATCGCCGTCGCGCAGGCGATAGCCAACATCCGGCTCGGTGACCAGCCAGCGCGGGCGCGCCGGATCCCGCTCGACCTTGCGCCGCAGCTGCGCCATGTAAACGCGCAGATAGTGGGTCTGTGTCTGCGCGTTCGGGCCCCACACCTCCTTCAAGATCTGCCGGTGCGTCAGCACGCGATCGGCGTGCCGCGCCAGGACCGACAGCAGCCGGAACTCGATCGGCGTCAGGTGCACGAGCTCGCCGCGCACGCGCACCTCGCGCTTTCCGTGATCGATCGAGATCGGCCCGACCGTGGCGACCACCTCACCTGTCGGGCCCGACGCGGCCGCGTGGCGGATCGCCACCCGGAGGCGCGCGAGCAGCTCGCCGGTGCCGAAGGGCTTGGTCAGGTAGTCGTCGGCGCCGGTGTCGAGCGCGGCCACCTTGTCCTGCTCGCGGCCGCGCGCGGACAGGACGACGATCGGCACGCGCGACCACTCGCGCAGCCGCTCGAGGAGCGAGAGGCCGTCGCCATCCGGCAGGCCGAGGTCGAGCAGCACGAGCTCGGGGTTGTGCGAGGTGGCCGCGCGCAGGGCCTCCTCGCACGTCGTCGCCTCGGTGACGCGGTAGTCGTGCGACTCGAGCGCCGCGCGCAGGAAGCGACGCATCGATTGCTCGTCCTCGACCACGAGGACCAGCGGACCTGTCATGAGGCCTCCTCGAGCGGCAGCGCCGCGGGCTCGCCGTCGGGGCGCGGCAGCCGGATCTGGAAACGCGCGCCGCCGCCCGGACGCGCCGAGACGCCGAGCTCACCACCGTGCGCGCGCACGATGCCCCGGCAGATCGCGAGCCCGAGGCCCGCCCCACCCACGCCCGGGTGGTGCCCGCGCTGGAACTTCTCGAACACGCGCTCACCTTGCCCAGAAGGGATCCCCGGCCCGCGATCGAGCACGTCGATCGCGATCTGCTCGCCGTCCGCGCTCGCCTCGACGTCGATCGCCGAGCCCTCGGGCGTGTACTTGCACGCGTTCTCGACCAGGTTGCCGAGCACGTGCTCGAACAGCACGGGGTCGATCGCCAGAAGGGGCAGATCCGCGGGCAGCGCGACGCGCACCGGACGCCCCTCGAGCGTGCGCTCGAGCCGCACCAGCGCGGCCCCCACCACCTCCTCGAGTGGCACCCAGGCGCGCCTGGGCTCGAGCCCCCCGGCCTCGAGCCGCACCATGTCGAGCAGGTTCGCCACCATCCGCGCCATGCGGTCGGCCTCGTGGGCGATCGACTCGAGGAGCTCACGCCGCGCGGCGGAGCTCTCGGGTGCGCGCGGATCGAGCAACGTCGTGGCGGCCCCGGTGATGCACGCGAGCGGCGTCCGCAGGTCGTGCGACACCGCCGACAGGAGGGAGCTCCGCAGCTCCTCCGTGCGCGCCCGCAGCGCCGCTTCCTGGGCCTCGCTCGCCAGCT
The DNA here is from genome assembly GCA_023248855.1 of Myxococcales bacterium. Classification (GTDB taxonomy): domain Bacteria; phylum Myxococcota_A; class Polyangia; order JAHFDS01; family JAHFDS01; genus JAHFDS01. The sequence goes on from JAHFDS010000109.1 coordinate 11,915, forward strand.
GGGCACGCTCGATCGCGAGCGCGCACTGCCGCACCAGGGCGTCGACGAACTCCCGCGTGTCGGGATCCAGGCTGCGCGCCCGGTCACCGGACAACACGACCACGCCGAGCGCACCGCGGGCTCCCTCGAGCGGCAGCAGGAGCTCGCCGGGCGGGCCGCCCTCGGGGCCGCCCCCGAGCTCGACGCGGGCGCTCGTGCCGAGCACCTCGCCGATGCGCCGCCCGGCGATCGCGGCCACCTCCGCGGCGTCGAGGCGTCCACCGAGATCGCGCACCAGGGTGTAGAGCGCCGCGGTGCGGTGCTCACGCGCCGCGGCCGCCGCCTCGCGTCCCCGCAGCCGCGTGGTGAGGCTCGAGACGACCACCCCGACCACGAACAGCGTCGCGAACGTGATGAGGTGCCGGTGATCGCGCACGGTGAACGTGTAGATGGGCGGCACGAAGAAGAAATCGAAGGCAGCCACCGAGAGGGCGGAGGCGAGCAGCGACGGCCCACGCCCCGAGCGCATGGCCACGAGCAGGATGCCGAGCACGTAGAGCATCACGACGTCCGGCAGATCGACGAAGTCGCCGACCAGCTGGGAGGCCAGCGTCGCGAGCGCGACCGCCGCCAGCGCCTGCAGGTAGCCCCGCGCGGTCTTGCCGACCATCGCCCAAGCGTAGCGCAGCCCTCGGCACCGATGGGGTCAGGCGCCGGGACCGAGCAGGCTCGACAGCAGCCCGCCAAGACCGAGTAGCAAGAGGCCGAGCCCGATCGTGGGCTCGGCGCCCCAGGCCGCGCCCTGGCCCAGCGTGCCCACGAGGGCCAGAACGCCGGCCACCGCGCAGAGCCCGTAGATGAGGTAGTCGTCGCCGCCCATGTCCGTACCGGCGAACGTAGGCCCGATGGCCTCAAGGGCTGGTCAAAGCGGCACGGCGCCCGGTCAGGACGGCATCAAGGCCCGCCTGGTGGCGATCCACGAGATGACATCAATTTGGTGTCAATAAATGATCAATCGGCGCAAGGACCAGATGTGGACGAGCAACGGGGCGTCGCGCACTTGCCGCGCACCCCCATGCTCCGCAGAAATACAAGGCTACGTCGCCGCCCTGCTCTGCTATTTCCTGGCGTCGCCCGCTTCCGGGCACGAGCGCGCATGCCACCAGACGACGACGACCCAGAGAAGCAACGAGACTCCCACGCCCCGCTCGAAGACGGCTCGCTCTGGCAGCGCGCGCGCAAGGTCCTGTTCGGCCCGCCCCGCGACCTGCACGATCCCCACGTCTTCCACAAGATCTCGCTCATCGCATTCCTCGCGTGGGTGGGCCTCGGGGCGGACGGCCTGTCCTCGTCGGCCTACGGCCCTGACGAGACCTTCCGGGCCCTCGGCAGCCACCCGCACCTGGCGGTCTTCCTCGCTCTGGCGACGGCGATCACCGTGCTCGTCATCTCGTCGTCGTACGCGCGCATCATCGAGCACTTCCCGCATGGCGGCGGCGGCTACCTGGTCGCCACCAAGCTGCTCGGCGCGCCCTTCGGCCTCGTGTCCGGCTGCGCCCTGCTGATCGACTACGTCCTCACGATCGCCACCTCGATCGCGTCGGCCGGCGACCAGGTCTTCAGCCTCCTACCCGCCGAATGGCACGGCTGGAAGGTCTCGGCCGAGGTCGCGATCATCGTCTTGCTCATCGTCCTGAACCTGCGCGGCCTCAAGGAATCGATCAGCGTGATGGTGCCGATCTTCCTGCTCTTTATCGCCACGCACCTCGTGGTGGTGATGGGCGCGTTCGTCCTGCACGGCCACCAGATCCCCGCCATCGCCGCCGGCGTGGTGGACGGCGTCCGCGCCGACGCCAGGAGCCTCGGCACGCTCGGCATCCTGGCGCTGCTCATCCAGGCCTACTCGCGTGGCGCCGGTACGTACACCGGCATCGAGGCCGTATCGAACGGCCTTCAGATCATGCGCGAGCCCCGGGTGCCGACCGCCAAGCGGACCATGACGTACATGGGCATCTCGCTCGCCGTCACCGCGGGCGGCATCCTGCTCTGCTACCTCCTCGTCGGCGCGACGCCGGTGGAGGGCAAGACGCTCAATGCCGTCCTCATCGAGCGTCTCGGCATCGGCACCTGGTTCGAGGTCCTCGCGCTCGGTGCGGAGGCGGCCCTCCTGTTCGTGGCCGCGCAGGCCGGCTTCATCGATGGCCCGCGCGTGATGGCCAACATGGCGCTCGACTCGTGGCTGCCGCACCGCTTCAGCGCGCTGTCGGATCGGCTGACCATGCATTACGGCATCGTGCTCATGGGCGCCGCCTCGATCCTGACGCTCGTCTACACGAAGGGACAAATCGATGCCCTCGTGACCATGTACTCGATCAACGTGTTCATCACGTTCTCGCTGTCGCAGGCGGGCATGGTGCGCTACTGGCTGCGCGAACGCGGCCGCCAGCCCAGGTGGAAGCGCTCGCTCGCGCTGCAGACGACGGGCCTTCTGCTCTGCGTCGGCATCCTCTCGGTCGTGATCTACGAGAAGCTCGGCCAGGGCGCGTGGATGACCCTCGTCGTCACGAGCGTCCTCATCGGGGTGTGCATCCTCATCCGGAGGCACTACCGCACCGTGGTGCACATGCTGGCCAAGCTCGGCGAGGACCTCGACCAGCTGCCGCTCGTCGCCGAGCCCGCGCCCGCGGGGCCGCTCGATCCCAAGAAACCCGTGGCCGTGTTGCTCGTCGCCAGCTACGGCGGCCTCGGCGTTCACTCGCTGCTGACGATCTTTCGCCTCCTGCCCGCGTACTTCTCGCAGGTGCGCTTCCTGTCGGTCGCGGTGCTCGACTCGGGCTCGTTCAAGGGCGCCGACGAGGTCGAGCGCCTCGAGGCCGAGGCCGCCCGCTCGCTCGAGCGCTACGTCACGCTCGCGCGGGGCCTTGGCCTTGTCGCCGACGCGCGCTCCACGACCGGCATCGAGGCGGTCGAGGCCGCCGATCGGCTGTGCCGGGAGACCGCCGAGGAGCTACCCAAGGCCGTGTTCTTCGCGGGCAAGCTGATCTTCCAGCGCGAGCGCTTCTGGCAGCGCATCCTGCACAACGAGACCGCGTACCAGATCCAGACCCGCCTGCAATGGTCGGGGCTCCCGATGGTGGTCCTGCCCGTGCGCGTCTACGGCTGAGCCGGCGGGCGGAGTAAGATTCACACTCGGTGCGGCAATGAGTCAGCTGCTCAAGAACCGATACTTCGTCGTGACCCTCGAGGAGGAGGCGAAGCTCATCCGGATCACGCGAACCGAGACGCCCTTTCCGTCGGTGGACGAGGTCACCTCGAGGTGGCTGACGATCCGGGCCATCCTGGACCGTGAAGGACGCGAAGGCCGCGGCTTGCTCATCGATCTGCGCCTCGGTCCCGCCCGCAATGACCCTGCCTTCGAGGAGGCGGTGCGCGCGGTCCTGCCCACCATCCATCGTGGCTTTCGCAGGAATGCCGTGCTGGTCCGGCTCGCCGTGGGAGCGCTGCAGATCCGCCGCCACGCACGTGAGGATGGCGTCGAGCGGCTGGTGACCCACAGCGAGGAGGAGGCGCTGGCGTACTGCCTCGAGCCGGACACGACCGGGATCTGAGACTAGACCTTCTGCTTGAGCTTCTCCTTGGCAGGCACGAAGTCTGCCCAGGAGACCGTCTTCCAGGAGGAGTGGTCCCCGGCCGGGAAACCGAACTTCTTGAGCTTGATCCGGGCAGTGGTGCCCGCCATCCGGCAGGCCACGAAGGTGTGGTGTCCATCGAGCAGATACACGCGGCCCATCCCGCTGATCCAGCAGGTCATGCCGTCCTGGCCCGAAAGCGCGCTCGCGAGCTTGCCCTTGACGACCGCCAGGTTCACGCTCGGCTGCGTCGGCAGGATCTCCGCGTAGTCGGTCCCGACGATCTCCTCCGTGCCGCCGCTGATCTCGACGTAGCCCTCGTCCCGCTTGATCTCGATGCTCATGGGCGCGTCCTACCATGCGCCATGCGCACCGCCAAGAGGGCGGAGCCCACGCCCGCGGTCAGAGGCTCGCGAGGAAGGCCAGCACCAGCTTGCTCTGCCCCGCTGGCAGCGCCGCAAACCGGTCGCGCGCCGCCCTGCCCTGGCCGTCGTGGGCGACAATCGCGGCCGTGGCGCTGGTGGCGCTGCCATCGTGCAGGAAGACGCCCCGCGCGCGCAGCCCCCACAGGGGGGCCGTCCGCATGTCACGGACACCCGCCTGCCCCTGGGCGATCCCGTCGCCGGACATTCCCATGTCGTGCAGCAGGAAGTCTGAGTAGGGCGCAAACGTGACGCGATCGAGCGCCGCGATCGCGCTCGAGCCGGTGGTGAGCGCCGGGACGTGGCAGGCTGCGCAACCGATCTGGCCAAAGATCCGCTCACCTGGGATCGTCTGGCCGTGCGTCGTGCTGCGGGCAGGGGGCGCGAGCAGCATCATGAAGTCGGCGAATGCCCGGGTGTCGGTGCCATCGTCCTCCGGATCGGGTGTGGGGTCGCAGGCGAGCAGCTTGCAATCACCGCCCGGGCAGTTCTCGTGGGGAAACAGCGGGCTCGTGATGCCCATTTCGTTCAGGTAGGCGTCGGCTGCGAATTGCGCCAGTGAAGGCACCTGCGCCTTCCAGCCGAGCTTGCCGACGGTGAGGGTGCCGGTGACGACGTTCGACACGAGGTTCACGCGTCCGGCGGTCGCCGGGGAATCGGCGGCCTGCCGAGCGGCCAGGGCGACCAGCGTCGCGTCGGGCACCGCATCGACCAGCCCGAGCCCGAACAGCGGCGTGGTCAGGCGCATGGCCACCACGTTGGCCTGCGCCGGAACGCGCTCTGCGACGTAATCGCACGTCTGGCCGCCGCTCGTGATCGGCCCGATGCCCTGCGACTGGATGAGCGAGCCCCCGAGCTCGGCGAGCGGATCGAAAGCCCCCCCGCTCACGCGGCCGAAGCGAGTCACCGTGCGCGCCGATGCGCCGCCGATGGCGCCCTGGAGATGGCAAGCCGCGCAGGACACGTCATTGAACACGGGACCGAGACCGTCAGACACGCTCTCGACCTCCTCGAATGCGTCCCGGCCAGCGGCAAAGCGCGCCCGCTCGCTGACCGTGAGGCCCGGGAGCGGATCGCCGAGCGCCGGCGACGTCTCGGCAAAGGATGCTGTCCCGGGTGTGGTGCGAGCGTCCCCATCGGACGCGGCGCACGAAAATGGGCTCGTGACCATCAATGCAATGAGGAAATCGTGGTGGGCCGCCATGTCAGATCCTTTCCGTGGTGGGTGCTGCCGAAGCGGCCACGGATCGTGCGCCCTTGGGGCGAGGGGTCCAATAGCGGTGAAATTGGTCTCGTGCGGCTCTCTATTCCGGAGACGAGTAATTGATTGGGCCCCTCATTTCCTGTCAGACAGATGACCCAATGCGGGCTCGTCGAACGCGCCCCTCAGGCGACGGCGTCGAGGTCGCGGCCGGTCACCCACGTGGCGTGGAAGCCGAGCGGCACGCGCGCCGGCACGTGCAGGCGCGCGATCGGTCCCGCGGTGAGCTGACGCGCATCGAGGATCCAGAGCTCGCTCCGCCCCTCGGCCTCGTCGCGCACGAACGTCACGAGGTAACCGTCGTCCTCGGCCGTCGCGCCCTCGCGTGGTGCGAACGCCATCTCGCTGCCGAAGCGCCCGGGGCCGAGCGGCAGGTGCTCCGCGTGGCCGGTGTCCGTGTCGTACTTCACGAGGCCGTCGAAGCCCAGCGTCCGCGTCGTCGCGAGCGTGACGTTGTACGCGAAGCGCGTGCGCTGGCCGCGGAAGCCGCCGGCAATCGCGGGGAACTCGGTGTTGCGGTCGTCGAGGCAGCGCTCCTCGGTGCGGCCGGTGGCGAGGTCGAAGCGCCAGCGCCAGAGACGCGCGCGCACGCGCAGGTTCGCCATCGCGATCGCGTGCGGCCCGTCGGCCGGGTCCGGCGCGGGCAGCGGGTCGTCGACGCGGCAGCCGACCATGACGACCGCGTCGCCGTCGTCCCACGCGTTCGCCGCGTGGTAGACGTAGCAGGGCTCGGCCTCGAACCAGCGCACTGCCGTGCCGCGACGCGGCAGGATCGCGAAGCGCGCCGGCACGTCGCGCCGGAACGTCGTGCGCCAGCGGCCCTTCTCCATCTGCTCGAGATCGAAGTGGATCGGCAGGTCCATGAGGAGCGCGTGCTTTTTCGTGAAGCACATGTCGTGCGGCAGCCGCGGGCCGCCCACCTCGAGCGGCACCGTGTGCGGATCGCGGCCGCCCGGGCCGACGACCGCGTAGCGCAAGAACGGCGGCCTCGGACCGAAGTCGAAGCAGAAGAGCTCGCCCGTGGCGGGGTCGACCTTGGCGTGCGCCGAGAAGCGCGCGGGCGCGCCGGCGACGCCGCCCCCGAGGGGCGCGAGCGTGCGCGGGTGGACGCGCATGGGCGTCCCCCCCACGTAGTACGTCGCGATGAGCGCGCCGTCGTGGAAGCACACGTCGGTGTTCGCGGCGTCCTTGTAGGGCATGTCGCGCGGGTTGTCGCGCAGGGGCTCCATGATACCGCTCCACAGGGCCCGGCCCGCGGCGGCCTCGCGCTCGAACGCGGCCGTGCGCACGTAGCGGTTCGCGTAGCGCGCGCGCCCGCCCTCGAACCACGCGGCGTGCAGCATGCCATCGCCGTCGAACCAGTGGTAGCGCCCGCGCGGCGCGAACTGCGGGTTCGGGCCGTTGCGCACGTAGGCGCCGCGGAGGTCCGTCGGGACCGCGCCCACGATGGGCGTGCAGTCGAGCGCGACCTCCTCGGGGGTGGGGGCGTAGGGTCCGACGAGGTAGGGGCTCGGCGCGTCCATGCCGCGACGTTAGCGCGCTTCCCGGTTACATCGAGTCGCATTCGCGCGGCGCAGGTGCGGCTCGCGCTCGGCCGGCCCGAGGCTACGGCGCGAGGCGCAGCGTGCTCGACGCGCTCGTCCGCCACGACATCGATCGCCCGTAGCGCAGGTCGATGTTGCCGATGGTGAGCGTGAAGCTGCCGTCGCTGTTTGGCGCGACGCCGATCGCCCAGCTGCCGCCGAAAGAGGAGCCCGAGGTGCTCACGTAGCTCCGCGCACCGAAGGTCTCCGGGAGTGGCACGGCCGCCGTGTCCTGGATCTGCAAGGGCGGGACGGGGCCGCCCAGCGCGTCCCTGGGCGTCCAGGCGAGCAGGCAACGAACCGCGAGCTCGCCCGGGCTCGTTCCGGCCAGCGTGCACGTCGCCCGGCACGGCGCGAGCCCCTCGGAGACTTCGCCGATGTCCGTCGTGCCGTTCAGGTCCCAGCGCTTCTCGAACTGCGGGATCATGAAGTCGCCCTGCCCCGTCGCCATCACGGTCCCCGTCGCGACCCCCGCGTACGTGATCGCGCCGACCTGGATGGGTACGTCGAGGCTCGCGCTTGCGAGGCCGTCGGTGACCTGGAACGTCACGGTGTAGTCCCCGGCCTGCGCCATCGCGGGCGTCCAGTAGAAGCTCATCTCGGCCGGGCCGCTCGACGGCGGCTGCGCGATCGCGCCCGTCGGCAAGGCGCCCGTCGAGAACGTGAGCGCGTCCTGGTCGGCGTCGCTGGCAGCCACGGAGAACGACAGCGGGCGCCCCGGGAACACCTGGCGCCGGCCCGGCGGATCGCCGACGAGGCGCAGCGCCGGCGCCGTGTTGGCCGAGAAGCGCGCGTCGATCTCGTTGACGCGTGCGCCCGAGAACCTGTGGTTGTGGCGGAACAGCACGAGTCGCTGGCGGCACTCGTCGAACGTCAGGCCCCAGTGATGCACGGTCGGGCTCTCGGTCGGGAAGATGTTGTCCGCGGGGAAATACTGGTACGCCTCGGCGGTCGGCCACTGGCCCTCGGCGACGAGCGGCACCCAGCGCTGGTCCTTCCACAGCCAGAACTGTTGCGCCTCGAGGCTCGCGCGGTAGGCGTCGGGTGTGTTCGCCCCTATGTAGGGGATGTGCTCCCAGATCGTGCCCGAGTACGCGACCACGCCGCCGAGCAGCGGGTCGAACGCCATCACCACGTGCGCGCCGCCGCGCGGCCAGTTGCACCGCGCGCCGTTGCAAGTGCTCCCGCCATCGGTCGAGCCGTACGCTCGCGTCCAGCTCTGGCCGTCCCACTCCCACGTGTCGCGCTCCATCGTCTGCGCGCCGCTGGCCGCCTGACGATCGCCGCCGAAGAGCACGGTGCGACCGCGCACCGGATCGAAGGCCATGCCCGCGTGGCGGCGGGCCAGCGGGCGCGTGCCGGTGCCGGTGACGTCGCGCCAGGTGGTGCCGTCCCATTCCCACGTATCGTCGAGCTGCGCGCCCATCACGTTCGTGCCGCCGAAGAGCAAGGTGCGACCGCGCACCGCGTCGTACGCGAGCGCATGCTCCTTGCGCGGCGTCGGACGCGTGCTGGCCGGCATCTGCGCCCAGCGCGCGCCGTCCCACTCCCAGACGTCGTCGAGCAGACCACCCGCCGCAGAGAAACCGCCGAAGAGCACGATGCGTCCGCGCGTGGCGTCGTAGGTCATGGCGAATCCCGAGCGCGGCGTCGGGCTGGCGGCCGCGCTGGCGAGCTCGGAGAACGCCGAGCCGTCCCAGCGCCACGTGCGCGCCGGCATGCCATCGAAGGTCTGCCCGCCGAACGCGACGACGGTGCTGCGCCGTGCGTCGAACGCGAGCGAGGCCCAGGTGGTCTCGTCCTTCTGCGGCGGGTTCACGTCCGGCGGCTCCACGGCCGCGAGGTTCAGCTTCACGCGGTCGCCGGGCCCACCGCCAGCCATCCCCGAGCACGTCGGCGCCGCGCCGCCAACCCCAGCGCCCGCGCCGGACGCGCCACCAGTCCCCGCGCCGCCCATCGCGCCGGCACCTCCGCCGGCGCCCGCG
>JAHFDS010000506.1 GCA_023248855.1 Myxococcales bacterium
CCTCCCCGTTCGGACAAGTCCTCACGGGCCCCCACCCCTTGCGATTGCCAGCCGAGCGCCACTGATTTGCGATTGCAGCGCCATCGGGGCGCTGGCCGGCGCCAGGCGGTGGCACCCGCTCTCGGACGGCGACCGCATAGGGGATGCCGAGCATCCCCTCCCCGTTCGGACAAGTCCTCACGGGCCCCCTCCCCTTGCGATTGCCAGCCGAGCGATGTCGATTTGCGATTGCAGCGCCATTGGGGCGCTGGCCGGCGCGAGGCGGTGCCCCGCGCTGCCGCGCTGTCGCGCCCACTGCTCTCAGCGAGGAGATCTCCGCACGTCGCCCTTGCCCCCTGCGGCTCGCGTCGCTCGCTCCTGCTTGCCACTCAATCAACCGGTCACTTGGCGCCTGCGCAGCGCCCGTTGCACGAGATCCGGGGGCACCTCGGGCGCGGGAACCCGACGGTCGAACCAGTCGCGTACGTCGGCGTCGAGGCCGATGCCATGCATGTAGTTGTAGAGCGCCTTGCGCAGGCCCGCACCGAGGGCGTCGTGGTCGCAGCCGGTGGGATCGTCGAAGGCGAGGTCGTTGCGGGCGAACTGGACCTTCTTCGGCTCCTTGCGCAGCCGGATGCCGAAGCGGCCCGGCGCCAGGCCGATCGGGCTGTGCGCGGTGGCGGCGAAGCGATGCCAGAACGCCGATTGCACACAGCCCGCCGCGAAGAGCTGGCGCACCCGCTCGAGCGAGTCGATGGTCTCTTGCGCCGTCTCGGTCGGAAAGCCGTACATGAGGTAGGCGTGCACCATCACCCCTGCGTCGGTGAACGCGCGGGTGACGCGCGCGACCTGCGCCACCGTGACGCCCTTTTCCATGAGGGCCAGCAGGCGATCGGACGCCACCTCGAGGCCGCCGCTGACGGCCACGCAGCCAGACCGGGCGAGGAGCCGAGCGAGCTCGACCGAAAAGGTCTTCTCGAAACGGATGTTGCCCCACCAGGCGATGACCACCTTTCGTGCGAGCAAGCGTTCCGCGAGCGCGCGCAGCCCCGCGGGCGGCGCGGCCTCATCGACGAAGTGAAAGCCCGTCTGACCGGTCTCGGCGACCAGGGCCTCGATGCGATCGACCAGCAGGTCGGCGGAGGCGAGGTCGTAGCGCCCGATGTAGTCGAGCGAGACGTCGCAGAAGGTGCACTTCTTCCAGTAGCAACCGTGGGCGATCGTCAGCTTGTTCCAGCGGCCGTCGGACCACAGCCTGTGCATCGGATTGAGCATCTCGAACAGGGACAGGTAGCGATCGAGCGGCAGTCCGTCGTAGGTGGGTGTGCCGACGTCTTTGAGCGGTACGTCGTGCAGGCGTGCGTCGGTCTGGAGCACCACCCGGCCGCGCTCGCGCACGAACGTGCGCAGAAGCGGCAACGCCGGATCGCCGAGGTGCTCGACGAGGGCCAGAAGCGGCCGCTCGCCGTCGTCGAGCGTGATGAAATCGACGTAGTCGAAGACCCTCGGGTCCGACAGGTCGCGCAGCTCCGTGTTGACGAAGCCCCCTCCGAGCACGATGTGGGTGTCCGGCGACGCGGCCCTGATCGCGCGGGCGATGCGGAACGCGCCGTACACGTTGCCCGGGAAAGGCGCCGACAGGCCCACCAGTGCCGGGCGATGCGAAGCGACCAGCTCGCGCGCGAGCGCGTCGAGCGTGGCATCGACGAAGGTCGGCGGCCCCTCGAGGGCCGCGCGCAGGGGGTCGAAGGTCGGTGCGCTCGCGGCCAATCGTTCGCCGTAGCGCGACAGCTCGAAACGTGGATCGATGCCCTCGCGGATGACGTCGGCGAGATCGTCGATAAAGAGGCTCGCGAGGTGCTTGGCGCGGTCGCTCGTGCCGAGCGCCCCGAACGCCCAGTCGAGCGGCTCATCCTCGGGGTCGGTGGCCGAGATGGCGTCGAAGCGCGGACCCTCGGGCAGAAAGCTCCGCCCCACGATGCGCAAGGCCAGGCCCGGATCGCGGCCTTGCAGGAAGCGCACGACCGGCTCGACGGTGGCGGCGTAGGCGTCTGCCTGCTCGAGGAAGTGAGCGATTCCGCGCGGCACGGCTGACCTCGGCTTCTTCGTAGCCCGCGCGGCGAGCTCGCGGTGGATCTCGATCAGGCCCGCGCGGGAAAAGACGCGCAGGAACAGCTCGAGCGCAGGATCCGCCTGGGCCACCTGGAGGCCAAGGCGCGTCGCGTGCAGGCGCAAAAAGCCCGTCAGGTATGCCGTCGCGGGGTACGGCGTGTTGAGCTGGATCATCGGTGGCGTGAGCAGAAGGATGCGCAACGTCTGGAAGTCTAGCCCTTGGGGCCGGCGTGGGCGCGGCGCCTTCACGCGCGCTCGCCGGTTCGGTACGCTGCTCGCTCGAGATGCGCCTGAACAAGTACCTGAGCGAGAGCGGTCAGTGGTCGCGTCGCGAGGCGGACACCCTCATCACCGAAGGGCGTGTCACGATCAACGGCCGACCGGCGGGGCTCGGCCAACAGCTGGGTGACGGCGACGAGGTCCGCGTGGACGGCGACGTGGTCGGGGCCGCGCGCAAGCGAATCCGCCCGGTCTACATCGCGCTCAACAAGCCCGTCGGCGTCGTCTGCACCACCGAGCGCTCCGTCCCCGGGAACATCGTCGACTTCGTCGACCACCCCGAGCGGGTCTTCCCGATCGGCCGGCTCGACAAGGAGTCCGAGGGGCTCATCCTGCTCACGAACGACGGCGACATCGTCAACGAGGTGCTGCGCGTCGAGAACGCGCACGAAAAGGAGTATCTCGTCGCCGTGGATCGCCAGGTGACCGAGGATCTCGTGCAGCGGATGGCGCGCGGGATCCGGCTGGCCGAGGGCATGACCCGGCCCTGCAAGGTTGGCAAGATAGGCGCGCGCGTGTTCCGCATCGTCCTGACGCAGGGGTGGAACCGGCAGATCCGTCGCATGTGCGAGGAGCTCGGCTACGAGGTGACCGCCCTGCAGCGCGTGCGCATCATGCAGATCCAGCTGGGGAGCCTCAAGGTCGGGCGCTGGCGCAACCTCACGGCCGGCGAGATCGCCTCGCTCTCCGTGCGCGCGGTGAGACCGCGCCCGGCGCTGGCCCCCGGGATATCGGCAGGTGGCCGCCCGAAGCATGCCGGTCGGCCAGGCCACCGCGGGGGCCCCTCCCGCCGCGGCAAGCCCCGCCCGGGGGGCCCTCGGCATTAGTCACTTCTGACGGGCGGCACTAGTCGAACACCTTGGCGATGTCGTCGACGCTCACGCCCTCCTTGGAGGTGCGCAGGTCGTGATAGGCGACCACGTTGATGGTGGCGAACAGGCCCCCGGTGAGAAGGCCGAGCAGCTGCGGGATCAGCAGGGCCAGCCGCAGGACCAGCAGCGAGCCGAGCCCGGTGATGACGGCCGCGGCGGTCAGGAGCGCAAGGCCCATCTGGATGCCGAACAGGACGAGCACGATCGCGAGCACGTGCCAGCGGTAGCCGAGCGTCAGCGACGACGAGCGCTGCAGCGACTCCACCGGACCGACGCCCTCGAGGACCAACGCCGGCACGGCCACCCAGAGCTGACAGAGCAGCCACAAGAGGGCGATCACGCCGGGGACGATGGCCAGCTGCTTGAGCAGCATCGCGACCGGGACGAGCACCAGCACGAACAGCACGGTGATGAGCGCCACCACCAGCACGAACGACACCACCGGCAGCATCCGTCGCAGGGCCTCCCTGAGGCTCGCCCCGACGGAGACCGGACGGCCACGCAGCGCCTGCGAGACCGCATGGATGAGCGCGGCCGTGTTGAGGAGGAAACACACCAGGCCGATGAGCGTCTGCGGGGACCACGCTGCGCGGTCCTTGACCAGCTCGGTGACGTCCTCGGACGTGAGCGCGCCGTACGCCGCGTAGCCCAGGGCCGGCAGCTGGGTGACGAGGGCAATCAGCGTGAACGGAACGAGGTGCTTGCCCCAGATGGAGAAGCCGCGCGCGAGCACCCCACCTACCGAGAACCTCGGCGTCGCTGCGGTGAATGCGTCCACGTTCCCCCCGGGCGAGAGGATGGCACGGTTTCGGCATCCTGATCGTCGGACGTCCGCGGCCACGTCGGCCGCGTCTTCAGCGCCCGCGGCGTGCCGCCAGGAAGGCGTCCGCCCGCGCGAGCTCCTGTCGGCCGCGCGCCCCGAGTGCCGTCCAGCGACCGGCCGCCAGGCGCGCGAGCGTGCGGGCTCGCGCCGGATCACGCGCCGCGAGCGCCTCGGCCAGGGCGAGCTCGGTCTCCGCGCGCTCGGAGGGATCGGTCTCGGCGGCCTGCCGGATCGCGAGCGCCCTCTCGAGCGGCGCCACCGCGCGCGCCGGGCGCCCGAGCACAACTTCGGACGCCCCGAGGCCGGTGAGTGGGTAGGCGACGAGCGGGTGCTCAGGCCCGAGCGCGGCGCCCAGGATCTCGATCGACCGCTCGTACGCCTCCCTGGCCCGCGCGGGCTGATTCTCGTCGCGCGCGAGGTCGCCGAGGTTGTTCCACGCGATGCCGACCGAACGATGAGCCGGGCCGAAGGCCTTGATCTTGATCGCGAGCGAGCGCTCGAGACACTCTCTGGCCCTGCCGAGCTGGCCGCGCTCCGCCAGCACCGTGGCGAGATTGCCGAGCGAGACCGCGATCGACGGATGGTCGTCTCCGACGAGGCGCACCTTGATGGCGAGCGCGCGCTCGTTGGCCGCGAGCGCCCCCGCGTGATCGCCGAGCGCGCGCAGCACGAGGCCGAGGTTGTTCGAGATGCCCGCCACCGGCAGCAGCTCCGCGCCCGGCCGCTCGGCCAGCGCGAGCGCGCGCTCGAGTGCCACCTTCGCCTCGGGATAGGCCCCCTTGCGATAGAGCACGCTGCCCGTGTGGTTCTCGAGCTCGGCCTCGAGGGCCGGCGAGCCCCCGGTGCGCTGGAGCTTGGCCCGCGCCAGCGCCGCGTACTTGAGGCCGAGGTCGAAGCGAGCCTGCCGATCGCCCACCAGCGCCACGAGCTCGGTCAGGATCCGCGCCGCCTCCACGTCGGCGCGGGCCCCCTCCGCCACCGAGAGCGCCTCGTCGAGCGTGCGCTCGGCCTCGGGCAGCTTTCCGGTCACCTCGTAGAGATCTCCTTCGGCCCGCAAGGCGGCCGCCACGGCGGGGCCG
>JAHFDS010000110.1 GCA_023248855.1 Myxococcales bacterium
GCTGCGACCGCAACCGACCGTGATCCGGGGGGGCGAGCCGGCGCGCCCCCCCGCACCCGAGCCGCGACGCATGCTCGCGCGCAACACGCGCATCCCCCTCGCGGCCAGGCAGATCGAGCCCACACCTGCGCAGCCTGGCGATCCGCTGCTGCGGCCTGTGCCCGAGCTCCAGGTCGAAGCGCGCCCATTCGACGTCACGGTTTTCCAGAAGTCCGCGTGGGTCTTGCTCGACGGCAAGCGGGTCCCCGGATATTCGGCGCAGAGCTCGACCGTGATGGTCCCGGGCGGCAAGCACCAGCTCGTCATCACGTGCGGCGACGCCTGCTACCCGGAGACGGTCTCCATCGACGCCACCGACACGGGCCGGCGCACGCGCGGCCGGCCACCACGGCGCGGGTCTCCCAGGTGGACCTCAAGGGCGACGACGCGGCCGAGCGCGTCGTCGTCCGTGCCAACGCTCCAGGCTTCAAGGAATCCACCCAAACCGTCTCGATCGAGGCCAACGAGACCACGACCGTCTCGTTCACGCTCGAGAAGGAAGACTAGGTGTTTCGTTTGCTCGCGCTCCGCGCTCGCGAGTGCCGCAGCCACCGGCGTCAGCTCTTTTTCTCCTGGGCCGAGATCGTCAAAATTCTTGCCGAGCGGCACTAGCCCGAACCCCGGCGACACCGTCGGGTATCATCGGTGCGCGTGTGGGGACTGGTCCTGCTCCTGATGGCCACGGTGGCGACGCCCGCCGAGGACCTCGCGCATGCGCGCGCCGCCTACGAGCAGAATGACTGGGCGGGTGCGGTGCAGCTCCTGCGGCCGCTCCTCTACCCCAAGATCACGCTCTCGAGCGAGGACGAGGTGGTGCGGGCGCGCAAGCTCCTCGGCGCCGCGTACTTCTACGCCAAGGACAACTTCCGCGCCCGGGTCGAGTTCCAGATCCTGCTCACGCTGCAGCCCGACTTCCGCATGGACCGCGTGGTCGATGGCCCCGACGTGACCGACTTCGTCGAGCGACTCAAGCGCGAGAACCAGGATGAGCTGCGGCGCATCGAGGCCGAGTCACGTCGGCGCGAGGAGGAGCGCCGCAGGCGCGAGGAGGAGGAGCGCCGCAGGAACGCGGTGCGCATCCTGGTCGAGACGCGCGTGCGCGAGCGGCCGTTCTCGGTGAACCTCTTGCCCTTCGGTGCGGGGCAGTTCCAGAACAGGCAGACCGGCAAGGGGTGGGGTTTTCTCGTCACCGAGGTCGCGCTCGGTGCGGCCAGCGCCGCGGCCTATGCAGCCGTCCACCTCAAGTATCCGAGCGGTACCGTGCCCGAGCGCGACGCGGGCACCGCCGCGAGCCTCGAGCTGACGCACATCGTGACGGGTGGGCTCTTCCTCGTCGTGTGGGGGCTCGGGGTCTACGACGCCATCGAGAACTGGAAGGGCGAGGACGTCACGCGGCAGGAGCGCCCACAGACGCCGGGACGGGTGTCGATCCGGCCGACGCCGATGGGCCTCGGCCTCGACTTCTGACCGATCCCGCGTCGCGCACAAACCATGAAGTTCAAGGCGGGTCCAGGTAAGCTAGCGGATCCGAACCCCTCATGCCGACCTTGAAGATCCTCCTGCCGGGCACGCCGCCCAAGAGCGTCCGTGTCTACAAGCGCCTCACCTCGATCGGACGCGCTCAGGCCAACGACGTCGTGGTCGAGGACGCCGGCATCGGCGAGACGCACGCGCACCTGCATTTCGACGGCCGTGAGTTCAGCGTCACGTGCCTCGAGAAGAACGCCGACCTCGTCATCAACGGCAAGCGACGGCGCAAGCACACGCTCATCCACGACGACCGCATCAAGCTGGGCCGCGCGGAGCTCGTGTTCTCCGTGTTCGAGGAGGCGCCACAAAGTGACGGGGAGCGGTCGCAACCGGTCAGCGAGCTCGGGGCGTACCGCAAGGTCTACGACTTCTCGGCGCGCCTGCTCGACAAGTACGACCTCGACGAGCTGCTCGGTGCGATGATGGACGCCATCGTCGACGTCGCGGGCGCCGACAAGGGCTTCCTCGTGCTGACCGAGGGCGATGGCCTGACGGTCAAGGTCGCGCGCAACCTGCGCAAGGAGAACATCGAGGGCGCGGTGGCACAGCTGTCCGACTCCATCATCGCCAAGGTGGTGCGGACCCGGCAGCCGCTCATCGTGTCGGATGCCCTGCACGACGCGGAGTTCGCGAATGCGCAGTCGGTGATGAGCCTGCGCCTGACCTCCGTCATGTGCGTGCCGCTGCTCGAACGAGGATCGCTGCTCGGCGTCATCTACGTGGGCGCAGACGGCATCGGCCGCCTGTTCGGCCAGGGCTCGCTCGATGTCCTGACGGTGTTCGCGGCCCAGGCCTCGATCATCCTGCGCAATGCGCTGCTCGTCAGCGAGCTCAAGCTCGACAACCAGCGGCTGCAGACAGAGCTCGAGCGCACGCGCTTCGGCGACATCATCGGTACCTGCACCGCGATGCAGGAGGTCTACAAGCGCATCCAGAAGGTCGCGGCGACCGACATCTCGGTGCTCATCACCGGCGAGACCGGCACCGGCAAGGAGCTGGTGGCTCGCGAGATCCACCGCCGCTCGCCGCGCGCCAAGGGCGCCTTCATCTCGATCAACTGCGGCGCGATCTCGGAGGGCCTGCTCGAGAGCGAGATGTTCGGGCACGTCAAGGGCGCGTTCACGGGCGCGCACACGAACAAGGCTGGGCAGTTCCACGCGGCCAACGGAGGGACGCTGTTCCTCGACGAGATCGGCGAGATGCCCCTGCACCTGCAGGTCAAGCTCCTGCGCGTGTTGCAGGAGCGCGTGGTCGTGCGCGTGGGCGACACGCGGCCCGAGCCGATCGACATCCGCATCGTCGCGGCGACCAACCGCGAGCTCGAGCAGGAGATCAAGAACGGACGGTTCCGCGAGGATCTCTACTTCAGGCTCAACGTGGTGCAGCTCCACCTGCCACCGCTGCGCGAGCGCGGCGACGACCTGCTCGTGATCGGCAAGTACCTGCTCGGACGCTACGCGACCGAATACAAGACGCAGGTCAAGGGCATGTCGCCGCAGGCCGCCATGGCGATCAAGCGCCATCCCTGGCCGGGCAACATCCGCGAGCTCGAGAACCGCATCAAGAAGGCCGTGGTGCTGGCCGAGCAGACCCTGCTCTTGCCGGACGACCTCGACCTCGAGCAGGTGGAGACCCCGCAGATCTTGCCGCTGGCGGACGCCCGCGAGCGCTGGCAGCGCGAGTACATCAACGAGGTGCTGGCCCTCAACGCCGGCAATCGCACCAAGACGGCCCGCGATCTGGGCGTGGACCCGCGCACGATTTTCCGGCACCTCGAGCAGCTCGAGCAGGAGGGGCTGGCCGTGCCGTCGGTTCGTCGCGACGACGCAGAGGAGCGATGACGGCGGCCGAGCACGGAGCCGTCGGCGCCGGGTAGCCTCGATGTCCCCCCGTCCGAGCATGACGCCGATGTCGCGGCCACCCGAAGAGCCGCCAGTTGTTCCGATGGGTTTCGGCCGGCACGTTTTCTGCTGGGCTAGCGCGGCGAGGGCGCTCCCTGCGCTCCTGTGGCTCGGAATGCTGATGCTCTGCGACTCCTGCGTGCTCCCGGACGGCCTCGAGGTCGAGAAGAGCCCTGTGGAAGAGAACCAACCGCCGAGGATCCTGGAGCAACTGCCACCATTTCCGAGCCCGGAGCCCAACGGACAGATGACGCTCCCCGCGAACGACAGCGGACAGCCCGGAAAGGTCAGCCTCAAGCTCGACGATCCCAACTTCAGGGACTTCTTGTTCCTGCGCATGTTCGCCGACTACGACACGCCCGGTCATCTGAGCATTCGCCGGACGGATGTGTCGAAGCCGACGACCAGCCGCGACGTGAAGCGATCCAGTGTCGAGTTCGCGAACCTCAACTGCCACGACCTCGGCGTCGATGATCCCGCCGCAGGGGCTGGGGGCATGGCTGCTGCGCCCATCCGCCACTTGCTGGAGGTCGTGGTCTCCGATCGCGCGTTCGACGATGCGAACGGCGCCTTGCCGATCTTCCGGCGTCCATCGTTGAACGGAAGCGTGGTCACGGCCTACTGGGTGTTCACATGCGAACAGTAGCCCTGCTGCTCCACGTCGCGCTGCTGGCGGCCTGCGCCGATCGGTCCAACGCCGCGGGTGCTGCGGGTCAAGGACCTGGGCAGCAGACCTGGCTGGTCGAGCTGGTCGCGCCGATCGCCGTCACGCCGGTACCGCTCGAGCTAGAGGTGGCGAGCGTCGCGGCGGGCCTCGAGCTCCGCTTGCCCGCCCTGTTCAACATGCGCGGACGCATCCTGGAAGCCGACGGCCGGCCTGTCGTCGCTCACGCCACCGTCTGGCGTGCGTCGAGGATCCCCGGCCGACCCACCCATGTGGTCGAGACCGGCGATGCTGGGGATGGCTTCGATCTGACGTTGCCTGCGGATCGCTACACGGTCCGGGTCGTGACGAAGGGGACCCCGGCTCGCCCGGCCTATGAGTACGCCATCGACCTCGGCGCCTCCAGCACGACGTTCACGCTGTCCCTGCCCTCCTCCAGCGAGCTTCGGAGCGTCACGGGTACCGTCGCCCAGGTCATCGACAGCGCCAATCGGATCCCGATCGAGGGTCTCTCGGTGAAGGCCGTGGACCGGGCCACCGGCCGCGTCGCGTCCACGAGCACGGCCACGGGGCCGGACGGCGGATTCAGGCTGCAGATCTGGAACACCGCGTCGGTCTACGACCTCGTGGTCGAGCCCACGGCGCAGGCCCCCGGGTTCCCCACGCTACGGCGAACCTTCGACACCACGGTCATGATGCGGGACAGCCGTGGGGAGTACGCGGTGGGCCTGCTTCCGATGCCGAAGCACGTCTCGCCGCGCCAGTACCGGTTCTCCGTGCGTGGCAGCCCCGAAAATGGTGCCGATGTCCCCGTCGCGGGCACCACCCTGTCGCTGGAGACCACGCTCGTCTCCGCGGTGGAAGCCGCCGCGAGCGACCGACCGGCCGCCGAGTTCTCCGCCGTGGGGCAGGCCAACAGCAGCGGATTCGTGGATCTCATGCTCCTTCCGCCCGAGGAGGCCGGCACCACCCGCCCCTACACCCTGCACGTCCAGCCACCGGCCGGCTCCCCGTTTGCCGGCGTGGACGACGAGTCGTTCCAGCTGGAGGCCATCACGGGACGTGCCCAGGAGTTCCGCTTGCGCGCGAAGGTGCGCCTCTCGGGAGCCGTGCGCTCCGCCGACGGCAGGCCGATCGCGAATGCGGTCGTCGATGCCTTCCGCGCTCGGGACGGCACACGCTCCCTGACCGCTACGAATGACGGGGTCTCCGCGACCGCCAGCACCGACGCGAGCGGCCGGTATCTCCTGCGCGTCGATCTCGGCCGGTTCGACGTGGAGATCACGCCCCCGCAAGGCGGACCCTGGCCACGGGAATCCCGAGAGAACGTCATGGTGACGGGCGGCCTCGACCTTCCCGTGGATCTGTCCACGGGCAACAAGGCCCAAGGCCGGATGCTGACCGACACCGGCGGCACCTTGTCCGGCGTCGAGATTCGCTTCTACCTCGCGGCCGACGACGGAAAGAGCGCGGCGCGGCTGCGTGGCGTGACGCAATCCGGCGCGGGCGGTGCCTTCGAGGTCGTGCTGCCGTAGCTCCCCGCCCAAGTTGACGACGGTGGCATGCCCGTGTAGGACATGCGATACCTCTGCCCCAGGCAGAAGAACCAACCACCGTGGTCCGCAAGCCGCCCCAGGAATTTCGCAGATATAGGCAGGCGCTGCGCGGACTGTTCGCGCTGGTGGCCGTGGGCGGAGTGCTCTACCTCGTCGTGTCGATCGCCGTGAACGTCTTCTTCCGCCCGGAGAACCTGGCCAAGCAGCCGCAGATCACCGGAAACCCGGCGAGCGCGGCCGAGAAGCTCGCCTGTCACCGCGAGGTGCAGGCGCTGTTCGACGATCTCAACTCGGCCCTCTCCGAGCGCCAGAAGGACGTCGGCCGCACCCACGAGGACGTGCTCGCCAAGTGGGACGCCTGGAAGGCCGCATGGCACCAGCGCTGGGCCCAGGCCGGCTACCGCTGTCGCTTCCAGGAGCTGCGCGGCGGGGCGATGGGCGAGCCATTCTCGCGCCTCGCCGAGCTGCACGAGGAGCTCGAGGTGATCGAGCAACGCTTCGACGCGCTCTTGCTCCGCTTCCTGCGCAACGAGGCGCAGGAAGTGGCGAGCATGCGGAGCGCGCTGCAACAGAACCTCGCCGCGATGACCGCGGCTTCTCATCCCTGAATCGCTAGGAGCCTCCATGTCCGTCGACTCCACCCCCCCCGCGCCCCTGTCCCCCATTGCCCCGGAGGGAGGCGAGGTGACGCCGCCCTCCCCGCCCAGGAAGCTGTTCGCGGAGATGGGCCTTCACGCGGACGTGCAGCGCGCGCTCGCCGAGATGGGCTTCGTCGACGCGATGCCCGTGCAATCGGAGACCCTCGAGCCGACGCTGGCGGGACGCGACGTGATGATCCAGTCGAAGACCGGCAGCGGCAAGACTGCGGCCTTCGGCATCCCGTTCGCGGAGAAGCTGGTGGACGGGCAGAAGCACGAGGTGCAGGCGCTGGTGCTGGCGCCGACCCGCGAGCTGGCGCTCCAGGTGGCGACGGAGGTCGAGAAGATCTCGCAGTATCGCGGCATCACCGTGGCGCCCATCTACGGCGGGGCGCCGATGGGCAAGCAGATCGCTGCGCTCGAGGCCGGCGCGCAGGTCGTGGCGGGCACGCCGGGGCGCGTGCTCGATCACCTCCGGCGCGGGACGCTCAAGACCAAGGGCGTTCGTATCCTCGTGCTCGACGAGGCCGACGAGATGCTGTCGATGGGCTTCCAGGAGGAGATCATCGCCATCCTCGAGCGGCTGCCCAGGGATCGGCAGACGTTGCTGTTCTCGGCGACGCTGCCGCCCGACATCGTGCGGATCGCGCGCAAGTACATGCGGAATCCCGAGACCATCACGCTGTCGGCCGACTACATCGGCGTCGAAACGATCGAGCACGCCTACTACCCTGTGTCGGGCATCAACCGCACCGAGGACCTGCGGAGAATCCTGGAGATCGAGCAGCCGTCGTTCGCGATCATCTTCTGCAACACCAAGGACGACACCGAGGTGGTGGCGGAGTTCCTGCGCAAGCAGGGACGGCGTGCCGAGGCCATCTCGTCGAACCTGACACAGGCCGATCGAGAGCGCGTCATGGGCCTCATGCGCAACAACGAGCTCGAGTTCCTGTGTGCGACCGACATCGCGGCCCGCGGGATCGACATCTCGGACCTGTCGCATGTGATCAACTACGCGTTCCCCGAGAGCGCGGAGGTCTACGTGCACCGCACCGGCCGCACCGGGCGCGCTGGCAAGAGCGGCATCGCGATCTCGCTGGTCGGGCCGAGGGAGCTGGGAGCGCTCTACTACCTGAGGCTCCTTTACAAGGTCAAACCCGAGGAGCGGCGCCTGCCGAGCGACGAGGAGCTGCGAACGCACGCCGAGGGCGAGCGCTACCACGCCTTGGCCATGCAGCTCCAGAGCGAGCCCGGAGGCGACTGGCGATCGCTCGCGCGGCGCATCGGATCCAGCGTGCAGGGCGAGCGGCTGTTCGCCGAGCTCCTGCGCGACTGGTTTGCGCGCGAGGCGGGGCGCCCGGCGCCGGCCGCCGCGCCGCCCTCGCTCGACGAGCAGCCGACCCGCACCTGGGAAGCCAGTACGGACGAGGCCCCCACCCGGCGGCGCGAGCCACTGCGCGGGCGACGTGACGATCGCAGCGGCCGGGACAGCCGCGGTCCACGTGAGGAGCGAGGACGACGCGATCGCGACGAACGCCCGCGCAGCACCCCCCCGGCAGCCGTGCGCGAAGGGGCGCTGGCTCCCGACGGCGAGGTCACCGCACCCGACAAGATCGCGGCGCGAGACGCCGCGGAGGGGGATCCCTCGCGCGCGCGGCTGTACCTCAACCTCGGACGGCGCGACCGCGTCGAACAGTCCGACATCGAGGCCATCCTGCGCGAGCACACCGGGCTCGGGACCGGCGCAGCGGAGATCGAGCTACGCCAGAACAACAGCTACCTGACCGTCTCGGCAGAGGACGGCCCGCGCGTGCTCGAGGCTCTGCGCGGCAAGATGCACGCGGGGCGCGAGATCGTGTGCGAGCCCGCCAAGGCCCGGTCGTACTAGTTTCCGATCGGTCGCCGCGGACGGCGACCGCAGGAGGGGCACGACTGCCCCTCCCCCGCTCGGACAAGTCCTCGCGCCTGCTGGCACCAGAGTCGGCACGCCAACCTTGGCGCGATTCAGGGACAGCCCCTTGGCCCAATCACCCAGATCAGGCCAGCTCGGACACGACCGAGGCGACGCGCCTGGCAACCGGATCAACCTCGTAGACGTTGAAGCGTCCACGCCGGTCGGCGTGCGAGGAACGATACGTCGCCGACGTCACGCCCAGGACCGGGACCCAGCGCCCCTCGGGGCCGGCGAGCTCGGCCCGGACCTCGCGATGGTCGTGGCCGTGGAGCACGAGGTCTGCACCTGCACGCGCGATGACGGCCGCGAAAGCCGCGCGATCCTCCAGCTGACGGAGCTCGCTGCCGTGCTGTGGCACCGGAGGGTGGTGAACGAGGACCACGCGAAAGCGCGCCCGGACGTCGTCGCGGCCGAGCAACGCCTCGAGACGCTCGAGCTGGGCCTCGCCAAGTCGCCCCGAGGCACGCGGAAACGGCGTCGGCACCGCGCTCGAGCAGCCGATGATCGCGAGCGAGCCCGTCAGCTGCAGGTACGGCCACTCCCCACGGGCGCCCTCGCCGATCCATTCCGCGAACGCTTCCTCGAAGCGGCGCTCGACCACAGCGTCCTCGGTGTAGGCGTCGTGGTTTCCGGGAATCACGCTCACGCGCGCCGTCCCGACCAGGTCCGCGATGCGCTGCACGTAGCGCCGGGCGAGCGTGAACTCCGGCCGCAAAGCGAGGTTCGTGAAATCGCCGGTCACGAACACGTGGTCCGCCCGCGCCGCAGGGAGCCGCTCCAGCAGCGTGTCGAGGAGGGCGCGGTCATGCTTGCGCGATCGCCTGAGCGCCAGGTTCAGGCCGCCCGCGAGGCGCTTGTTCCACAGGAAATCCCGCAGCGTGACGCCCGTCAGGTCCATGACGTGCGGGTCCGAGAGATGCACCAAGCGCAAGGGTCGCAAAGGTCGCAAAGGTCGCAGCATGGCCGGTCCGCTCATGCGGTCATGCCGAAGGCGGGCCAGAGGGGTCCTTGCGGATCATGAACGTGTGGATCCCACACTCCGCCTTCTGGCCGCCCCAGCGCCCGGCTCGCTCGTCCGCGTCCGCGTCCACGGGCTTGCTGCAGGGCCAGCAGCCGATGCTCTTGTAGCCCTGATCGAACAGCGGGTTGTAGGGGACTTCGTGCTTCATCACGTGGGCCCAGGTGTCCTTGTGGGTCCAGCGCGCGAGGGGGTTCACCTTGATGAGGGGCGAGCCATCCTGGTGGTCGTAGCGCTCGAGGATCTGGATGCCGGCCCGGCTCGGACCCTGGTCGCGCCGCATGCCGGTCACCCACGCGTCCACGCTCTCGAGGGCGCGACCGATCGGCTCGATCTTGCGGATCGCGCAGCACTGATCGGTGCTGCGCTCGTACAGGCGCTCCCCATGCGTGGCGTCCTGCTCTTCCTTGGTGACGCTGCCCTTCCACACCTTCACGCGGATCCCATAGCGCTCCTCCATGCGGGCCTTGAGCGCGTGTGTCTCGGGGAACAAGAAGTCGGTGTCGATCGAGAAGACGTGCAGGGACGCCCCTGACACGATGCCGCAGGCGAGGTCGATGATCGCGCAGTCCTCCACACCGAAGGCGGAGGAGATGGCGATACCGGGCCAGGTGGCGAGCGCGAACCGCAGGATCTCGACCGGGGATGCAGCCTCGAGCTCGGCGGATCGGGCCGAGAGCTCCTCGGGATTCGATAGCGGCACCGGGCGTCTCACTCCGGTAGCCTGCCATCTTGCCGCGCTGTGTCAAGGCGGCTAGACTCGCCGGTCCAATGTCCTCCGCATCGAGCAACCCGCCGGTCGAGGCGGTCCGGAGCAGCGTAGCCGGCCTCGAGCGCAGCCACGGCTGTGGCCACCTGCGCGCCGCCAACGTCGGCCAGCGTGTCACCGTCATGGGCTGGGTGCACAACCGCCGCGACCACGGCGGGTGCGTCTTCATCGATCTGCGGGATCGCCACGGCCTCGTCCAGGTCGTGTTCGAGCCCGACGCCTCTGCCGACGCCCACGCGCTGGCGGGCGAGCTGAGGAGCGAATTCTGCCTGGGCGTCGAGGGCGTCGTGCGCTCGCGCGGGGCGATGGTGAACCCCAAGCTGGCCACCGGCGAGGTCGAGATCGAGGCCAAGCAGCTCGTCATCTTCTCGCGCGCCGATACGCCGCCGTTTCTGATCGAGGACGAGATCGACACCAACGAGCAGACGCGGCTCAAGCACCGCTACCTCGACCTCCGCCGCCCGGCCCTGCAGCGGAACCTCATCGTGCGCTCGCAGCTCTACCAGATCACGCGGCGCTTCCTGTCCGACCAGGGCTTTCTCGAGATCGAGACGCCGTTCATGGTCAAGTACACGCCCGGCGGCGCGCGCAATTTCCTGGTGCCGAGTCGGCTCAACCCGGGCCGCTTCTACGCGCTCGCGGAGTCGCCGCAGATCTTCAAGCAGCTCTTCATGGTTGCGGGCCTCGACCGCTACTTCCAGGTGGTGCGCTGCTTCCGCGACGAGGACCTGCGGCTCGACCGCCAGCCCGAGTTCACCCAGATCGACGTCGAGATGAGCTTCGTCTCCGAGGTGGACGTTCAACGCGTGATCTCCGGCCTGATGCGCGAGCTCTGGCAGGGCATACTCGGCGTGGACATCGGCGACATCCCGCGCCTTCAGTACGCGGAGGCCATGCGGCGTTTCGGCTCGGACAAGCCGGATCTGCGCTTCGGCCTCGAGCTTTCGGAGCTGTCGGACGTGGTGCGGCAGCACGGCGGGGGCATCGCGCCGATGCAGACGGCGCTCGAGAAGAAGGGCGTGGTCAAGGCGCTGCGCCTGCCCGCCGCGGAGGCGCAGAAGCTCAGCCGCGCCGAGCTCGACAAGCTCGAGGAGCTGGTCAAGGGCATGGGCGCGCAGGGGCTCGCGCGCGCGAAGGTCGCCGAAGGCGGCGCTTGGACGCAGACGCCGCTCAAGTCGCTGCCCGACGAGCTGCGCGGCGCGATCAACGCGGCCTGCGGCGCGCAGCCGGGGGACCTGCTGTTCTTCCAGTTCGCGCCGGCCAAGCTGGCGAACACGGTGCTCGGCGGCCTGCGCCTGCACCTCGGTAACAAGCTCGGCCTCATCGCCGCGGGGCAGTGGAAGTTCCTGTGGGTGACCGACTTCCCGCTGTTCGAGCAGACCGATGACGGCTGGGCGGCGGCCCATCACCCGTTCACCTCGCCCGACCCCGACGACCTCGCGCACCTCGAGAGCGATCGAGGCCGCGTACGCGCGCGCGCCTACGACCTCGTCCTGAACGGCAACGAGATCGCGGGCGGATCGATCCGAATTCATCAACGCGAGGTGCAGGCGCAGGTCTTCGCCGCGCTCGGGCTGTCCGACGAGGAGGCGCGCAGCAAGTTCGGCTTCCTGCTGGACGCCTTCCGCTACGGCCCGCCGCCGCACGGCGGCATCGCGTGCGGCGTCGATCGCCTGGCCATGCTCCTGTGTGGCGCGGAGTCCCTGCGCGACGTGATCGCCTTCCCGAAGACGCAAAAGGGCACGGACCTCATGACCGACGCACCGAACGAGGTGTCGAAGCGTCAGCTGGACGAGCTCCACGTGCAGCTCCGCGAGCCATGATCGGCAAGGACGACTCGCTCTCCCGGCTGTCGGAGGGCACGTTCGACGTGCTCGTGATCGGTGGCGGCATCACGGGCGCGGGCGTCGCGCGTGACGCGGCGCTCCGCGGGCTCCGCGTGGCCCTGGTCGAGCGCGGCGACTACGCCATCGGGACGTCCTCGAAGAGCTCGAAGCTGGTCCATGGTGGGCTGCGCTACCTGCAGTACGCGCAGTTCAAGATGGTCTTCGAGTCGGTCACCGAGCGGGCCCTGCTCATGCAGAGCGCGCCGCACCTCGTACGGCCGATGGAGTTCATGGTGCCCGCCGCGTCGTGGAAGCGCCTCGCGCTCACGCAGATCGGCGTCGTGATCTACGACGCGCTGGCCCGCTGGCAGCCGCCTTCGGGGCACGAGCGCTTCTCCGCCCGCGAGACCCTCGATCGCGAGCCGGCGCTCAGCGGCAGAAAGGACCTCGTCGGCTCGATCACCTACTACGACTGCCACACCGACGATGCGCGGCTGACGCTCGAGAACGTGCTCGACGCCGAGTCCCTCGGCGCGACCTGCGCGAACTACGTCAAAGCGGTCGAGCTCGTCACCGGCCCAGGGGGGCGCGTCGGCGGCGCCGTCGTCGAGGATCCCTACGGGCGTCGGGCCGAGGTGCAGGCCCGCGTCGTGCTCTCGGCGGTCGGCCCCTGGACCTCGAAGCTGCTCGGCAAGACGGTGCTGCGGCCGACCAAGGGCGTGCACATCGTGGTGCCCGCCCAGCGGCTGCCGGTGCAACGTGCGATGGTCCTGTTCCTCCGCGATCGGGTCATCTTCGCCATCCCCGAGGGCGCGCGCACCGTGCTCGGCACGACCGACACCGACTTCGACGGCGATCCCGCGGACGTGCACGCCTCGGCCGAGGACATCCGATACCTGCTCGCCATCGCGCGCTACTCGTTCCCGCAGGCCAAGCTGACCCAGGACGACATCATCTCGACCTGGGCGGGTGTGCGCCCTCTCATCTCGTCCGGTGCGTCGTCCACCAGCGCCGTGCCGCGTGAGCACGAGATCTGGGACGAGCCGAATGGCCTCGTCGTCGTCGCCGGTGGCAAGCTGACGACCTACCGCCACATGGCCGAGGAGATCACCGATCACGTGGTCGATCGGCTGCGCGACGCCGGCTTCTGCGAGGACGCCCGGGCGTGCAGCACCCAGGATCGTTCGCTCCCGGGCGCGCCCGAGGGCGAGACCGTCGCGGCGCTGCAACAGCGGCTCCTCGAGCAGGTCCCCGAGGACGTCGCCGAGCACCTCGTCTTCAACTACGGCGCACGCGCCGACACCGTGCTCGCCAGCGGCCCGATCGAGCGCATCTCGGCCGACCTGCCGCACCTGTGGGCCGAGATCGACTACGCGATCCGCTACGAGCTCGCCAAGACCGTGGAGGACGTGCTGGCCCGTCGCGTCAAGCTGCTGCTCTACGACCGCGACCAGGGCATGCGCGCGGCCCCCGTGGTGGCCGATCGCATCGCGCACCTGCGGGGGTTGACCCCCACCGAACAGGCGGCGCAGCTGGCCGCGTATCACCGCACCGTCGCCCTGTCCCGTCGCTGGCGCAGCGCGTAGCTCGATCCGCGACCCGCACCTGGTCGAGGGAGCGGACTTGGCCCGGCAGAGGTTCGGCGTATCATGCTGGCCATGAAGCGGCGTGACTTCCTCAGGACTGCGGGATCTTTCGTGGTGGTCGCCGGCGCGGGCATCGGCTGTGACGAGCGACCCAAGATGGCGGGTACCGGTGGCGCCGGCGGTGGCGCGGGCGCCGGGGGCGCCGGCGGCACTGGCGGCGAAGCGGGCATGGGCGGCGCGGGTGCGGGAGGCATGGGCGGCATGCCCGGTCTCTACGGCTACCCGCAGGGGGTCGCGTCGGGCGATCCGCGCGAGGCCTCGATCATGCTCTGGACGCGCGTCCTGCCCACGAGCGGCGCCGGAACCGTGCGGGTACGCGCCGAGGTCTCGAAGACGCAGGACTTCCAGGCCATCGTGGCCATGCGTGAGATGAGCGTCGGCAGCGACAGTGATCACACGCTGCGGCTGCTCGTCGAGGGCCTCGATGCCGACACCCTCTACTACTACCGCTTCACGGCCGGCGCGGACGTCTCGACCGTCGGGCGCACCCGCACCGCACCGGCGGCCGCGGCCGACCGGACCGTCCGGCTGGCATGGGCGTCCTGCCAGGATCGCGGGCCTGGCTTCTACTCGGCCTGGCGCAAGATGCTGACCGACGACCTCGCGGCGCCGGCCGACCAGCAGCTCGACTTCGTGGTCTTCCTGGGCGACTTCATCTACGAGACGGTCGGTGCGAAGTTCCAGCTGGGGATCGACGAGAGCTTCCAACCCATGCCGCTCGTGGATCGTGGTGGGCAGCCACGCAGCCCCGACCCCTTGCCAGACGGCGCCGACACACCCAACGACACCGGCAAGCACGCGGTCACGCTGGCCGACTACCGCCATCTCTACAAGCAGTACCTCCGCGACCCACACTTGCAGGCTGCGCGTGCTCGCTGGCCATTCGTCTGCATCTGGGACGATCACGAGTTCACCAACGACTGCTGGCAGACGCAGGCCAACTACATCAGCAACTCGAGCAACGACGAGCCCGCGCAGAAGCGCAAGGTGGCCTCGAACCAGGCCTGGTTCGAGTACGTCCCGGCGCAGCTCACGGGCGCGTCCGGGGTCACCGGGGTGGCCCAGCACGCCAAGGACTTCGCGAGCGCATCCGTCACCGACGCCATGTACGGCGCGACACAGGTCGACGCCGACAACGAGGTCACCGAGCCGAACAACGTGTCGGCCCTCGCGACGCTCACCATCTTCCGGAGCTTCCGCTTCGGCAAGCACCTCGAGCTCGTGCTCACGGACGAGCGCTCCTATCGCAGCGATCACGCGATCCCGGAGGACGTCTCGTTCGGCTCGCCGTTCTTCTTCGATCCGCGCAACGCCGTGCCCTATGAGATGACCGTCGCGATGGATCAGGGCCGCACCGCGGGGGGCGGCAATCCGCCGGCGACCTTCTACGGCTTCTACGACAACACCCGAAAGATGAGCCCGCCGGGCACCATGCTCGGACCCACCCAGAAGCAGTGGTGGAAGGACACGATCAAGGGGTCGACCGCCACGTGGAAGGTGTGGGGAAACGAGGTCACCCTCCTGCGCATGCTCGCGGACACCGGCAAGACGGGCTTGCTCGAATGGGATCTGCTCGTGTCCCAGGATGCCTGGGACGGCTACGGCACCGAGCGCGGCGAGCTCATGAAGTACCTGACCGACAACGCGATCCGCAACGTGGTCTCGATCTCCGGCGACCTGCACGCGCACTTCGCGGGATACGTCCTCGACAACCACGACGCTGCCACGGGCAAGAAGGTGATGATCGACCTCCTGGCGGCGGGCATCAGCTCTGGCACCTTCTTCTCCTTCTTCGAGAGCGCCACGCGCGGCACGGCCGTGCCGGCCGAGCTGCGCCGGCTCATCACCTACGACTCGACGACCCAGGGCGGCAACCAGAAATTCGTCGAGAATTTCAACATGGTGCTGGCGTGGGGCGTCAAGTCCGCCACCACGGCAGCCATGACGAACTCGATCGACATGGCGATGGCCCAGCGGGTCGCCACCCACAACGCCCACCTCGCCTATGTCGATTCGAACGCCCACGGCTATGGCCTCCTCACCATCGAGGCCGCCCAGATCACCGCCAAGCTCGTCACCATTGCGCCGCCGATCACGGATCTCGGCGACATGAGCCCCGCGCCCCTGCGCGTCGCATCGTTCACGATCCCGCTGCAGGGGCCGACGGACCCACCGCGGCTGATCGGCCCCGAGATCACGGGGACCAAGCCCTTCCCACTTCGCTGACTCGCCGCTGCCGGGCCGGGGGTGGTACCCTCGAGGGCCCTTGGCGGCACCTTTCGGGCGCTACGAACTGCTGCGCTGCCTCGGCCGCGGCGGCATGGCGGAGGTCTTCCTGGCCCGCGTGGTCGGCGAAGAAGGGTTTCGTCGCGAGGTGGTGGTCAAGCGGATCCTCCCACACCTGCAGGACGACCCCGACCTCGTGCGCCTGTTCATCAGCGAGGCCCGGCTCGCGGCCCGGCTGCACCACCCCAACGTGGTGCAGGTCTTCGACTTCGGCCAGCTCGATGGCCAGCACTTCATCGTCATGGAGCGCATCGCGGGCAAGAACCTCGCGGAGCTCTCTAGAGTCTACGAGGAGCGCAGCGAGCGCATGCCAGCGGAGCTCGCGATCCACGTGGCGCACGAGGTGCTATGCGGCCTCGCACACGCGCATGGCCATCGCGGCGACGACGGCGCGCCAGCGCCCATCATCCATCGCGACGTCACACCATCGAACGTGATGGTCTCCGCAGATGGCGAGGTCAAGCTGGTCGATTTCGGCATCGCGAAGGCGGCGGCAGCGCACGGCGAGGTCACGCGCGTCCTGCGCGGAAAGGCTTCCTACCTGTCACCGGAGCAGGTCGCGGGTCATCCGGTGGACCATCGGACCGACATCTTCTCGGTGGGTGTCGTGCTGTGGGAGCTGCTGTCGGGCGCGCGGCTATTCGCGGGCGGCAGCGAGCCCGAACGGCTGCGCGCTGTCGTGGAGGCCCGGGTACCCCCGCTCGGCGGGCCGCCGCTGCCGCCGGGGCTCGAGGCCGTGGTCCAGCGAGCGCTGGCCCGGGAGCCCGCGGCGCGTCCACAGACGGCCGCCGAGCTGGCGGCGGAGCTGCGCCCGTTCCGGGGGAGCGCCGGGCGCGAGTGGCTGGCGGTGGAGCTCGAGCGACTGGCCCAGCACTCCACGGGGCCACGCGTGGTGATGGCCCCTCACACGCCACCGAGCGGCGTCGCCCGCCCACCCGGCTTGGTGCCCGACGTGGAGCAGCCCGAGACGGAAGCGCTCAGCGGCCCTGCGCGACCTGCGCCGAAGCGACGTCGCGCCACACTGCTCGGCCTTGCCGCGGGGCTCGCAGCCCTTGCGGGTTTCCTGGCGCTCCGCCCGGGTCGATCCGGCCCCTGCCTCGGCGCGGGGTGCGTCATCACCGTCGCTGGCGATGGCCAGCCGGGCTTCCGCGACGGTCCGTCCCGCGAGGCCCGCCTCGACACGCCCTACGGCTTGGCGCTGGGCCGAGGTGGCACCCTGTACGTGGCGGACGGCAGGAATCACCGCATCCGAATGCTGCGGGGCTCCGAGCTGGTGACGCTGGCAGGGGACGGCGAGCGTGGCGATCGCGACTGCCCACCCGGGCCGCGGCGGTGCGCCCTGGGGGAAGTGCGCTTCTCGTTCCCGGCGGGCATCGCCGTGCTGCGTCCCGGCGACGATCGCGAGCTCCTCGTGGTGGCCGACGGCGACAATGCCACCGTGCGCTGGCTGCTCGTGGCCTCGCCGTGTACCCAAGATGGGTGCCTGCTCGGAAGCGGCACCCTGGCAGGCGCTCCGCGGCAGGCTGGCTTCGCCGAGGGGCCGGGCGCCACGGCACGCTTCGAGAACCCGAAGAGCGTCACGGCCAATCCGTCCGGCCAGATCTTCGTCGCCGACCAGAACAACCACCGGATCCGCAGGATCGACAGCAAGATCGACGTGCGGAGTGTCCCCGTCGAGGTCGTCGTGACGACCGTCGCCGGGGACGGCGTCGCCGGCTACCGGGATGGCCCGGCGCTCGAGGCGCGCATGCAGGGCCCGCGCGCGCTCGACTGGCTCGGCGACGCGGTGTACTTCACCGACGGCGACAACCACCTCGTGCGGGTGCTCCGCGGCGGGCGCGTGGACACGGTGGCAGGCAGCTGCCAGGCTCAGCCGTGCCCGAAAGGTCACGTCGACGGCACGCTCGCCGAGGCCCGCTTCGACGGGCCGCGCGGGATAGTCGCCGACGCGTCCGGAGATCTCTACGTCTCGGAGCTCGGCGGCCACGACATCCGCCTGATCTCACCCTCGAGGAGGCTCGTGCGGACGATCGTCGGTCGACCAGGCCACGCCGGCCTCGTCGATGCGCAAGGCCAGGACGCGGAGCTGTACTCGCCGCACGGGCTCGCCCTCACGACGGAGCGCGATCTGGTGGTGGCCGATCTGGGCAATCACGTGCTGCGGCGGGTGATGAAGGTGGGCGAGCTGGCGCGATAGCGAGTCGTCAGGGCTCGATCGCCACCAGCTGCTTGCGTAGCTGCTTCTCGCCGCTCCAGGCCGTTCGGCCGTCCACGACCGCGCGCAGCGTCCCCGCAAAGATGGTGGTGCGGCGGTCACTGGACTCGCGACGGGCCACCTCGCCCACCAGGACGAAGTCGGCATCCGCTTCGGCCCCCGCGATCTCGACCCGGCCCGAGGTGCCGAGCGCCAGCTCGACCAGGAGGCGCACGTGCGCCTCGTCGAGCTCCTGCCCGGTCGCGTTCGAGACCCGCACCACGCGGAGCACGGGCGGCCGGCGAAGTGCGGCGTTCTCCTCGGCCAGCCAGGCGCTCTCGAGCAGCCCCTCGGCAAGGCCACGGGACAGCGCCTCCTCGTCGCTACCGTTCCAGGCGGGGACAACCCCGGTCGGGCGCGCGGCGCTGGCGCAGGCCCCCAATGCAAGAGCGATCGCCCAGATGAGGGGCGCGCGTCGTGTTCCCTGGCTGCGCATGAAGACCTCCAACCTCCCTCAATCAGCAACCCGCGCGCCATCGTAACCCCGCGTCCAGTCAGCGTGGCCGGGGCGCGGCCCCCCCGCCCAGCCCCGACCGGCGGGCCCGCGGGGCCCGTGCTACCTTACCCACGTGGCCGTGGCATCGGCGGCGCCCGATCGCATCGGGCGATTCGAGATCCTGCGCCCACTGGGCACGGGCGGGATGGGTGCGGTCTACCTGTGCCGCGACGGAGCGAGCGGCGGCCAGGTCGCCGTCAAGCGCCTGCGGGAGGCGACCGGCGAAGACGCGCGCCTGCGCTTCCGTCGCGAGTTCCGGGCGGCCGCGCGGCTCGACCACCCCCGCATCGTGCGCGTCTTCGAGCTCGGCGAGGAGTCTGGCCGCGACTTCTACACGATGGAGCACGTCGATGGGGTCGATCTGGCCCGCGCCTTCCGGGAGCGAGGCGCCGGGCTGTCCTCCTCGGAGCGCCTGCACCTCGTGGTCAGCGTCGTCGGTCAGATCGCCGAGGCGCTCGCGTACCTGCACGCCGCGCGCATCGTCCACCGCGACCTCAAGCCCGAAAACGTGCTGGTCGACCCGCGCTGGCAGGTCAAGGTCATGGACTTCGGCCTCGCGCGCGAGCTCGAGACCGAGAGCGTGCGCCTGACGCAGCTCGGCACCGTGCTCGGCACCGCGCTCTACATGTCACCGGAGCAGGCCAAGGGCCTGACCGTCGACGCGCGCACCGACCTCTATGCCCTCGGCGTGATGCTGTTCGAGCTCCTCGCGGGCCGGCCGCCGTTCCTCGGCGGCAGCATCCCGTCGATCCTGTACCAGCACATCCACGAGCCCGCGCCGCGCCTCGGCGTGGTCTGTCCGCAGGTCCCGCGCGGCCTCGCGCACCTGTGCGAGGAGCTCTTGGCGAAGGCACCGGCGGACCGTCCGGCCACCGCCGCGGCCGTCCTCACGCGCCTTTCCACCGTGCGGCTGGATGCAGGCGAGGAGGCCGTCGCCGAGACGATGGAGGTGGCCCCCACCGCGTGCCCGGAAGTGTGGACGCCCGCCGAGCCGAGGCTGGTCGGGCGCGCCGAGGCCCTGTCCGCGATCGCACAGGCGGTGAGCGCGCTCGATCATGGCGAGGCGCACACCTTGATCTGCGTGGGCCCGCGCGGCGCCGGCAAGACGCGCCTTCTGGCCGAGCTCAGAGGGCTGGTGGGCGGGCTCAAGGGACGCTCGGCGGCGCTGCACCACCTGCGCGCCGGGGAGCTGTCTCCGCGGCCGTTCGGCGCGGCGGCCTGGCTCGTGGAGCAGCTGGTCGACGACCTCGACGATACCGAGAAGCAGTCGTCGGAGGTGAAAGCAGCGGCCGCCATCCTGGCACCCGCGTGCGGCAGCGCGCTCGCCCTGGTGGCCGCCGGCGAGGCGGCGCGCCCCGGTGACTCCGGCGACAGCGAGCGACTCGCGGCCGCGACCGCGACCCTGGTGGGCTCGATCGCGGCGCGGCGTCCCGTGGTGTGGCTCATCGACGACGCGCACCTGCTCGACGACCCCAGCACGGCGGCGATCGAGGCCGTCCTGCGCGGGGCACGCGAGCACCCCTTGCTGATCGCGCTGGCGGCGCGCGCGGACGCCGCCGACCCGGACTCCCGCGTGCGGCGGCTGCTCGAGGCCTTGCAGCAAAGCGGCATCGCGCTCCCAGTGCCGGTCCTTTCCGCCGAGGCGCTCGAGGAGCTCGCAGGGTCCATGCTCGGCGCGGCAGCGCCTCCGGCCCTGGTCGAGCGACTGGTGGCCGAGAGCCGCGGAGCCCCGGGGGACGCGGAGGCCATCGTTCGCGCGCTGGTCGAGCGCGGGGCGCTACGCCGGAGTGGCGTCGCCTGGGCGCTCGCACAGACCTCGAGCGGCAATGGCCAGACGACGCCCTCGGGGGCCGTGCCGGCGGTGATCGCCGACCTCGTGGCGGAGCGCATCTCCCGCCTGGGAGAGGACGCGCGGGAGGTGCTCGCCTACGCCGCGGTGCTCGGTCGCGAGGTGCGGTTCGCGACCCTCGCGCTCGCGACCGGCCTGCCCCAGGATGCGCTCCTCGACGAGGTGGACCGGCTGATCCGCGAAGGGTTCCTGCGCCCGTTGCGCGGCGGCGGCTCGGGCGGCGAGCGCTACGCCTTCGCCAGCGAGTGGGCCCGCGAGGTCGCG
>JAHFDS010000507.1 GCA_023248855.1 Myxococcales bacterium
TCGAGCGCGCGCGACGCCGCCTTCGACCTCGCGCGGCACTTCGACGCCGCGGGGGATCGCGATCGCGCGGCGCGCTTTCACCACGAGGCCGCGCAGCTCGCCCGGGCGCGTCACGCCCACCGCGAGGCGGCGCAGCACCTCCAGCGCATGGAGATCCTGGTCGCCGAGGGCGCCTCACCGCCGGCCGGCACCGACGCGGCGAGCCTTGCGCTCGCGCGCGCCGGCACCTTGCTCGACGCCGGCGATGGCGAGGCCGCGGTCACGGCGGCCGAGCCGCTCCGCAACCACGGCGACGCGCTCGTGCGTGCGCGTGCGTCCCTCTACGTGGGGCGTGGGCTCGCGCTCGAGGGCCACTATCGCCGCGCGATGGAGCACTACCTCGCTTCTCTCGAGCACCTGCGCTGTCCCGTGCCACGCTGGGTTCCGCTCCTGGTGCTCGGCGTCATCGCGTACCAGCTCGCGACCTTCTTCGCGATCGCCGGCTTCCGCCGCGGCTGGTGGCGTAAGCACCTCAAGCCGCGCGAGGAGCTGCTGCTCGATGTCTACCGGAGCGCGGTCCTCGGCTACTACTTCTGCGAGATCCCGAACCACGCCTACGTGTTCGGCCTGCTCGAGTCCCGCTACCAGGCCCTGGGCGCCTGTCTGGCCGCGCCCCGCGACCTGGCCGAGGTCCACTACCGGCACGCCCACTTCATGCAGATCCTGTTCGGACCAGGCGGCCGCCACACCTGCGCTCACCTCGAGCGCGCCCGCCACCACGCCGAGCGCACGAACGACCAGGGATTGCTTGCCCGCGTCCAGACGTACAGCGCGCACATCCGCGCCACACGCGGCGACATCCAGGACGCCATCCAGCAGGCGACCGAGGCCATCTCGCTGGCCGACCGCCACGGCGATCCGGCCACCGCGCTCCTGGCGTGCACGGTCGCCCTCGACGCGCTGCTCGCGACGCGGGACGTCCCCCGGACGCTCACGGTCGTCGAGCGCGCGCGCGAGCTCCTGCGCCGCGTGCCCGATCGTGCGATCGGCGCCTTCGTCTCGATGACCGAGGGCGAATGCATGCGCCTGGCCGGCAGAACCGCCGAGGCCTTGCGGCTCGTCCAGGAGGCGCGGCTCGACGCCCAGGCGCTCGG
The DNA here is from genome assembly GCA_023248855.1 of Myxococcales bacterium. Lineage (GTDB taxonomy): Bacteria > Myxococcota_A > Polyangia > JAHFDS01 > JAHFDS01 > JAHFDS01. Next base: position 1,134 of record JAHFDS010000507.1, read on the forward strand.
CGCGACCCTGGCGCTCGCCTTCGCCGAGCGGCTGCTCGCCGACCTCGCGATCGACGCCGGAGACGTCGAAGGAGCGATGGCGCACGCGCGGGCCGGGCTGGCCCTCGGTGGCAAGGCGCGCTTCGGCTGGTTCTATCACGCGCTCCTGGCCGAGTGCCTCGCGCGTGCCCAGGTTCTGCGCGTCGGCAGGGAACCCGGTGCAGCCGAGGCGGTGCGGCGCACGCTGCGCCTGGTCGACCGCCGCGCCCGCAAGCACCCCTACGTGCGCCTGCTCCTGCACCGGATGCGCGCCGAGCTCGCGCAGCGCGAGGGCGATCCGGCTTGCGCCGAGCGTCATGGCAAGCGCGCGCTCGAGCTGGCCGACCGCCTCGGGCTCGACGGTGAGCGCAGCCGCTGCGAGGCCTTCGCGGCCCGCCCGCCCGCGGCGACCGCGCCCCCTGCCGCAGCCTGACTTTACGCCCCTGGCGCGGCCGTGTAGCGTGGGTGCGATGAGCAGCACCCGCGATCCGGCCGCGCCCCCCGAGGGGCCAGCGACGGTTCGCCTCGATGTCTTCCTGGACGTCGCGTGCCTTTTGCCCACGCGTTCACAGGCCACCCGGGCCTGCGCCGCCAACCACATCGAGGTCAACGGCGCCGTCGCCAAGCCCAACAAGGCGGTCCGCGTCGGCGACGAGATCGCCCTCAAGTCAGCCGGTGGCCGGCGCACCTTCGTGATCCAGGCGCTGTGCGAGCGGCACATCCCGAAGGCCGAAGCGCGCAAGCTGGTCGAGGAGACGACCCCCAAGCCGACGCCGGAGGAGCTCGAGCTGCGCCGGCTGACGCGCGCCGTGCGGGTGCTGCGCCCGGCGGGCGCCGGACGCCCGACCAAGCGCGAGCGACGCGCCATCGACAAGCTCAAGGACCCATGACGGGCGCGACGCGCGGCCGCTGGGACCACATCGACTGGCTGCGCGGTCTGGCCGTGCTCGCCATGTTCCAGACGCACCTTTACGATGCCTTCGTTCGCGACGACGAGCGCACCGGCAGCGTGTGGTGGTCCTCGCGCCACGTGGGCGGGTTTCCCGCCCGCCTCTTCCTCTTCCTCGCCGGCGTGTCGCTGGTCCTGCGGTGGCATCGCGACGCCCAGCGCGGGGTGTCCGACGCCGCGGCCACGCGCGGCGCGGTTCGCCGCGGCCTCGAGGTGCTCGCCATCGGCCTGGCGTTCCGGGTCGTGGAATGGACCCTCGGCGGCGCCCACGTCGGTCACGCGGAGGAGATGCTGCGCGTCGACGTCCTCAACATCATCGGCGTCTCGCTGGTTGCCTGCGCCCTCCTGTGCCGGCCGGTCGAGATCCGCCGGCGGCTCCCGCTCGTCGCCCTCACGATCACGGCCCTCGTGATCCTCGGCACGCCCTTCGTGGAGCTCTCGACCGTCGCCAGCGCCCGGCCGCGCTGGCTCTTCGCCTACGTGGCCGGAGAGAAGCCCCTCGCCTTCTTCCCGTTCTTCCCCTGGGCCGGCTACACGTTCGCAGGCGTCGCGTGTGGGGCGCTCTGGCTGCGCGCGTCCGCCCGCGGGCGCCTCGCTCACGTCACGCTCGCGCTGGCCGCACTCGGCGTGGGCATGGCGATCGCCGGCCAGCTCCTGCGCGATCCCCGCGTCACCCTGTGGAGCTTCGGCGACAACCAGGCGCGAGTGACCGGCCCGAACGCCTTCCTCTACCGCACCGGCGTGATGCTCGCGCTGGTGGGCCTCGCCTACCTGGCGGTCCGGGTCCTGCCGAGGAGCCGCTTCTCGCCGCTGCGCATCCTGGGCAAGACCTCGCTCTTGACCTACTGGATCCACGTCGAGCTGGTCTACGGCCACACCACCAAATCGATCTATCACCAGCTTTCGTTCGGCGCCGCGACGCTCGCCCTTCTGGCGCTCTCGCTGGCCATGCTGGCGCTGGCCTGGTGGAGGCTCGAGCGATGGCCCGGGCTGCTCGAGCGCGGCCGCGGCTGGCTCCGACGCGCCGAGGAGACCGCCTGATGACGCGGGCCCTGCTCCTGCTCGCGCTCTCGGGCGGAGCCTGCGTCCGCGAGGGGCAAGGTGAGGAAGGCAGCGTGGGCGACCTCGGCACGGCGACCTTCGCCGAGTCCGTCGATCAGGCCGCGCAGATGGGCTGCAGCACGGCGGCCGCCAGGCCCCTGGCCCAGCAGCTGGTCGAGGAGATCGACTGCAGCCAGCCCGGCGTGCTGGCGAGGCTGCCCGATTCGCCGCAGCTGACCCTCGCCTCCGCCGTCTTCCCGTACATCCAGCGCGTGGCGGTACCGCACCTCGAGCGCGTGCTCGCCGAGCGCCCCACCGTGGGCCTCGGCATCAACTCCATGCTCCGCACGCTGCCCCAGCAGTACATGCTCCATCGCTGGTACCAGAACGGCCAATGCGGCATCTCGCTCGCGGCCGCCCCCGGCACGAGCAACCACGAGACCGGCACCGCACTCGACATCAACGACAACGCCGCCTGGCGCGCAGCCTTCGAGGCTCACGGCTTCCGCTGGCTGGGCGCGAGCGATCCGGTGCACTTCGACTACGTCGGTGCCGACGCGATGGACCTCCGCGGCCAGTCCGTCCTGGCGTTCCAGCGCCTGTGGAACCGCAACCACCCCGAGGACCGGATCGCCGAGGACGGCGACTATGGCCCGATGACCGAGGCCCGCGTCGCGGCGTCTCCGGCCCAGGGCTTCCCGCTCGGGGCCGTGTGCAGCCCACCTGCCGACGCGGCGAGGCCAGCCGACGCCAGGATCGCGCGCGACACCGCTCGGTCCGACGCTGCCTCCCCGGACGCCCCGCGGAGGGACGCGTCCTTGCCTCCCGATGCCGCGCGAGACGGCGGGCCTGACGGCGCCCACTTGGACGGCGCGCTCCACGACGACGCCGGCCCGGCCCGGAAGTCGACCGCCACCGCCGGGTGCGCCGCCGCGCCAGTCGGCGCCGCGCGCTAGGAGGCGCTGGCGAGGTTTTCCAGGCTGGCATCCCCCGGGTAGGACTGTCGCCAGCACCTGGGGGAAAATGCCATTGACAACTACAGTCACCTCCGTTACAGATCGCGCGCTCGTTGTTCTTGGTTCCTCGGGCTTCCTGTGGAGGTGGCATGACGCGAAAGATCGTGTCGACGTGGCTCGCGACCTTCTTGCTGCTGGGGGCATCCCGGGTGGCGGCGGCCAGCCCGGCGGCCAAGACGAGCGTCTCTGACGACGGCGACAGCGAGAACCCACTCGCCAACCTGCCACCGCGGGCTTCGGCATCGGAGACCCCTGAGGGCTCGGCGCCAGCGGACGGAGCCACGACGCGCTTCCGCGTGTGGAAGTGGACCGCGACGGGCGCTGCGGCCGCCGCGCTCGGAACCGGCGCGGTGTTCATGCTGCGGGCGGGCGACCAGGAGCAGGAGCTCAAGAAGCAGACCGCGGGCCCCTACCACGACGGCGTCCGCGCCCTGGAGGACGGCTGGAAGCAGAACCGGCTGATCGGCTACAGCGCCCTCATCGGCGGGGGCATGCTGGCAGTGACCAGCTTCGTGCTCTTCGTCAAGGACAAGCCCGTCGAGGCCAGGACGGCGATCGCGCCCATCGTGGGGCCCGGATTCGCGGGCGCCGCCGCGCACGTGAGGTTCTGATGCGGCGCGTGCTGCAGGCGTGCCTCGGCCTGGCGCTTTCCGCATCGTGCGGGGAGTTCGACTACGGTCCGCACGCCTTCACGTGCGACGACGCCAATCCCAGCTGCCCTTCGGGCTACCATTGCGTCGAGGGTGGTTGCGTGGCGGGCACGGCGACCGGTGCGTCGGCGCAACCCGGCGGATCCAGCCGGCATCACGACGACACCTCGACGACAATGCCCAATGACACCGGTGGCGGGGGCGAGTCAGGCGCAGGCGGCGTGGGCGCAGGCGGCGTGGGTGCGGGCGGCACTGGTGCGGGCGCGAGCGGTGGTGCGGGGAGCAGCGGCGCGAGCGGGCGTGGTGGTGGTCTGGCTGGCAGC
>JAHFDS010000111.1 GCA_023248855.1 Myxococcales bacterium
CTGCCGCAGCATTCCGGGGCATCTCCACGATCCGCTCGCGCGGCCAGCCCGGCACCTGGTCTCCGCCCTTGGCCCCCTCGCGCGAGAAGCTGCCCCAGGCGACGAGGTCGTCGCGGGTCTGACACTGCCGGTCGGGCCCGCACGAGACCACCACGAATCGATCCGCGTCGACGACATGGAGGGCGAGCGTGCGTCCCCACCGATCGAGCGAGGCGTCGCCGCTCTTGCCACGGCCGGCCATCGCACCCCGCACGAAGGCCACGAAGGCCGACTGGGTGGTGATCCTGACGCCGCCCGAGGCGACCTCGTTCTCGACTTGCTTGGCGACGGTGTCGAGCTGCGTCTGCGCGAGATCGTCCCCCACCCGGTCGATGAGGCCGCCGAGCTGGCTCACTCGCTGGCCCATCATCGTGAAGGCACCGAGGAGCAGTGCGAACGGCAGCACCACCTTCCAGACAAGGCCCATCACTCCGGAAATGGTCCCGCGTTTTCCGCGAATCGTCCACTCGGCGCCGCGGCGCCGAAGAGCGTCAGCTCGTGCTTGTCGGCCACGAGATGTTTTCGGCGCGCGATCGAGAAGCGCCCCGAGGCGCGCGCGCGGGCGATCGCCTGGTCCGAAAGCGCGTAGCGGCCGGTCCCCTTGAACTTGAGGTGCACGATGAAGCGACGGCACAGGCCCAGGTCGATCCACCGCTCGAGCAGCGCCACGCTGCGCTCGGGCTCGGCGATCACGTCGCACAGCAGCCAGTCGACGGGTGCCTCGGGCGCAAAGCCAAAGGCGTCGCCCCGCCGGTGCGAGAGCCGCGGGTGGCCCGAGAGCCTCGGATCGAGGTCCGCGCGGTCGACGGCGAAGACCTGCGCGCCCGCCGCGAGCGCGACGTGGGTCCAGCCCCCGGGCGAGGCCCCGAGGTCGATGCAACGCTGCCCCGGGCGCGGCGCCTGGCCGAGCCACGCGAACGCCTCCAGGAGCTTGCGATAGGCAGATGAGGGCGCGGAGCGGTCCTCGGTGACGGGGGCCACGCCGGCCGGAAACGGCCCGGGCCAGGTGCCGCCCCAGGCGAGTGGCAGCGGGGCGGCCGCGCTGCAGTAGAGTCGTGCCGGATCGACGAGCAGCAGCTGGACTACCTGGTCCGCCGCGCCGGCCTCCTCGCGCTCGCGGGCACGCCGCCGCCTGCGCGCCTCGAGCAGCGTCGAGAACGCCCGCGCGACGAGCGCAGCCCGCGAGCCAAGGGGTCCCTGCTGCACGGCCCACACGTCGAGCCGCCAGCGGCCGCGCTTCGAGGCGAAGCGGTCCCACAGCGCATCGAGGGCCCCCGCCGCCAGCCGCGCGACCGAGGGCGCCTCGATCAGGGCAGCGGCCGGCAGCACCTGGCGCGCGAACGCGGGGTCGAGGTCGGGCGATACATTTGCCTCGGCAGATACGATGCCCGGCGCCACTACACGCCCGCCGACCTCGTCCGCCAGCGCCCCCTCGAACCCCGCGCTGCCGACGAGCACGATCACCCGTCCAGCCTAGAACGCCACCCTCGCGAATGCAGTATCGTCTCGGCATGGTGCGCGCCTACGGCTTCGCCGAGAGCTGGTTTTCCCACGACGGCAAGCACCGCACCGTCTACACGATGGGTGAGGGACCGGGCGTGGTCATCATGCCCGAGATGCCCGGCATCACTCCCGAGGTGGCTCGCTTCGCCATCCGCATCGCCGACGAGGGCTACTCGGTGTTCGTGCCCCAGCTGTTCGGCGTGCCCGGGCGCTCGCTTTCGACACGCGCCCTGCTCTCGACCTTCGGCCAGGTGTGCGTGAGCCGCGAGTTCGACCTCTTGGCCTCCGGTCGCGCGAGCCCGATCACGGACTGGCTGCGCGCGCTCTGTCGGGACGTCCACGCGAAGGTCGGCGGCAAGGGGGTCGGTGCCATCGGCATGTGCCTGACGGGCAACTTCGCGCTCGCCCTCATGGTGGATCCGGTCGTGATGGCCCCCGTGCTGTCGCAGCCCTCGCTGCCGCTCGGCGTCGGCGCAAGGCGCAAGGCGGGGTTGCACCTGTCCGAGGGCGATCTCGACACCGTGCGCGCGCGCACCCGCGCGGGCTGCACCGTGCTCGGTCTGCGCTTCACCCACGACCCCTTGTGCCCACCGGAGCGCTTCGCGGCGCTGCGCAGCGCCCTCGGGGAGGGCTTCGAAGGCGTCGAGATCTACTCCGGTCCCGGCAACGCCCACGGCATCAAGCGCACCGCGCATTCGGTCCTGACCAACGACATCGTGGACCGGCAGGGCCACCCGACCCGCGCCGCCCTCGACCGCGTGCTCGCGCTGCTCGACGAACGCCTGCGCTGACAGACGAACACGGCCCCCAAGGCAGGAGTGTTAGGCGACGTTGCGCGTGGCGAGCAGCTCTTGCACGGCGGCGCGGTTTCCGGTGCAGGAGATGCGGCGGGGCGCCTTGACGATGGCGATGTGGAACCCGAGGCGCTCGTAGAGGTGGATCACCCGCGGCGTGGCGAGGTTCGAGGTCACGACCGGGCCCGGGTGCCGCGCCAGCCAAGCGGCGAGCGCCACCTGATCGGCCCAGCCGAAGGCGGTCGCGGCGTACTGCGTGAAGCTCATGTCGTAGGGTGGATCGGCGTAGATGAAATCGCCGGCCTCGACGGAGAGGGTCTCGAAGCTGCCGGCGCGGAACGAAAAGGGCGCGAGCGCAGCGCGGTGCCTGTGGAAGTCACGCTCGTAGTGGATGCTGGCGTAACGCCCGAACGGCACGTTGAACTCGCCCTTGCTGTTGAAGCGGCAGAGGCCGTTGTAGCCCGTACGATTGAGGAAGTAGAAGAGCTGTGCCGCCTCCGCCCCGTCGCCCTGGCCGTCGCCCACCAGGGCGTTGAAGCGCGTGCGGTGGTGGTAGTAGAGGCGCTCGTCGTTGCGGGCCGCGATGCGGAGCGACAGGCCTCGCTGAATCCACGTGTAGAAATTCACGACGTGCGCATTGACGTCGCCGAGGAGCGCGCGCGCGGGCCGCAGGCCGAGCGCCACCGACAGGCCTCCCACGAAGGGCTCCACCAGGCGCCGTCCACGATGCGGGCCATAGAGCTGCTCGAGCTGCGGCACGAGCCAACGCTTGCCACCCGCCCACTTGAGCGGGGGCCGCAGCGCCTCGGCCGGGTCGGCCGGGTCGTGGGCGCGCAGGGTCGCGAGGGCCACCGCGCCACGGTATGCCGGCCTGACGCGGTGTCCAGAAAATCGCCGGTATTTCCGGAAGATGCTGAAATTATTCGTTCATGCGCATGGGCCCATGCATCGACCGCATCGAGCGGCGGATGCGCCAGACCTCGACCAGCGACTCCAGCGTGTTGCGCAGGAGCTTCTGGCCCACCTTGCTCGTGCCCGCGCGCCGCGGCTTGCACGCGACCTCGACCGACGCCATGCGCGCGCCGAGGTGCTTGGCCTTGGCGGCGATCTCGAACGCGATCGAGCCGGCGCCCCGCGTGGAGACGATGGCCATCCGGTCGTAGAGGGCCTTCGGGAACACGTAGGTGCCCTCGAGCCGGTCGCCAAAGCCGATGCCGGCGCGCAGCACCAGGCGGAACGCCCTCGAGACCACGAGGCGCGCCAGGCGATCAGGGCGCGCCGGGATGGTCGAGATGACGACGTCCGCGCGGCCTGTGCGGAGGGGGCCGAGCAGGACGGGGAGCTGGTCGGCGTCGACCTGGCCGTCGGCGGGCAACCAGGTCACGTGGACGCCGCGCGCGGCCTCGTAGCCCGTGCGCAGCGCGGCCGAGAGGCCGAGGTTCTTCGGGTGCGAGAGCACGCGTACGCGGTCGGGGGCGGCCGCCGCCAGGCGCTGGCAGCGCGCGAGCGTGTCGTCGGTCGAGCCGTCGTCCACCAGCACGAGGTCGAGCCCCACCTCCTCGGCCGCGCACACGCCGAGCACGCGCCCGACCGTGACGTCGACGTTGTCTCCTTCGTTGTAGGCCGGCAGGACGATGGTGAGCGAGAGCGCGGACATGGCGCGCGCGCCTGGCGGGCTCGCTAGGCCTTCTGCAGCTTCGCGAGCAGGATGCGCATCTCGTTCACGAGGTTCGTGAACGCCGGCACCTTGGTCATCTTCTCCTCCTTGGCGATGAGCGCCTGGAGCTTTCGGACCACCTCGTCGGCCTTGCCCGGCTCGGCGACGCGCTTTAGGCCCTCGAGCACCGCGAGGCGCACGACGGGCTCTTGCGTCTCGAGCTTGGCCGACAGGGCGGACAGGGCCGGCCCCTTGGAGGCTGCGTTCTTCGAGCCGTACAGGCCGAGCATGAACGCGGATTTCTCCTGCTCGACGGGCTTTCCGGTCTCGAGCTTCTTCTTCCAGCAGGCGATGTCGTCGCCGCAGATGACCGCGAGCTCGAGGCGCTCGGCGGCCTCGGTCATCTCGGCGTAGCCGCTCTTGCGCGCGTACGGTACGAACGCCTGCGCGATGGGCTTATCGCCGATGCGCGAGAGCACCATGGCCGCGGCCACGCGCAGGTTCGCGTCGCCCTTCTCGTTCTTGGCGAGGTCGATCAGCGCCTGCAGGGACCTCGTGTCGAAGGCGCGCAGGACCGCGTCGCAGGCGGCCTGGCGTACCTTCGCGTCGGCCTTGGGGTTCTTGAGCTGCTCGCGGATCGCGTCCAGCGCGGCGGCGTCGCCGATCTGGCCGAGCGCCTGCAGCGCCTCGGACTGCGTGCCGCCCTTGTCGCTCTCCTTGAGCTTTCCGACCAGCGCCGGCACGGCCTTGGGCGAGGCCAGGTCGCCGAGCACGTAGGCCGCCTTGAACGCGAGCACTCCGCCCTTGAAGTCGAGCTGCTTGGCGAACGCGTTCAGGTTGGGATCGCGCTCGCGCAGCACCTCGATGAGGGGCTGCACGGCTGGCTCGCCGATGCGCACGAGGGCGTAGCGGCACTCCTGGAAGATGGTCGCGCCGTCGGCGCGGCTGATGTACATGCCCTTGATGAGCGAGGGGATCGCGCGCGGGTCCGGCATCTCCGCGAGCGCCAGCGCCGCCACCTTGTTGAGGAACAGGTCCTGCTTGTCCGGCAGCTCCTCGACCATCTTGGCGAGGGCGGGCACCGCCTGGGGGTCCTTGATCTTGGCGAGGGCGCGAATGGCCGCCTGCTTGGCCAGATTCGCGCGGTCCTTCACCTCGAGCGGCGGCTCCAGCATCTTGAGCAGCGGATCGACCGCCTTGGCCGCCTTGAGCCGGCCGAGCGCCTCGGCCGCCCGCACGGCGTGGTCGAAGTTCTCCTTGGTGTAGCTGAGCGCGCTGATGAGCGTCGGGATGGCGTCGTTCGACTCGAACCCGACGATGACGTCGAGCACCGCCGGATCCTTGTCCCTGGCGTAGAGGTCCATGAGGGGCTTTAGCGCCTCGGGCTTCTTGAGCCGCTGGAGGTTCCGCAGGGCCTCCTTCTGATCGCGCGGGTCGTCGAGCTTCTTGATCCAGCCCTGCGGATCGTCCGGGTCGGACGTGCAGCCGGGCGAGACTGCTCCACCGAGGAGCGCGACAATGAGCCAGACGTTGGTCGTCTTCACGATTCCCCCAGAACCTGCGTGGTGTCCCCAAAAAGCGAACGGGGGCCCGAGTTCCCTCGAGCCCCCGGCGTCATCGAGCTTGCGGCTTCGGCTACCCCTTCGCCTTCGGCTTGACGGCGAAGTTCATGTTCCGGTAGCCCGCGACGGCGATCGAGTACATCACCTTCTTGAGCACCTTGAAATCGACCGTCTTGTCCGATTGCACGATGACCGTGCCCGGGAAAGGCGTCGAGGGGTTGACGAGCTTGTAGTTGTTCTTGAGCGTCACCAGCGAATCGTGCAGCTGCGTGATCTTCTGATCGACGCCCTGCGCGGTGAGCTCGTCGCCCGAGGCCATCGGCTGGCCGTCGAGCAAGACGACCTCCTGCGTCACCGTCACCACCGGGGCGCGCTCGAGGTCGACCCAGTTGACCGCCTCGGGCAGCATGAGGTTCTTCTGCACGAACACGATCTCGCCCGAGGCCGAGAACGTCTGCAGCAGGAAGACGACCATGATGGTCAGCATGTCGACCATCGCGGTCAGGTTGAGCGCGGCGTACGTCGCCTTCTTGCCACGCCCGTGGATGCCCTTGACGGCGGCCTGGAAGCTGACCGTTTTTCCGAGACGCGGGCCGGGAACATGAATCGGCATGTCTGGTTCCTCCCGCTAGAGCGCCGCGGCGCCCACGTCGGTCAAGCCGATGTCCTGGAACTTGGCGTCCAGGCACACGTCCATCGCTTGCACGATGGCCTCGTACTTGACCGTGTCTTCCGACGCGACGTGCACGTCGTTCTTGTCCGGGTGCGATTTCTTGAGGTCCGTCAGCTTCTCGCGCAGAGCGCCCATGTCGTAGACCCCGTCCTTCTTCGGGATCGGCACCATGTCGCCCTGGCCGGTCGAGAGCTTGTAGCCGGTGTCGTCGATCACGACCGTGATCTTGATCGAGGGCGGCGGCGGCTCCGTGTCCGGAGCCGACGGAGCCTCTCCCTTCTGCGAGACGTTGATGCGCGCGAGCTGCGTCCACACCGCGGTGATGAGCAGAAACGAGATCGTGCAGCAGAGCAGGTCGATGAACGGAACCAGGTTCAGCTCCGCATCGAGGGGCTTTTTCCCGCTCTTGCCGCCGGTCTGGATTGAAACGCCCATGTCTTCGTCCTTTCCTGGAGCGGAGTCGAGACCGGGCTAGCCCTTCATCATGCTGCGGTGGCCGGTGACGAGGTTCATCACCTGCACCGAGACCTCGTTGATGTCGTCGAGGATGTGCTGCGTCTGGCCGTTCAGGACCGCGAACGCGAGCAGCGACAGGATGCCGGTGCCCAGGCCGAACGCGGTGCAGTTCATGGCCTCGCTGATGCCCTTGGCGAGCATGGTCGCCTTCATCGACGGATCGACGCCGGCGACGGCGGAGAACGACTTGATGAGGCCGGTGATGGTGCCGAGCAGGCCCGCGAGCGTCGCGAGGTTGCCGATCATGGCGAGGTAGCCGGTGCGGTGCTCGATCTTCGGCAGCTCGACCAGCGAGACCTCGTCCATCGCGACCTGCACGGCCTCGTCGGACTTCTGCGCGTTCGAGAGGCCCGCGCGCAGGATGCGCGTGAGCGGGCCCGGGGCCGCCTCGCAGACGCGCATGGCGCCGCCGACGTTCCCGCCCATGAGCTGGCTCTTGAGCTGCGCCAGGAGCGACTCCTTGGCGATCTTCGACTTCTGCAGGTACATGACGCGCTCGGTGATGATGACGATCGCCGCGATCAACAAGACCAGGATGGGGTACATGCCCCAGTCACCCTGCTTGAACGCGACGACTACCCAGTTTCCGCCCTGCTCGTGCATCCGAATGCCTCCTCGACCCGGAGGGTCGAAATCGAGAAACTATCCGCGCGCCGCGGCCTTGGTCGTGCTCAGAAGATTCGCCACGGTCGACTTCACCTCTGCGATGTCGTCGAGGGCGCCCTGCGTCATGCCGTTCAAGACGGCGAAGAAGAGCAGCGCCAGGATGCCGGTCGCGAGGCCGAACGCGGTGCAGTTCATGGCCTCGGAGATGCCCTTGGCGAGCAGCGTCGCCTTCTGTGACTGATCGACGCCGGCGACGCCGGCGAAGGCCTTGATGAGGCCGGTGATGGTGCCGAGCAGGCCGGCGAGGGTCGCGAGGTTGCCCAGCATGGCCAGGTAGCCGGTGCGCTTCTCGAGGCCCGGCAGCTCGCGCAGCGAGGCCTCCTCCATCGCCGCCTCGATCTCCTCGTTCGAGCGGTTGGTCTTCATCAGGCCCGCCGCGACGATCCGCGTCAGCGGTGTCGAGTTGCCCGAGCAGACCTTGATCGCGCCCTGGATGTTGCCGGCCGCGATCTGCTGCCGGAGCAGCGCCATCAGCTTGTCCTTGTCGACCTTCGAGCGCCGCAGGAACACCAGGCGCTCGATGATGATGCCGAGCGAGAACACGTTGATGAGCAGGATGGGCCACATGCCCCAGTCGCCTTCGTGGAAGGCGTCGGCGAGGGCTTTCAGGATGCTCATGCGAAGTTCCTCCTACGCTGTTTCCCGGCCACGGTTGGCGCGGGTCCGACCGGGACGCACCCCGGTTCCGGGCCATTCCCTAGCATCCGGGATGCCAGGGCGAAAATGCGCGGGATCCAAGGGTCTCGGGATGCGGGCGGCGTAGCAATTCGCTACGGTGTGCCCTCGTGCGCGGGGGATTCTTCCTCGATCGGGAGGGGCAGATCCGGCGGGGCTTTGCGATCGTCCTGTTCTGGGGCCTTTGCACCGTCCTGCTGCTCGTCCTTGGGGCCCTCTCGGGTGCGCTCGGGGTCGCGCACGACCAGCTGGAGTTCCATGCGCGCCTGGCGATGTCGGCCCTCTTGGCCCACGTGGCACACGCCCGGATCGATCCGCGGCCGGAGCGCTGGGATCCCCTCGATCCGGCCGCGAACCGGCGCTGGCTGCTGGTTGCGCCGCTCGGGGCGCTCCTGCCCTGCCTGCCCGCGCTGGTCGCGCTGGTGATGGGGCAGGTGACACGGGTGCCGCTCGGACCGCCTGCGCTCGGTGACGCGGCCGAGCTGGCGCTTCCGGGCCTGTCGGAGGAGCTCCTCCTGCGCGGCCTTTCGCTCGCCATCCTGTGCGAGGCCTTCGGGGGCCTTTGGGCCACCCTCGGCTGCGGCCTGGCGTTTGGCCTCTTGCACCTGCACAACCCGCACGCGGGCCTGCTCGGCGTCGCGAACGTCGCGCTGTCGGGCCTGCTGTTCGGCCTCGTGGTGGTGCGCAGTCGCTCGGTGTGGCCGGCGGTGGCGGCGCACGCCGCGTGGAACCTCGCCGAGGGGGCGCTCTTCGGCCTGCCGGTGTCGGGTCTCGTTGCCCGGGGCGCCCTCGTGCCGATCGCCATCGGCGGCCCGGTGTGGCTCGGCGGCGGCGCCTTCGGTCCCGAGGGGTCCGCCATCCTCACCCTCGCGCTTGCGCTCGCCTGCGGCGTGCTCCTCGGCCGAATACCCGTTCGAGAACGCCGAGCCTAGAACCTGTTCCTACAGTCCGATGCGGGAGACCACCTTGCGCATACCGGTGCCCCGATGGTGCTGTGCGCGCAGAAGCACGCAGATCGGCTGGCAATCGCAGGGTGGGGGGCCCACCCGGGCTTTGCCCGGGCGGGGGCGGGGCGGCGCGCCCCGCCTGCGGCCGTCGTGCGAGACGGCCGATCGTCAATTAGGTCCGGACGGCGTCCACGACCTTCATGCGCGAGGCGCGCCAGGCCGGGGCGAAGCCTCCGACGAGGCCGATGGCGAGCGAGAAGATGAGGCTCCCGACCACGATCCGGGGTGACAGGTGGAACTTGAACACCACCTCGGAGAAGCTGTCGAAGTTCATGGTCGAGAAGCTCGCGAGCTGCATGAGCGATGACAGGGCCACCCCGATCGCGCCGCCGAGGAGCGCGAGCAGGATGGACTCGATCACGAAGCCGAAAAGGACGCTGCCCGCTGAAAAGCCCAAGGCGCGCAGCGTGCCGATCTCGCGCATGCGGGCCGCCACCGCCGCGTACATCGTGATCATCGCGCCGATCGCCGCGCCGAGGCTGAACACGATCGCGACGAACGTGCCGAGGACGCTCACGAACAGGGCCAGGTTCCTCGACTGGTCCTGGTAGTACTGCTGCTCGGTCTTGACGTCGACGCCGAGGCGCTGATCGCCCTGCAGGCGCGCCCGGTACGCGCCGAACATCCCGGGCTTGAGCCGCGCCGTCACCGACGAGAACACGGGACGCTGGAACGTCCCCATGATCTCCTCGGCCGAGCCCCAGATCTCGGAGTCGATGCCCGAGCCGCCGGCGTCGAGCACGCCCACCACCTTCCACTGATCGCGGCCGAGCTTGAGGGTGTCGCCGAGGCGCATGCTCGTGAAGCGACCGCCAAGCTTCTGTCCCACCACGATCTCACGCTTGCCATGCTCGAACATGCGGCCCTCCTTGAGCCGCACGCCCGCGTGCACGTCGAGCGAGCGTTCCCCGACGCCGCGCACGGTGACGTTCGAGACGCCGCCGGCCTCCTTGGCGAGCACGATGAGCACCACCAGCTCGCTCGTGACGAGCGGCCCCTTGGCGTCCGAGGCGACCTCCGGGGCGATGGTCATGATGTTCATGGCCTCGCGCTCGATGCCGCTCATGAGCTCGGCCTGCGAGCCCTTGCGCAGCGCGATGGCGTTGTCGGGATAGCCGGTCGACACGAGCGTCTTCTCGATGCCGGCCGCGAGCATGCTCACGGTCGAGAACACGAACACCACGAGCGCGATGCCGAGCAGGCTCGCAGCCGTCGTGACCTTGCGGACGAAGAGGCTGCGCCGGTTGTAGGAGAACGGGATCATCAAATCACCCCAGCCGCCGGAAAGCGTTTGCGACCCCGAGTCGCGCGACGCCGATGGCCGGCACGAGCGAGGCCAGGAGGCCGAGGCCCATCGAGAGCCCGACCATCGCGAGCATGGTCTGCTTCTCGAGCTGGAACACCGGGAACCACGAGCCCATGTTCTCCTCGATGAACTTGCCGAACGCGCCGATGAGCGGGACGGACAGGCCGATGGCGAAGGCCCCGCCGAGCGCCCCCACGAGCACGGACTCGATCGAGATCAAGAGGGCCAGGTGCCCGCCGCGAAAGCCGAGGGTCTTCAAGATGGCCACCTCGCTCGCGCGGTCGCGCACCGACATGGCGATGGTGTTGCCGAGGATGAGCGCGACGATGACGAGGACGAAGCCCGAGATCACCTGGAGCGCGGTCACGACGGCGCTGACCATCGACAGAAAGCTCATCTGGAAGGCTTTCTCGCTCTCTGTCAGCGTCTCGTACGGGCTCGACTTGAACTCCGCGTCGATCGCGCGCGCGATCTCCGGCGAGCGGTTGGCATCGGAGATCCCGATCCAGTAGAAGTTGGCCATGTTCTTCCGTCGCTCTTTCACCGAGTCGTCGAGGTACTTCCAGTGGAAGAACATCTGCGTGGCGTCGGTGGCCTTGTCCCTCGGCGTGTAGATGCCGCGCACCACGAACCTCCACTCGCCCGGGAAGATGTCGCCTTGCAGCGGGATGGTGTCGCCGACCTTGAAGCCGTACTGCCTGGCGATCTTGCTGCCGACGATGCAGCCCTGCCGGTCGGCCAGGAAGGCCTTCTTCTCCTCGGGCGTGAGCTGGAACTCGGGGTAGAGCTCGAGCATGGGCTCGGCGTCGGCGGCGAACTTCGCGAAGAAGTTCTTCGGGTCCTTGTAGATGCCGCCGAACCACTGGCCGGCCGCGACCCGGGTCACGCCTGGCACCTTGGCGATCTTGTCGCGGTAGCTGACCGGGAGCTGCATGACGATCGAGACCGCGTTGCGCGTGACCAGCCGATCGTTGGCGGCGCTCTCGACGCCGATGTAGTAGGCGTCGATGACGGTGCGCAGAAAGCCGAACGCAAAGACCGCGATCATGACGCCGAGCACGGTGAGGAACGTGCGCGTCTTGTTGCGGAGCAGGTTGCGCGCGGAAAGCGTGGGTAGGTTCATGTGGCCCTCGGGCGCCGCGACAATAGCGGATCCCGCTCGGGGTGGCGCAGGCAAGCGCGCTCGGATGTGCTAAGGATGCCTCGATGAACTTCGAAGGTGCCCTCGGTCAGGGCCTTTTCGTGGCCGTGCCGTTCGTCTACGTGATGGGCCTCCTGACCGCGGCCACGCCTTGCGTCTACCCGCTCATTCCGATCACCGTCTCCATCTTTGGTGCCAAGAAGGCGGCGCGGAAGGTCGACGCGGCGAAGCTGTCGGGCCTGTACGTCCTCGGCATCGCGGCCATGTACACGGGCCTGGGCCTGACCGCCGCCCTGACCGGCACCGTGTTCGGTCGCGTGATGGCGAACCCGTGGATCATCGGCGTCATCTCCCTGGTGTTCGTGGCGCTCGCGGCGTCGATGTTCGGTGCGTTCGAGCTCGCGCTGCCGCCAGCGCTGCAGAGTCGCCTCTCGCAGGTGGGCGGCCAGGGGCCGCTCGGCGCGTTCCTCATGGGCCTCGTCGCCGGGCTCATCGCGGCGCCGTGCACGGGGCCAGTGCTCGCAGCCCTGCTCACCTACGTGGCGACGACCAAGAATCTGCTGGTTGGCGGCTCGCTGCTCTTCGTGTACTCCGTGGGCCTCGGCACGCCGTTCTTCCTGCTCGGCACGTTCTCGGTGGCGCTGCCCAAGAGCGGACCGTGGATGGACGCGGTCAAGAGCGTGTTCGGCATCCTGCTGCTGGGAACCGCGCTCTACTTCCTCAAGGATGTCGTGCCGGCGCTGCGCGCCCCGCTCGTCAACTCCTGGACCTTTCGTGCGCCGCTGCTTGCCGCGGCCGCCGTGGGCCTCGGGCTCGGTGCCATCCACCTGTCGTTCTCCGGCGGTGCCCTGCGCGCGGCGCGAAAGGGCATCGGCGTCGCGCTCGCGGTGGTGGGCGGCTATGGCGTCGCGGCGAGCTTTGCGGCCACGCCCGTGGGGGCCGCGGGCGCCCAGCTGGCCTGGGTCAAGAGCGAGGCCGATGGCCTCGCGCTCGCGAGGAAGCTCGGCAAGCCTGCCATCATCGATTTCGGCGCCGACTGGTGTGTGGCCTGCAAGGAGCTCGAGCACCAGACCTATCCCGATCCGCGGGTGACGCGCGCGCTCGATCGCTTCGTGCCGATCATGCTCGACATGACGCAGGCGAGCGACGAAAACGACGCCCTGCAGGCCAAGTACGGCGTCTCGGGGCTGCCTGCGATCGTGTTCGTGGGCAAGGACGGCCAGGTGCTCAAGGCCCCACGCGTGGCCGGCTTCGTGCCGCCTGAGCAGTTCCTCAAGGTGCTCGACCAGGTGCAGTGAGCGTGCCCAGCACGCTCCTCGTCCTCACCCACGGTGGTGCCGGCGCGAGCGCCGCCCACGCAGACGGCTGCCAGCGCGCCGCGGTCGTGGGCCTCTCGACGTTGCTCCGAAAGGGCAGCGCGCTCGACGCGGCGACCGCCGCTGCGGTCGTGCTCGAGGACGACGACCGCTTCAACGCCGGCACGGGCTCGAACCTGCGCCTCGACGGGCGCACGATCCAGATGGACGCCGCGGTGGCCACCAGCGAGGGTGGCTACGGCGCCGTCGGGGCCATCGAGCGCGTGAAGAACCCGATCCTGGTGGCGCGCACGGTGCTGGGCTCGCCGCACGCGCTGATCGTGGGCCAGGGTGCGACGGCGCTGGCGCGCCGGATCGGCCACGCGGACTACGATCCGACGACGCCGCGCGCCCGCGCCAAGCTCGATCGCGCGCTCTCCATCCTGCGGCAGGCCGGCGTCGCCCCCGACCAGGAGCCGGCCGCCGCGCGCTGGCAGGGAGGGGTGCGCGAGCGCCTGTGGAACTTCGACGACGGCTGCGACACCATCGGCGCGGTCGCCCGCGCGCAGGGTGGCACCTTCGCCGCCGCCTGCTCGACCGGCGGCACGCTGCTCATGCTGCGCGGCCGCGTGGGAGACTCGCCGATCTACGGTGCGGGTCTGTACGCCGGCCCGGCCGGCGCGGTGTGCGCGACCGGCATCGGCGAGGAGATCATCCGGCACCTGCTGTCGCGATCGGTCTACGAATGGATCGCCGGTGGAACGCCGGTCGGGGAGGCTTGCCGTCGCGGCGTGGACCTGTTTCCGGGCACGGTCGACGTCGGCCTCATCGCGGTGGCGGAAAGCGGCGGCGGCGCTGCCGCCAATCGCCCCATGCCGGTCGGCCGGGCGGAGGCGAGCCCGCCGGCTGCCCAGGGGCTCGACTGACACCGTCAGACCTTCGACACCCACGCGCCTGCAAGCGCGCAGAACTCCATCCGTTCACCGCCCGGATCGCTTCCTGCTTCTGGTTCCGCATCATGCTCGCTGTCCTGCTGCTCACGCTGTCGCACCTCGGGGCCCCGGAAGCGGTGCTCGACGGACCCCTCACCCGGGTCCAGGCCGACGTGGGCCTGTCCGCCGCCATGGGGTTCGGAGGCGCGTCGCTGCTCCATCGCACGAGCGCACATACGGCGATCGAGCTCGGCGCCGACTATGGCCAGACCGGCGTGCGCGCGTTCTTCATGCCGCACCTCGTGTTCGGCACCGCAGCGCACCGCTTCTCGACCGGGCTCGGCGCCTCGATCGCGACCCCTGCTGGCCAGCCCTTCGAGCGCCTGCGCGGCAACGTGCTCTGGCTCGACGCGGACCTGCTCGGCTATGAGCACGCCCTCCGCTCGGGCCTCTCGGTCTCCGTGTCCGCGGGCGTCGCCGTGAGCCTGGCCGGTGCGGAGCATGTCGATCGCTGCGGCCGCGACTGCTCCTCTGGCGGCCAGAAGCTCGAGGACGGCACGCTCGTCCTGCCCGCCTTCCACGCGGGCATCGGCTACTGGTTCTGAAGAACGCCTCGAATTTCACGCGGCAGGAACGCCATGTTACGATGGTGCCGCTCATGGCGCTCATCGAGAAGCCTGACCGTGCCCGGCAGCTGGCGCGCGCGATCGCGTCGGACCTGTCCCTCTACCACGAGAAGAAGATCCTCGAAGGCATCGAGAATGACTCGCTCTTCTCGGTGATGACCGACGAGATCGCGGAGGGCCGCGCGCTCTTCAAGAGCCGGGTCACCCCCGACATCTATGCCCTTGGCCTCTACGAGCGGGCGCTCGTCGACGTGCTCCTCAAGTCCAAGGGGCACATCAAGTCGAAGCTCTGGTAGACGACCCACCCGCTCCGCCCGAGCCCGCGCGCTCGCTCGTCTGCAGCCCCGAGGACGCGGGCACGCGGCTCGATCACTTTCTCACGGCAAGGCGCCCCGACTTCTCGCGCTCGCAGCTCAAGCGGCGCATCGACGCCGGGGAGGCCCTCGTCAACGGCGCCTCCGCGCGCGCGGGTCAGCGGCTCCACGCGGGCGACGTCGTCACGTTCGCGCCAGCGGCTCCGGAGCCAGTCGGCCTCGTCCCCGAGGACATCCCGCTCCGCATCGTCTACGAGGACGCCCAGCTGGTCGTCCTCGACAAGCCCGCGGGCCTGGTCGTGCACCCCGCCGCTGGCCACGCCTCCGGCACGCTCGTGCACGCGCTGTTGCATCACGTCGCCGACCTCGCCGGCATCGGGGGCGAGCTCCGACCCGGCATCGTGCACCGGCTCGACAAGGACACGAGCGGTCTGATGGTGGTGGCCAAGGACGAGCCGACGCTGCTGGCCCTCGGCGCGCAGTGGAAGGCCCACACCATCGCCCGACGCTACCTCGCGCTCGCGGTTGGCGTGCTGCGCCTCGCCGCGCAGACGGTGCGCACGCTGCACGGCCGCCACCCGACCGATCGCAAGAGGTTCAGCTCGAAGGTCGCCGTCGGAAAGCCGGCGGTGACGCACCTGCGCGTGGTCGAGCGCTTCCCGGGGGCGACCCTGGTCGAGGCCCGGCTCGAGACCGGCCGCACGCACCAGGTACGCGTGCACCTTTGCGACCTCGGCCACCCGCTGGTGGGCGACGCGGTGTATGGACGCACCCCACGCGACGCCGCGGTGCGCGCCGCGGCCGAGGCCATCGGCCGCCAAGCCCTGCACGCGATCGAGCTGGGCTTCGATCACCCGGTCCACGACACGCGCCTGAGCTTCACCTCGGATCTGCCCGCCGACTTCCAGGCTGCGCTCGCCATCCTGCGAAAGGGGCGATCGGAAAAGCCCTGACGCGCCGTCAGCGGCGCTTGACCTCGACGACGACGTCGCCGCCCTGGACGGTTGCGCGGCAGGAGAGGCGAATCTTGGTCAGGAAGTAGACGTTGCCGAGGTGCTTCTTCTCGTCGGGGGTGTAGGGCGAGAGGTGCTCCTGCCCGGCCAGGACCTTGACGCGGCAGAGGCCGCAGGTGCCCTTGCCGACGCAGGAGGTGTCGACGGCGATGCCGTGCTTTCGCGCCAGCTCGAACAGGTTCGTGCCGTCGGTACACTCGACCGTCAGCGCATCCGGCTGGAAGGTGACACGGGGCATCGTGGGCTGGTGCGAGGACGAGACAGTCGCAGCGGCTCGCTATAACGACTTGAGCACGGACTCGGCGTTGCCCTCGGCCTTGACGCTTCCGGCATAGGAGAGGACCTTGCCGGCCTCGTCGACGACCACGGTGGTGCGCAGGACGCCTTCGAAGGTCTTGCCGTAGTTGGACTTCAGACCCCACGCCCCGTACGCCCTGTGGACCGACGCGTCAGCGTCGATGAGGAGCGGGAAGTTGAGGTTCCATTTCTCGCGGAAGCGCTCGTGGCTGTCGGCATCGTCCCTCGACACGCCGAGGACGACGGCGTTCTTGCCGGCGAAGGCTTCCTGCCGATCGCGAAACTCGCACGCCTGGACGGTGCAACCGGGCGTGTCGTCCTTCGGATAGAAGTAGAGCACCACGCGCTTGCCGCGCAGGCCCGAGAGGGAGACCGTCGAGCCATCGTCGGCGGGCAGGGCGAAGTCCGGCGCGTCGTCCCCGGGCGCGAGCTTGGGGGGCGCGGCAGGCGTCTCCACGGGAGCGGCCGCGGCATGCGCTTTCTCGGCGGTCGGGGGTGCGGTGGGCTTCTTCTTGGCGGCGGGCTTCTTCTTGGCGGCAGGCTTCTTCTTGGCGGCAGGCTTCTTCTTCGCGGCGGGCTTCTTCTTGGCGGCGGGCTTCTTCTTCGCGGCAGGCTTCTTCTTCGCGGCGGGCTTCTTCTTCGCGGCAGGCTTCTTCTTCGCGGGCATCGTGGCCTCCGTCGGCAGGGGTGAGCGCCTGGCATGGTAGCATCAGACCCCCTTGCACTACCGCGCCTGCCCACTGTGTGAGGCCATCTGCGGCCTCGAGGTCGAAACCCAGGGCGATCGAGTCGTGTCGATCCGCGGCGACCGCGAAGATCCGCTGTCGCGCGGCTACCTCTGTCCCAAGGCCTACGCGCTCAAGGACCTGCACGAGGACCCGGATCGCCTGCGAAAGCCGCTGCGCCGGCGGGGTCGCGACTTCGAGGAGGTCTCCTGGGACGAGGCCCTGGCCGAAGCCGGGCAACGCCTCGGCCAGCTGCGCAAGGCGCACGGCCGCTGGGCGGTGGCGAGCTACCTCGGCAACCCCACGGTGCACAATCTCGGGGCGGGCCTCGGCGCCATCCTGCTCCTGCGAACGCTGCGCTCGCGCAGCCGCTTCTCCGCCACCACGCTCGATCAGGGCCCCCGGCAGCTGGCCTGCTACTGGATGTACGGCAGCCAGGCCCTCTTGCCCGTGCCCGACCTCGATCGCACGCGTTTTCTGCTCATTCTTGGCGCAAACCCCGTGATCTCGAACGGGAGCCTGATGACCGCGCCGGGCATGAAGGGCCGGCTCGAGGCCATCCGGGCGCGCGGCGGCCAGGTGGTGGTCGTGGACCCGCGACGCACCGAGACCGCCGAGCTCGCCGACCAGCACGTCTTCATCCGGCCGGGGACCGACGGCTTCTTCCTCGCGGCCCTCGTGCACGTGCTGTTCGAGGAGGGGCTCGTGCGCCTCGGACGCCTCGAGCCGCATCTGCGCGGCGTGGACGCGGTACGCGGCGCCACGGCCCCGTTCTCCCCGGAGCGCACGGAGGCCCGCACCGGCATCCCGGCGGCCACGGTGCGCGCGCTCGCCCACCAGCTCGCCGAGGCCGACGGGGGCGCGGTCTACGGCCGCATCGGCACGTGCACGCAGCGCACGGGGACGATCTCGAGCTGGTTGCAAGACGTGGCCAACATCCTGTGCGGCCAGCTCGACCGCCCGGGTGGTGTGATGTTCACGACGCCCGCGCTCGACGTGCCGGCGCTGGCTCGAAAGACGGGTCTGGTCGGCCACCAGGGTCTGTGGCGCTCGCGCGTCCGCGGCGCCCCCGAGTCGCTCGGTGAGCTGCCGACGGCGGTCCTGGCCGAGGAGATCACGACGCCCGGAGACGACCGCATTCGCGCGCTCATCACGGTGGCGGGAAACCCCGTCCTGTCCGCCCCCGCGGGCGACAAGCTCGGCCAGGCGCTCGGCGCCCTCGAGCTCATGGTGTCGGTCGACTTCTACCTGAACGAGACCACCCGGCACGCCCACTACATCTTCCCGCCCGTGGGGCCGCTCGAGAAGGACCACGCCGACCTCGTCCTGCACGCGCTCGCGGTGCGCAACACGATCCGCTACTCGCCGCGCGTCCTCGAGCCCCCGGCGGGCAGCAAGACGGACTGGGACATCCTGTCGTCGCTCGTGCGCCACATCGCGCGCGCGCAGGGGCCACGGGCGGCCCTCGAGGCCGAGCTGGCCACCCGCGCGTTCTCGCCGGACCGGGCGCTCGAGCTCCTGTTGCGTACCGGGCCGCACGGCGCGGGCCTCGGCTCGCTGTTCGGGCGCGGCCTCACCCTCGCAAAGCTCAAGGCCGCGCCGCACGGGATCGATCTCGGCCCGCTCGAGCCGCGCCTGCCGGGCCTGATCGGCACCGCCGACCGCAAGATCCAGCTCGCCCCGCAGCCGGCGCTCGAGGCGCTCGCCGCGCTGCGCCGTGAGCTCGGCGCGCCGCGCGCGGAGGGCCTGGTCCTGGTCGGCCGCCGCGAGCTGCGCACCAACAACTCGTGGATGCACAACTCGCCGTCCCTCACGAAGGGGCCTGCGCGCTGCACGCTCCTCATGCACCCGAGCGACGCCGCCGGTCGCGGCATCGCCGACGGCGCGCGCGTGCGCGTGCAGAGCCGCGCGGGCACGGTCGACGTGCCGGTCTCGATCACCGACCAGGTGATGGCCGGTGTGGTGTCGCTGCCGCACGGCTACGGCCACGAGGGGGCCCCCGCGCGCCAGTCCGTCGCGGCAGCGGTGCCCGGCGCGAGCGTCAACATCCTCACCGACCCCGACGTGCTCGAGCCCCTGTCCGGCACGGCCGTCCTTTCCGGGGTGCCGGTCGAGGTCCAGCCCGCTGGCTGACGTTGTCGCCCTCGCTGCTCTATCGCGCGGTGTTCCCGCGATTCTCTCCCGAGGCGCGCTTTCGACCCACCACCACGAGCGCAGCCGGCGCGGCGTTGCGGATCCGCTGGCTCGGCACCGCGGGCTACGTGCTCGAGGCCGCCGGCACCACGATCGCGATCGATCCCTTCGTGACCCGACCGTCGCTTTCCCACCTGCTCGGCCCCTTGCACCCCGATGACGTCGCGATCGCGTGGCGGCTCCCGGCGCGCCTCGACGCGGTCCTGTGCGGCCACAGTCACTTCGATCACCTGCTCGATGCGCCACGCATCGCCGCACGGACGGGCGCGCTGCTCGTGGGCTCGCGCTCCACGCTCGCGTTCGGCCGCGCCGAGGGGCTCCCGGCTGCGCGCTTGGTGGAGGTGCCCCCGTCGGGGCGCACCCTCCGCGTCGGGGCGCTCGAGGTGCGCTTCGTGCCGAGCCTGCACGGGCGCATCATCTTCGGACGGGTGCCGTTTTCGGGCGAGGTCACGCGGCCGCCGGCCTTGCCACGCGCGTGGCACTACCGCATGGGCGGGGCCTTCGGCATTCTCGTGCGCGCGCCGGGCGTGTGCCTTTACCACAACGGCAGCGCCGATCTGGTCGACGCGGAGCTCGCGGGGGAGCACGCGGACGTGCTCCTCGTCGGCCTCGCCGGCCGGGGCAGCACCCGCGCCTACCTGGCGCGCCTGCAGCGTGCGCTCGGGCCACGCGTGATCGTGCCGACGCATCACGACGCGTTCTTCGCGCCGCTCGAGGAGGGCCTGCGGCTGCTGCCGGGCGTCGATCTTCCGGGCTTCTGCGCCGAGGCGCGGGGGCTGGCGCCGCTGGCCACCCTCGTGACACCGGCCTACGACGAGGTGCTGGCGGTGCCCGCGGACGATGCGCGCGGTGCAGCGCTTCTCGCGCACACCTTGACTACTTGTTGAAGGTGATCTGCGGGATCCAGATGGCCGGGCGGCCGTCGAGGTAGACGAAGACCGGCGCCTTGAGGGTTCGCTGGAGCTCCTCGGTCAGATCCTTCGGGAACGCGTCGGCCAGCGGCCTCGCCGGGTCGGGCGGGCTCATCTGTGCGAGCATCTTGCCGACCAGCTGCCCCACGCGTTCCCTCTCCTTAGGCGAGTAGCCGGCCTCGTGCACCGCCACGAACAAGCCTTCGGGGTCGGGCTTGGTCCTGGGATCGAGCATCCAGTGGACGTCTCGCCCGCCGATCCGCTCGACGCGGAGATCCGTCCGCACGGGAGCGTCCGTCTGGGCAGGCGGCTCACCTCGGGGCGCCGGAGGCATCGGCGCCGCAGAGCGCGGCGGCGCAGGGGCGGGCGTGGCGGGCGCAGGCGCCGTCGTCGCGTGGGCTACCGCCGGGGCTTCGGCAGGCGCACCGCCATCCATTGCCCCCGCGCTCGGGTGGACGCGCTGGAGGTCGTAGACCAGCAGCGCTGCTCCACCCAGGAGCGCAAGCGCCCCGGCGCCGAGCGCGAGCGAGCGAGCGCGCACCAGTGCCGACGCCTACCGCCGTCGCCGCAGCCGCGTCAGCGCCAGCAGCCCGAGACCGAAGAGCCCCGGCGCGCCCCCCCCGCCGGTCGCACAGCCGCCGTCGCTGGCCTTCTGCGCGTCCGCCGCCTGCCCGCCGCGTCCTGCCGAGCCACGGCCGCCGCCTCCCTGCCCCGGCGCTCCCGTACCCCC
>JAHFDS010000112.1 GCA_023248855.1 Myxococcales bacterium
TACGATCCTGAAACGGACACCTGGGCCGCCACGGCCGAGGCGGGCGCTCCGTTGGCTCGCAGCGGTCACGGCGCCGTCTGGACCGGCCGCGAGATGATCCTCTGGGGCGGCCTCACCGCCGCGCGTGGCACCCCGGGCTCAGGCGGCCGCTACGATCCCACGACCAACACCTGGCGGCCGACCAGCCAGGTGTCTGCCCCGATGCAGCGCGAAGGCCATTCCACCGTCTGGACCGGCTCGCAAATGATCGTCTGGGGTGGCACGGACGGCATGGACGCGAACCGCATGGGCGCTCCTTACGCCTTCCAGGACGGCGGGCTCTACCGCCCCGCGGACGACACCTGGATCAACGACGCAGTGGGCCTCGAAGCACCCAGGCATCTTGGACATACGGCCGTGTGGACCGGCACGCGCATGCTCCTCTTCGGCGGCGTGGAGCGAGGCACCACCGTGCGCAGCTACGATCCAACCACGCGCGCCTTCGAGCTCACCAGCTCTGCCGGACGCGCCCCCGAATCACGGACCGCACACTCGGCAGTCTGGACGGGCAGCGAGATGATCGTCTGGGGCGGGTACGGGCTCGATCACACCCCGCTGGAGTCGCTGCTGGACGGCGCCGGCTTTCGCCCGGAGACCGGCTGGCGCGCGCCGTGGCTGCTCGACGACGACCTCGGCAAGGGGCGCGCCGGCCACACGGCCGTGTGGACGGGGCGCGAGATGATCATCTTCGGCGGGATCTACGCCAGGGCGACGAGCGCGCTGTGGGGCACCGGCGCGCGCTACCGACCCTCAGCCGGCGCGGCAAGACCTGCAGGTCCCGCTGTGCCAGTGCCACAGCGTACGCAACTGGCACGCGAGCGCCGCATCATTCATTGAATCGATTCTCCGGTACACGCGTTGCTGCGCGCGACCCATCGTGACGACGTGGTTCGAGTGCATGCGGCAATGCGGCAGCGACATCGCCGTCAATGGCTGGACCGCGAGCTCGGACGATCCCGCGATGCTTCCTGATTGTCTTCGCCATCGCTGGCGATAGCCCCAGCACCGTGGCTGGTCTCGGCTGCCCGGGAACGGACCTGGATTTTCACGCGTCGCCGCCCCGGAACGCGCCGTGCAACGGGCGCTGCGCATGCGCTCCAGACGACAGCGAGTCCTCCTTGCGATCTTGCTCGGGCCCCCCCTCCTCGCGACGACAGCGTGGGCCGTCGGCGTCGTGACGACGCGCTTGATCATCAGTCCACCGCCCCCGCCGCCCTTGCGTGGTCCCAGCATTCCCGGCCCCAGCATTCCCGGCCCCAGCATTCCCGGCCCCAGCATTCCCGGCCCCAGCATTCCCGGCCCCAGCATTCCCGGCCCCAGCATCCCCGGCCCCGTCGTGCCCGGCCCGGGCGCGCCGGGCGGCAGCGCATCGTCGGCGCCGGGATCCGGATTCAACCAGGGCTGTCCGGTCTGTACGACACCGAGGCAGGATTGCGAGGGTCCAGGCGGGGAGCCGCCGATCGGTCCTGGCGGGGGCGACCCTGTTTACCAGCCAGGAATCTCGTCCGGAGGTCCACCGACGGGAGGGCCCCCCGGGGCTCTTCCGCCGGGTCTGGGTCCCAAGTGTCGATGGGTGTGCGAGCCCGGTGGGCCGGCCATCACCTGTCCCGACCAGGTCAAGGAGGTCGTCGATCTCAGCGGGGACGCGTGCATCGGCCGCCTCGAGGTCCTGCCCGGGATGCCGGCCTGCGACCCGCGCCTCTGCGATCCGTCACCCAATGCGGATCCTCCGAGGAGCCTCGACCCCATGCTCGGCGACCGCCTCGGACCGTCGACGCTCGGCGCGGTGCCGAAGGAATGCCAGCAGGCCATCTTCGACGGGGGCGCATTCGAGGCGCGATGCGCCAGGCAGCCGGCGTTCTCCCTGGTCGAGCTCTTGACGATGTCCGGCATGTCCGCCGCCAATGCCGCGTGCGAGCAGGCCACTGGGATGTCCCTCCGTTGTCACGACGGGCGGATGTGCAGGGTTGGCCCGAACGGCGACGAGTGCATCCAGTGCGATCGCGACGGCAACTGCTGGCGCTTCCGCTCGTACGAGTCCGCCGGCACGGCCCCCGCCAACATCGACGATCGCCGGCCTCGTCCCGCTCCCGAGCCTCCCTCCCCACCACCGCCGCCCGAGGAACAGGGCAAGAAGGCCCCTGGCGAGCCTGACGACAAGAAGGGTTCCACGGTGGAGGAGAAGAAGCAGGAAGACAAGGAGGCGTCGGAACGGCTGCGTGAAGCAGCCGAAGAGGCGCACAACGCACGCTCCACCCGGGAACTGAGCGCGCGCAACACCGACGGGCACCAGGGGCCCGAGCCCTTGCCGCACGATGCCCAGACAACCACGAGCGGCGGTCGGGACAGTGGCACGCCGTTTCCGCCTCGCGGCCAGGACGAGCGCATGGCGTGTCTGCGCACCGGCACGTGCCCTAACATGCGCATGCCGAATGGCCTTCCGCCGCCGCCGATCCGCAAGGAAGCGGGCACGCCACCGGGGCACAGCCACGCGGCCAGCGCCGGCGACCCCGTCCTCGTCGGCACCGGACAGCTCGAGCACAGCGTGGTGGATCTCGAGGTCGCCGCGGCGCCGGGCAGCCTGGTGCACTTCGAGCTCCGGCGCCATTACACGTCCGACGGGATCACCCAGGGCGTCCTCGGACGCAGCTGGGGACACGAATACGAGGAGCGGCTCGTCCCGGTGACGGAGTTCTTCCCGGGCGCGGAGAACCTTCCGCTCCACTGCGTCGAGGCCCTGCCCACCGTGCGCTGCATGGCGCTCGAGACGGCCGACGGCCGGCGCCAGATCTTCGTCCAGGATCCCTATACGACGGTCTTCCTGCCGCCCCCGGGCACCTACGCTGGCCTCCGCCGCACGTCGCAGGACAACTGGGCCCTTCGGGATGCCGCCGGGACCGTCCGTCTCTTCGACCCACGGGGGCGCTTGCGCGCCATCGAGGATCGCCGCGGAAACCGGTTGAACCTCTACTACGGCGAGAAGGACGAGGGGCCGCTGCAGGCGATCGTCGATCCGCTGCAGCGCATTATCGCCTTCGCGTATGACGGCCAGGGGCGCCTGAGCTCCGTGAGCGACTTCGCGGGGCGCTGGGTGAGCTACGAGTACGAGGCGCTCTCGGTCCGGTCCGCGAGCGACGTGCCCGGGCTGTTCCCGTCACAATCGCGCCTCGTCAAGGTCACACGCAGCGTGCCCGCGAGCCTCAGCGGCGACGCCGGCAAGCGTCGCGCGACGACCACGAGCTACAAGTACCTCTCGCTCGCCGACGCCAACGCGGCGCTCCCCACCGCGCCTCCGACGCCACCGCGCTCCTTCGCCTGTGGTCCCGAGATCCAGGCCCTCAAGGAGCACATCACGCGCGAGGTGCTGCTCGATCATCTGCTCGGCGATCTCGTCGAGATCGCCGACAGCGACGGCCGGCCGGTCCTCAGGGTGACGTACGAGCTCGATTCGAAGTCGCCGGATTTCGACCGCGTGAGGTCGGAGCGGTACTGGGAGGCCGCGGCGCAGAACGGCGCGAGCGCGAGCTTCCTGTACACCACGAAGGCCGACGCCGTCCCGGCGGAGGTCCGGGCGGGGCTGGGCGCGCAGGGGCTCCTCGGGATCGACATCGGCGCGACCTCCTGTCGCGACGTCTGGCACAAGCACGCGGGGCGGCCGGTCCTCTCCTACGAGCGAACGGTCCTGGAAGGGCGCCTCGAGGAGACACGCGAGCTCTTCGTGCCGCTCTTCGACCGCCTCGGCTGGTTCCACGGCAAGGCCAGGCTCGACGTGCTCGATCTCGTCGGGCGCATCGGGGTGTCGATCCCCGAGCTCGAGCGCGATGCAGCGACCGTCTGCCAGTGGACGAAGTTCCAGGACCAGATCGGGCGCACCACCTGGTACGGCGTGAACTTCATGGGAGGCGCGCTGGTCGAGGCGCGCGAGGCGCCGGCGGACGAGCCCGCTCGCTGGTCCCGCACGCTGCGGCGCTTCAACGCGCACGGGGAGCCCGTCGCGCTGCGAACCCCGGGCGGTCGCCTCGAGGAACGGAGCTATGACGCGTTGTCGAAGAGCCCGCTGTCGCGCGGCAACCTGCGCAGCGTGACGGAGACGCCGACGGGCGGTGGCGCGGCTCGCACGACCGCCTACGAATACGAGCCTCTCTACAACCAGCCCCTCCTCGAGCGAGGTCCGCTCGGTGACGAGACCCGCTACGTCTACGACTACATGGAAGGCGACGCGAGCACCGACACGGCGGCGACCTGGACCTTGCTCGAGTACGGTTCGACCGCAGCGAGCCTGGCGGAGCTCTCGCCGTCCCTGACCCTGCTCGGCCGCGACCTCAACGGGGACGGCTACCGGTCGAGCGGAGACCTCATCGTCCGGACGGAGCCGACGGCCACGCTCGCCGATGGCGGCAGGCAGCCCTACGAGACCGTCCTTGCGTACAACGACTTCGGCCAGGTGGTCTCGGCGCGCACGCCGGGGCGCGCAACGACCTTCGTCTACTATGCCGCCAACCACCCCACCGGTGGCGATGACGTCGTGATGAGCTCGACGTTCACGGCCTACCTCTCGCCCGCGCGCCGCGCCGCACGCTGGTCCGCCGGAGGGATGCTCGCCGAGGTCAGCCACGTCCTCGACCAGGGGCCGAGCGCCGCCGCGCTCGGCAAACCTGCGCTCACGGCCGCCACCGTCAAGCTGCGCCACGACGTGCTCGGGAACTCGACGTCCGTGACCGATCCCTCGGGGAGCACGGAGACGAGGGAACACGACGGCTTCGGCAACGTCATCCGCCGCGTGGATGGCGAGGGCTACGAGCAGCGCATGATCTTCGACGCGGGCCAGAACCTGACGTTCAGCGCCGAGGACATCGATCGCGAGGGGCGCAAGCGCATCACCGTCCGGCATTACGACGTCGCCGGCAATGGCACCGGCGTCTGCCGGGCGATCGACGCGGCGGGCTGCAGCGCGCCGCTCGGCGAGCTCGTGGCCGCGCGACAGCGGCAGAGCCCGGCCCTCTCGCTCACCACCTTCGAGTACGACGCGGAGGGGCGCCGGCTGGCCGAAGTGGATCCCGACGGTCATCGTCACGCGCTCGGCCTCGACACCCTGGATCGCGTCATCTCGCGGCAGCGCGGTGCCGAGACGACGACGTACCGGTATTCCCCCGAAGGCGATGCGGTCGCCATCACCACCGGTGCCGGGGACGTCAACCGCCTGGAGCGAGACGGGTGGGGCCGCGTCACCGGCGAGGTCTGGCCCAACGGGACCCGGATCGAGCGCGACTGGGACGCCCGCGATCGCCTGCTCGCCTGGCGCGCCGTGGACGGGAGCGGAACCGCGCTCGCCGGGGCGCGCTTCGTTCGCGACGAGCGCGGCCGGGTGCGCGAGCACGCGGAGCGCTGGATCCTCCCGGCGGATGCCCTCGTGGCGGCGCTCAGTGCGCCCGAACGGATCACGACGCTCCAGCTCGATCCGCACGGCGCGCCCGTGCGCCTGAGCGACTCCTCGGGCGCCGCGTGGCGGATCGAGCGCGATTCCCTCGGCCAGGTCGCGCGCACGGTCGATCCGGTGGGCAACGAGGTGCTCACCTACCGGGACCTGGCGAAGCGCACGGTGGAGACCCGCGAGCGCGGCGAGGGGCGGGATCGCCGGCGCGAGGTCGCGCTCGACAGCCGCGGGCTCGCCGTCGCCGTGACCCTGAGCGGACCCGGCGTGCGCGCGCTCACGCGCACCGACTACGATGGGCTCGCCGACGTGGTGTCCGAGACCGACGCGGTCGGCAACACCGTGGTGCACGATCACGACCTCCTCGGGCGACGCACCAAGACGAGCACGCCGCGCACAGAAGCCGGCGGAGCCGATCTCTCGACGACGTTCGGCTACGATCGCCGCGGCCACGTCGTGTCGGTGCGGGACGCCGGCGGCGTCGTGACCACGCGCGTGTTCGGACCGAGCGGCCGACTCACGAGCGAGACGGCGGGCGGGGTCACGACGACCACGCGCTACGACGCGGCGGGGCGCTGGGCCCAGATCGACGAGGCCGACGGCACGACGCTCACGGCGCGCTACGAGCGTGGCCTCCTGTCGGGCGTGGACTCCGCGATGGGCGCGGAGACGCGGAGCATGCGGCGGCTCGTCCGTGACGGGCTCGGGCGGATCACCCAGGCCTGGGAGAAGGGGCGGCCATTTTGGACCAGCACCCAGCTCCAGTACGACAGCTTCGGCCGGGTGTTGAGCGATCGGACCACCGTGTACTGGGCCGGGCTCCGCGCGAGCTGGTCGGTGCCACCGGCTCAGCTCCTCCAGATCGGCGACCTGCGC
This sequence comes from Myxococcales bacterium, assembly GCA_023248855.1. Classification (GTDB taxonomy): domain Bacteria; phylum Myxococcota_A; class Polyangia; order JAHFDS01; family JAHFDS01; genus JAHFDS01. The sequence goes on from JAHFDS010000112.1 coordinate 6,347, forward strand.
TCACGCTTCGGCTACGACGCCTCAACCCGGCGGGCGATCGAATACCCGAGCGGAGCGACCGCGACGGCCGTGGCCGACCCTGCCGGGCGGACCCGCTCGATCTCGCTCGGCGAGATCGGCGCAGACATCGACTGGCAGTGGGAGCGCGTGCGCGCAACGAAGGTCGCCGGGCTCGTGCGGAGTGAGACGTCCTTCGACGCGATCGGTCGGCCGATCGACGGCTCGGTGATGCTGCCGGCGGACCAGCTCGGCGTGCGCGAGGAGCGGGCCCTCGATCCCCTCGGGCGAGTGCGCATGCAGGTCCTGGCCACGCCGCGATCGGCGAGGACCCGCACGGTGCGCTACGGCGGCTCGGGGTGGATCGACGACGTCCTGGAGCTCCCGGTGGGGGCCTCCGTCACCCCGCTCGACACCAACGCCGACGTAGCCGCGCTCGGCGAGTACTTCGCGACGCTCGTGGGGATCCGTCCGGTCCGTACGTCCCTGCGCCGCGATCCAGTCGGGACGCTCGTGGCGGAGGACCGCGACGACGGCGCACCGTCGCCGTTCGCAGGGGCGCCGGCACCCGCGGACCACGCCTATCGCTCCGGCGTCAGCCTCGATGGTGTGGCGGTGACGCCCGCATACGATGCCCGTGGTCGCATCACCGAGGACGGCCGAAACCGGCTCCGGTTCGATGATCACGATCGTCTCTCGCTCGCGACACCCGTCGGAGGCAGGCCGGTCTGGCTCGGACACGACGCGTTCGGACGGCGGGTGGCCCGGGTCACCGCGGTCCCGAACGGGCTCTTGCTGGAGCGTCCGGAGACCTCGGACGTGTACGCCTACGCAGGCTGGGAGACCGTGGCGAGCGCGCGCAATGGCCGCGTGGTCGATCAGACGTTGCTCGGTCCCGAGCTCGACCGCCCACTGGCGATCGTGGCCGCCTCGGGAGAGGCGATGTACCCCTTTTACGATCTGCAGGGGAACGTCGCCGGCGTCCTCGATGCCAGGGGCGCCCCGCTCGAGCGCTACGCCTACGACCTCGATGGGCGAGTGACGGTCTCCGATGCCGCCGGCGTCGTGACGTGCCAGGAGAAGGGCACGACCGTGTGCGCCATGAAGAGTCGCCGCGGCTGGAACGGCCAGGCTCGCGATGGAGACACGGGTCTCTACGATTATCGCCATCGCGTGTACAGCCCGGCCCTACGCTCGTTCCTGTCCAAGGATCCGCTCGGGTACGTCGACAGCTACGACCCGTGGTCGTACGTGGGCGGGGATCCGCTGAACCGGACCGATCCGTACGGGCTCTTCGCCAGCAACCAGGTCGTGGTCGACGACGACGTGCACGGGTTCATCTTCCGCATGGCGCTCGGAACCGACGCTCGGGGTGGATTCATGACGGGGCAGCTCGGAAAGGACGTCTGGTCGATGATCCGGTCCAGCAGAGCCTTCGACGAGGACCAATCGGCTGCGGTGCAGCCGCTCCACTACACCTACGACCCGGTGGTCGACACGCCGGAGTCCGCGAAGGTCAAGTACGAGGAATTCCTCGACCAGTCCTTTCATGGGGCGGTGGATGCGGAGATCCGGGGGGATCATGCGACGGCGATGACCCAGCTCGGCCGTCACCTGCATGCCGTCCAGGACCGGTTCTCGTACCCGCACCTCGGCCCGAACGGCGCGCCCGCGCCCTTCCCGGTCACTACGAAGGGATCGTCCCTGCCTCAGCGCACGACGAGCTGGCTCGGGCACAAGCTGCAGCAGGTCTGGCACGGAGTGCGGGAGATGGTCATCGGGCAGAACCTCGCAGCCGAGGTCGCGGCCGCCGAGGAGACACGGAGGGTGTACGAGAGGTTCCTGCGCGAGGTCGCGAAGGATGGCGCCCCTCCGGCGCCGCTGCCGCACAAGAAGCCTTGCCAGGACTGACCCGGACCGCGAGAGGACGTCGCCCACGAAGGTCGCCTGGCGAGGCAATGGCAACGTCGCACGCGCCGGCATTGCAGGGCGGAGTGGAGCCCCGGCATGGCGCTGGAGCACGCGGCCGCGGGACCGAGAGTCTCCTGCCAGGCCGAAGTCCAGCACGAGCTTCGCGAGCGCGTGACCTCGCGGATCTGACCTGCCCGAGACCCTCTCGCTATCGCATTCGATTGCGCACCAATCGGTCATGAGCTCGCGCCGGCCGCGAGGGTGTGCGATCTCCCTCGCTTGTGGCGGGCACGCAATGTGGAAGGCTCGGCTCCTCGAGCGGCTGAATCCCGCTCCGCGCAAGAGAGGAGAATGCAGATGATGTTTCGGAGAATTCTGGTAGCGGGACTGGTCACGATCGCCCTCGGCGGCGCAAGGCCGCAGGCGGCGCGAGCAGATGCCAACAGGGACAGAGAGTTGGCGAAGATCGCCGCGGAGGAGATGCCGCAAGCAGCCAAGCGAGACCCCGGCCTCGAGAAGGCGATCGCGAAGGCCTACATGGAGGGCTATCCCGACGACAAGGTCAAGGTGCTCAAGGTGCTCATCCTCAGCACCGATTGGTCGACCGATCGCTCGTCCGTGGGGATCATCACCGGGCGGCATATCCAGGCGGTCGTGGTCACGCAGCACACGGGCAACGACATGGCCAAGGCCTGGGGCGAGCCCTCGGGTTCCTATTGCGAGCTCCACTCCGAAGCCTGGGAGCAGGAGTACATCGGCAAGAAATTCGCCGCGAAGATGACGCCGGCGGGTGCCGGATCGCTCCAGAAATCCGGAATCTTGTGCGCGAAGGCCGGCGTCAAGGAAGGGGCGGCCGCGGCTGCGCCGGCGCAGGTGACGAAGCCCGAGAAGAAGCCCACGCGACGAGGCCGCAAGAAGTAACGCAGATGGCGGACACGGTCCGCCGGCCCGCCACGTCGCCCCCACCCTGCGCCGCCTCCGAGCGCATGATGCGCATCATGAAGGGGCCCACGAGGCGTCGAGGCCTTCCATGCCTGATCCTTGCCGCAGCCGGCTGCCTTTCCTCCGGAGGGATCGAGGTCCATTACGGTCGCATGCCGTCTCGGCGGCGCTCTGTGGACTGCCGGGCTGCGGTGCGCTCAAGGGCCGTTTTGCGGCTACGTCGAGGACCCGTCCAGCATCTTCATGACCCGCGCGATCTGACGTCACCTGCAGCAGTTGAAGCTGTGGGAGCCGCCGAGGGACAACACGAGCCCCATCCAGAGCGACTCGCGCGCGGTCGGCGCGTCGACCCACTCGATGCGGAAAGCCAGGCCGTAGTGCATGCGGTCGTAGGTGCCCTTGTCGGGGTAGCGCCAGACGCCGACGTCCAGGGTGGGGTACACGAGGGCGCGTCGATCGAACGTGCCGTCGCGTGCCGGCGCGAACATCAGCGCGAGGTGCGCGTAGGGCGTGTGGTCGTTCTCCCAGCCCGGGTGCAGGCCGACGAGCGCGCCCGGCCCGAGCGAGAAGCGCTTGCCGTCGCCCGCGAAGTCGCCGCGGAGGCCGAGGTCGAGGCCCATCCAGTGCCCCGACTCGCGGACGTCGCCGCCGCCCGCGCGGAGGTCGACCGTGGCGGCGCCGCCGGACCCGAGGTCGTGGACGTAGCCCGCGTTGCCGGTCGCGGCACAGGCGGCGGTCGCGGCGAGCAGGCACGACCACCGGCGCATCCGGCCATTGTCGTCCATCCGGCGCGGCTCGGGGGGCGCGGCCCCGCGGCTGTTGAGCGGCGCAGGGCCGCTGGGTCGTTGCCACGTCCCGGTCGAGGCGGGGGTGTGCGGCCAGCGGTGCCGGCGCGCCAGCTCATGGCCGTGCGCGTCGACGAAGCAGGGGACGTCGCGATCGGCGGCAAGATCACACCTTCTGAGTGCTGTCGGCGCGCTCTGGCAGCGCGTCGAGGGCAACCTCCAGCGCGCTTACCGCGCCTTCAACAAGGCCCTCAAGGTCCGCGCGGAGTCGCGCTGATCGTTTGGAGTGACCGCGCGATCAGCTCCTTCTCTCGTGCCAAGCACAAGAGCCAGTACATGCGCGGCGCGGTCGCGCAGGCGCTCGGGCGCATCGGCGACGCGTCGGCGCCCAAGGAGGTCCTCGCGCTCACCAAGGACAAGGACTCGATCGTCGCCGGCTTCGCGCTCGTCGCCGCCGGGCGGCTCAAGCTCGCCGCGGCCCAGCCCGCGATGCTCGACGCCTTCAAGGGCGGGGACGCGCACACGGCCGGCGAGGCGCTCGGCTACCTCAGCGAGCACGCGCCGCTCTTCGCGGCGCTCGCCACCACCGACGCCAAGCAGTGGCTGCAGCGCGAGGGCGCGATCCAGGGCCTCGCGGCGAGCGGCGACGACAAGGCGTTCGAGGCCGTGAGCGCCGCGCTCGCCAAGCCCCAGGTCAACGGCGGGCTCGCCAGCGCCGCGGCCGCGGGCTTCGTGAACGGCCACGTGGCGCGCGGCGCCGAGCCGCTCACCAAGGCGCGCGAACAGCTCAAGAAGGCCAAGAACGCGAGCCGCGTCGAGGTCCTCGACAGGGCGATCGCCGACCTCGGCCTGAACCAGTAGCCCTACGTCGATACGCACCGGGCTCGTGAGCGACAAGGCCTACCGCATGGTGCCCTTGAGACCGAGCAGCAGCCGGTCGTTGAACTGGGACGGATCGTAGACGCCGCTCTCGTCCACGATCAGCGTGTCGGTCATGCCGAAGATCTCGAGGAGTTGGTGCCAGTCGCTCGAGTTGCGAGCGAGCCGCGAGGCCGGCTCGATCTCGTGGTCCAGGATGCGACCGTGAGCTTCCTTCGCAACGCGGGCAACGGTGCGTTCGCCCCGGCGATGCCGAGTGGTGCGGTCATTTCTGGGGAGGCAACCTGTTCACCGTGGTGCGTGCCCAACCAGATCGTGCTCGCACTTCGACCGCGACGGACACCTCGACATGGCTTACACGGTGGATTACGCGGTTCGTGTATGGCGGGGCGCTGGCGATGGTACGTTTCGACCCGCCGCGGCGCTGCGGGGCGAGGACCTGTCTGGCCGCATCGTGGCCGGCGACTTCAACGGCGACGGCAAGCCGGACCTGGTGGCTGGCTTCAGTCCGGACGCGGACCACGTCCTGTTCTTCCAGAACACGGCGCCGTAGGGTGGCGATATCCGTGTGAGCCAGCCGGCCGTTCTTACTGGTTGCCGATCGCGGCGGTGCCCGGGTAGGCTCGGCCTCCATGAAGACGAAGACCAGGGTCAAGGCCGGCGCAATCCAGAACGGCGTGGTGGAGTAGCCATGCGGGCGAGGACGAAGATCAAAGCCGGCAGCATCATGGTCGCGATGTAGGGGGCGCCATGAAGAGCAAGACGAGCCTGAAGGCGGGTGGCGACATCCAGGCGCGCGCTTTCGGAGCAGGCAAGTGAAGAGCAAGACCAGGGTCCGCGCGGGCGCGCGAAACGATCCGTACAGCTCGTTCAAGTTCTGAATGCACGGAAGGGAAATCCGATGAAGGTCAAGAAGACGAAGATGAGGGCCGGCTGGATGGTCCTCTCCATCATGTAGCCTTCCGTCGAAGACTCGACGGTTGGACAACGATCCCAGCCCCCGTGTCGTGCCACCTGGGCCGCGCCTCGCGGCGCTCGACTGGATGCGCGGGATCGTCATGGTGCTCATGACCATCGATCACGCCTCGGGCGCGTTCAACGCGGGCCGACTCTTGACCGACGCGACGCACATGTACCGGCCGGGGACGGCGCTCGACCCTGCGCAGTTCCTCACGCGCTGGGTGACACACCTGTGCGCGCCCACGTTCCTGTTCCTCGCGGGCGCAGCGCTGGCCGTGAGCCTTTCGCGCCGAAGCGCAGCCGGAGAGCCGGCGCGCGCCACCGATCGACACCTCCTCGTGCGCGGCCTCTTCATCCTCGTGCTCGACCCCCTGTGGATGTCGTGGATGTTTCTCGGACCGGGGCACGTGCTCTTGCAGGTGCTATACGCCATTGGCGCCTCGTTGCTCTGCATGATCCCGCTGCGCCGGCTGCCGGCCGGGGTCCTGTTGGCCCTCGCGCTCGGCCTTTTTTTCGGCGGCGAGGCGCTGATGGACCTGGGTCTCTGGCTCTGTGGCGGGCAGCCGGGGTTGCCGCTCGCGCTGCTCCTGACGGGCGGCCGGTTTGGCCCGCTCATCGTGGGGTACCCGCTCCTACCGTGGCTCTCGTGCATGCTGCTCGGCTGGTGCTTCGGCCGGGTGTTCGAGCGCTGGCGCGACCAGGGTGTGCTGGTGCGCCGGCTGGCGGGGGCCGGGGCGCTCGGCCTCTGCCTGTTCGCCGTCGTACGGGGGCTCAACGGCTACGGCAACGCGCTCCTCCTGCGAGACGACGGATCGCTGGTCCAGTGGCTGCATGTTTCGAAGTACCCTCCGAGCCTGAGCTACGCGGCGCTCGAGCTCTCGCTCGCTGCCGTCGCCTTGGCCCTGTTGCTGGGCCTTCGCGGCGCGAGCGGCCGGCTCCTCGGCACGCTCGGCACGCTGGGCAGGACGGCCTTCTTCTATTACCTGCTGCATGCGCACGTGCTCGTGCTCGGCGCCGTCGGTCTTGGCCTGCACAAGGCGAGCGGCCTTCTCGCCACGTACCTCGCGACCGGAGCGGCCATCCTGCTCCTTCTGCCTCTCTGCCGCCGCTACGACGCCTACAAGCGCGCGCACCCCACCGGCTGGACCCGCCTGGTCTGATGGGTCCGCGACCTCGTCGCAGGCGCAAGGAATGCGCAACGCGCGGCGCCCATGCGCAGACCATGCGGGTTCCCGTGCGCCGACGCGGCTTCCGGGGCAGGCCTCCGAGGGCATGTCCGTTGCACGCCTACCGTGAGCACATATGAGCGGGGCGGCCGCGGGCAACCGGAGACGTGAGGAGACGACCATGTCGAGCGTGACCAAGAAGAGCCGCAGAACCGTACCCCCGCCCAGCAGGAAGGCACCCCTGCGTGCGAAGCGAGCGAAACCAGCCCCTGGCAAGCGACCGCCGGCCAAGCCGGCCCGGCGCGCAGCGACGGGGACGCCGCTCGGCCACGTCGTGGTGGCCGACCTCATGACGAGCGATCCGGCCACGGTGGTCGTGACCGCGTCCGCGGGCGCGGCGCTGGCCAGGCTGCACCAGCTCGACGTGCGTCACCTCCCCGTGGTCGACGAGGAGGGCGCGCTGGTCGGCATGCTGAGCGATCGCGACTTCAGCCCGCTGCCCCACGACGGCACCTCCTCGCGCTCGCCTGGCCCCAGCGTCCCCGTGTCGGACCTCATGTCGTCCGATGTCGTCTCGGTGGAGGAAGAGACCAGCGCGCGCGACCTGATCGAAACGCTGCTCGATCTCAAGGTCGGCGCGCTGCCGGTCACCGACTCCGAGGGCGCCCTGGTCGGCATCGTCAGCTACATTGATGTCCTGCGCGGGCTGCAGGGCGCGTTCGACTAGTGCTGCCCGCCAATAGTTGGACGGCATTTGAGCTCGGAGCAGCCATCACCTGCCGCGTAGGTCCGGAGCTCTGGACTCGTGCGCCCTTTTCGGGCTGCCGCGGACGGCTACTCGGCGAGCAGGCGCATGAAATCGAGCGGGCTCGCGATGCCCACGAGCTCGCGGCCGTCGACGGCGAGCACGCGTCGGGCGCGCGTGCCGAGCGCCAGCTTGGCGGCGCGGTACACCGGCAGGGATTGCGACAAGCACAGCATGGCTGCGCACAAGTGCTCCTCGACCGCTTCCGAGCGCGGGGCGTCATGCGCGAAAAGCGCCTCGGTCTGCGAGAACACGCCGACTGGCCACCCGTCCTCGACCACGACCAGCCCTGCGACGCCGGCCTCGGCCAGGCGATCGGCCGCGAGCGCGACGGGATCACGGACGCTCACGGTGTGGACGGGCGAGGACATGATGCTCGCGAGCGGTCGAGCGATCCGCGCCTCGTGGATCGCTCGCAGCAGATCGCGCGAGCTCAAGACGCCGATCGGGCGCCGGTCCAGCGCGACCACGACGCGGTGGATGCGTCGCTCGATCATCCGCGCGGCGGCGCGTTCGATCGGCTCGTCCGGGTCGGCCAGCACGACGTCCCGCACCATGTGGGCGCCGACGTCGTGCCGGGGCAGGTGAAGCAGCGTGGGATCGTCGGCCATGCGCGCCCGGCGACGTCCGAGCGCGAGCAGGTCCGCCCGCGACAGGACACCCACGACTTCTCCGGCGTGGCTCGTGACGACGAGCGCCGAGAGGCCGTGCGCCGCGAGCATTCCCTCGGCCCTCGCGAGCGAGGCTTCGGGCCCGATCGCGATCACCGGCCTCGTCATCCACGAGGCGACCGCCCGTGGATGGCTCCCGGGCCCGCGCGTCGTCACGGTCCTGGGCGGACCGGGCCCTCGAGCCACGGCGGGTTACCCTCGGCTCGCGGCATCAGCCGCGCGGCGAGCACCAGGGCGCCGAGCGGGCCGAGCACCCGGTCGACCACGCGGTGGAGCACGCGCTCTTCGCGCACGTTGTGGCCGGGCAGGATGGCCTCCAGCTCGCACGCCGCGCGCGACAGCGCCGGCAGCGATCCCGCGCCAAGCGCGCGGGTCATCTCACCGAGCGCGGTCCGGATGCGCGCATGCTCGCTGCGCAGGAGCGCGGTCGGGCCCTGTCCCGCCTCCTGCAGGGTCGCGCTCTCGTACACGGGGAACAGGATGCGTTCCTCGAAGTCCATGTGTCGGGTGATCTGCGACAGGAGCTCGCGCAGCGCGACCTCGGCGCGCTCGGGCGCGGCCGCCAGCGTGGCGCGCAGCACCTCGGCCAGCAGGTGGTCGACCGTCTCGTGATCGCGGGACAGCGCCCCCATGACGAAGCCCTGCGAGAGCTCTTGCATCCGCATGCGGCGACGAAAAAGCAGAGAGCGTGCCGCGCCGCGCACGCCTCTCGGAGCGCGATCACGCATCGGCTGCGCAGCCGTCCTGGGTCCCGCCCCGGGGGCGCGCGGTTTGCGCGAGTTTTCGCGAGCGCCTGAGGCGGTCACTCCCGCCCTGCCGGGACCTGTCGACCCCAGCGCCGGCCTGGAACGGCGCTTGCGTTCAAGGGGCGCATGATGGAGCGAGCGCGGCCGGCGTCCAGGTGGGTGCGTACGTTCGGGGGCAAGGACACGCAGGGCGGAGCGGGCGAGAGCCGCCTGCTCGGGGGCAAGGGCGCGAACCTGGCCGAGATGTGCAGGCTCGGCCTGTCCGTGCCGCCCGGGTTCACGGTGACCACCGAGGCCTGTGGCTACGGGGTCGAGCACGGCGGCGCGCTGCCGCCAGGCCTTTCCGGTGAGCTCCGGGCCGGCGTCGAGCACATCGAGTGCGTGATGGCCGCCAAGCTCGGCGATGCGATCCGGCCGCTGCTCGTGTCCGTGCGCTCGGGCGCCGCGGTGTCGATGCCCGGCATGATGGACACCGTGCTCGACCTCGGGATGGGCGAGGAGGTCGCGCTCGGCCTTGCGCGCGCAACCGGCCAGCCGCGCTTCGCGTGGGACTGCTTCCGGCGCTTCGTCGACATGTTCGGCGAGGTCGTGGCGGGTGTGCCCCACGAGCGCTTCGAGGAGGCGCTCTTGGCGCTCAAGCAGCAGCGGGGGGTCCGAAGCGACCTGGAGCTCGACGCCGACGCGCTCGAGGAGCTGACGAACCGCTACCTCGCCGTGTATCGCCGCGAGACCGGCCACATGTTGCCGACCGATCCCTACGAGCAGCTCGAGCGCGCGGCGCGCGCGGTGTTCGCGTCGTGGAACAGCGCCCGCGCCGTCAAATACCGCGAGATCCGCGGCATCAAGGGCCTGCTCGGCACCGCCGTCAACGTGCAAGCGATGGTGTTCGGCAACCTCGACGGCGCGAGCGGCAGCGGCGTCTGCTTCTCGCGAAACCCCTCGACCGGGGAGCCGGGCCTTTACGGCGAGTACCTGCCGTGCGCCCAGGGTGAGGACGTGGTGGCTGGCCTGCGCACGCCGCTGCCGATCGCGGCGCTCGGCGAGCGCGCTCCGGAGCTCCATGCCGAGCTGGTTCGGACGGCCGGCTGCCTCGAGGCGCACTTCTCGGACATGCAGGACATCGAGTTCACGGTGCAGAGCGGCAAGCTGTGGATCCTGCAGACGCGAAGCGGCAAGCGCACCGGCGCCGCCGCGGTGGCGGTCGCGGTCGACCTCGTGCGCGAGGGGAGGGTCAGCCGCGCGCAGGCGATGCAGCAGCTGGTCGAGCCGGGCCACGTCGAGCAGCTCCTGCACCCGCGCTTCGGCGACGAGGAGCCCTACCGAAGAGCGGGCCGCGTGCTCGGCAAGGGCCTGCCCGCCTCCCCCGGCGCGGCGGTCGGAAGGGCCGTGTTCTCGGCCGAAGAGGCCGAGCGCCGGGCGGCCGCGGGGGAGGCGGTGGTGCTGGTGCGCGTCGAGACCTCGCCCGAGGACGTCGCGGGCCTGCACGCGGCGCGCGGCGTGGTGACGAGCCGGGGCGGCATGACGAGCCACGCGGCGGTGGTCGCGCGCGGCTGGGGCAAGCCGTGCGTGGCCGGCTGCGCCGACATCGTGATCGACACGCGCGCGCGGCGCTTCTCGAACGGCCGCGTGAGCGTCTCCGAGGGCGACTGGATCTCGGTCAACGGCACGACCGGCGAGGTCATCGCCGGCGCGGAGCCGCTGGTCGAGGCGGTCATCGGCGGCGCTTTCCAGACGCTGCTCGAGTGGGCCGACGAGTCGGCGCGCCTGGTCGTGCGCGCCAACGCCGACACGCCCGAGGACGCCGAGGTCGCCCGCCGCCTGGGTGCGCGCGGCATCGGTCTGTGTCGCACCGAGCACATGTTCTTCCAGCCCGAGCGCCTCCTGGCGGTGCGCGAGATGATCCTCGCCGACGACGAAGCCGGCCGGCGGCGCGCGCTCGAGCGCCTCCTGCCGATGCAGCGCGGCGATTTTCGCGGCATCCTGCTCGCGATGGATGGGCTGCCGGTGACGGTGCGCCTGCTCGATCCGCCGCTGCACGAGTTCCTGCCGCACGAGGCGGCGCAGCGCGAGGAGCTGGCGCGGGATCTCGGTGTCCCGGCCGAGCGCATCGGGGCGCGCGTGCGCGCGCTGTCCGAGCAGAATCCGATGCTCGGCCACCGAGGCTGTCGGCTCGGCATCACGCACCCGGAGATCACGGAGATGCAGGTCGCAGCGCTGTTCGACGCCGCGGTGGGGCTGCGCCAGGAGGGCCGCGATCCGAGGCCGGAGATCATGGTCCCGCTCGTCGGCACGCCCGCGGAGCTGGCCCACCAGCGCGCCATCATCGACCGCATCGCGCGCCTCGTGATGGACCGGGCCGGCGTCGAGATCCCTTTCGTCGTGGGCACCATGATCGAGGTGCCGCGTGCGGCCCTCCAGGCGGGAGCCATCGCGGCGCACGCCGCGTTCTTCAGCTTCGGCACGAACGACCTCACGCAGCTGACGTTCGGGTATTCGCGCGACGACGTGGCGTCCTTCCTGCCGCGCTACCTCGAGCTCGGCGTCCTGGCGGACGATCCGTTCCAGACCCTCGACGAGGCTGGCGTCGGGGAGCTGGTGGCGCTGGCGTGCGCGCGCGGCCGCGCGGCGCGTGCCGACCTGCACCTCGGATTGTGCGGCGAGCACGGCGGCGATCCGCGCTCGGTCGCGCTCTGCCACCGCCTCGGCCTCGATTACGTCAGCTGCTCGCCCTACCGGGTGCCCGTGGCGCGCCTGGCCGCCGCGCAAGCTGCGCTTTCGCACGGCAAGGACGCCTGATCCATCTGCAAACGGTTCACGCGCGGCGCGGCGATGTGCAAGTGGTGCGCGCGCCCTGCACCAACCTGCCGATCCCAAAGGCCGTCCCGCTGGCGCGGGCGTTGCTCCTGCCTGGCGTGGGGTCATGGCCACGCGCGCTCGCTTGCGCCGCCTTGCGGTCGGGGTGCTGCTCCTCGGCGCGCCGGCGTGCTCGAGCGCGCGCAAGCCCCCCGCCGGCGAGGTCGCGAGCTGCCCGAGCTGGCGCGAGGATCTCGAAGCGCGCGTGCTGGAACGCTGCGTCGGCTGCCACGGCGGCGCGGCCCCGGCGGGCACCTACGACCTCTCGAGCTACCTCGGCGCCCTCGGGGGCGGCTCGGACGCCGTGCCGAACGCCATCGCGGCCGACCCCACCTCGGTCCTCCTGCAGACCCTCGATCCCACCACCGCCGACGCCGTGCACCAGGAAGCCGGCAAGGCCCTCGTGGCGGACCTGCGCCGCTGGGCGCTCGACTGCCGCCTTGCCTACGCCAAGACGCCGATCCACCCGGCGGGCATCTTGAACCCCGCCGACCCCGACCAGTTCCACGGCCAGGCGCTGCGCCGGCTGGGCTACCGCTTCGAGGTCTGCGCCAGGTGCCACGGCGGCGACTTCTCGGGCGGCACGGCCGGCGTCGCCTGCACGAGCTGCCACACCAGCGGCCCGACCGCGTGCACCACCTGCCACGGCGAGACGATCAAGCGGAGCGGCTCGCACCGCGCGCACCTCGACGGGGCCGGCCACGCCAAGCTGGACTGCGCGGTCTGCCACCAGAAGCCGGCCGCCTACACCGACGTCGGTCACATTTTCCTGGCGGACGGCTCGCTCGATCCGGCGCCCGCGGAGGTCCGCCTCGCCGGGCAAGCGCTCGTGGCGCACGCCGACGCGTCGTTCGACCCGTCGACGAAGACCTGCGCGGCCACCTACTGCCACGGCGCCGATACGCCCACGTGGGGCGGCACGGCGCCCTGCGGCAGCTGCCACGCCTTGCCGCCCCGGAGCCACGGCAAGGCCGACCAGTGCGCCAGCTGCCATCCGGCCGTCGCCCACGACGCGAGCACGCTGGCCGGAAGCTCCCTGCACGTCGACGGCAAGATCGACTTCGCCGCCGCTGGCGCGGACTGCACCGGCTGCCACGGCCAGCCCCCGCCGACGGGCGCACACCAGGCGCACACCGCCGCGGGCCCGCTGTTCTCTGCGCTCGCGTGCACGGAGTGTCACGTGATGCCGCAGACGGTCGACGACCCTGGCCACCTCCGCCGCCCAGGCGGCACCATCGACGAGCCGCCCGCGGACCTGACGTTCGGTGCGCGCGCCGGGCTCGGTGCCAGGCGCACCGGCCCACCGGCCTACGACCCCAGCACGCGCACCTGCACCAACGTCTACTGCCACGGCGGCGCGAGCGGCGACCCGAGCGCGACCCAGGTGGCGCCGGTCTGGGACGCCGCGGGCTCGGTCCCGTGCGGCAGCTGCCACGGCAAGCCGCCCGCGAGCCATCCCGGCGACGCCCTGGATTGCGCGGCCTGCCATCCCGCCGTGGCAGCCGCCGACGGCTCGATCGCGCGGCCCGCGCTGCACGCAAACGGTCGGATCGATCTCGGCGACGAGAGCCGCGGCTGCACGGGCTGCCACGGCGCTCCGCCGGACACCGGCGCGCACAAGCTGCACACCGATCCCGCGCGGATCGGGCGCGCGCTCGCGTGCCCCGAGTGCCACACGACGCCCGACCACCTGCGCGACGTCGGCCACCTGTTGCACGCCGACGGCACGGTGGATGGTCTGCCAGCCGAGGTGACGTTCGGACCTTTGGCCAGCGCGAGCTCGGCCCTCGCGCCCCGGGCCGCGCCGCCAGGCTGGGATCCGGCCACGAAGAGGTGCGGCAACGTGTACTGCCACGGCGCGACGCTGCCGGGCCGCGATGGCCGCACCGTCGAGCCGGCGTGGACCGATCCCGCGTCGGCGCCGGCGGACACCTGCACGAGCTGCCACGGCATGCCGCCGCGCGGCCACACGTCGACGGCGACGTGCGCGACCTGCCACGGCGACGTGGTGGACCCGACGGACCGCATCCTCGACGCGAGCCTGCACCTCGACGGCCGCGTGGACCTGTCCGGCGGTGGCGCCGTCGCGTGCACCTCGTGCCACGGCAAGCCACCGAGGACCGGCGCGCACCTCGCGCACACGGGCGGCGCGCACGGCAAGGCCCTCGCGTGCACCGATTGCCACCAGGTGCCGGTGGTCTACACGGACGTCGGCCACCTCTTCCGCGCCGACGGCACGCTCGATCCGCCGCCCGCCGAGGTGCGCCTCGGGGCGCGCGCGCGAAGCGGCGCGCGCACGCCGGCCTACGACGCCGCCACCGGGACCTGCGCCACCGTGTACTGCCACGATACGGGCGGCCAAAGCGGCGCCGTCGCGCCCACGCCGGCCTGGACGGCCGGCCCCAGCGCCGCCACGTGCGGGAATTGCCACGCGCTGCCGCCACCTTCGCACGCAAGCGGCAGCGATTGCGCGCGCTGCCATCCCTCGGT
>JAHFDS010000508.1 GCA_023248855.1 Myxococcales bacterium
TCGGCGAGGCGCTCGCGCGCACGGTGGCGGCGCCCGATGGGCGCTACACGCTGGCGCTCACGGTGCGGTCGCGGACGGCCATGCCGCTCGACCTGTGGGCCCGCGAGGTCGATGGCGCCACCGGCGCGCTCCGGCGGATGGCCTACGCGCGCCTTGCCGCGACGCCCGAGCCGGGGGCGCAGCTCGAGGTGCCGCTCGCGCTCGATGCGGGCATCCGCGGCGCGCGTCTCATGGTCGACGGCGCGCTGCCGGCTGGCCCGCTCGTGATCGAGGCTCGCTTCGAGCAGGAGCTCAGCGGCGGCATCTCGCCGTTTTCGATCCTGCTCTCGACGAGCACGCCCCGCACCGATCTCTGGCTCCCCACGGCCGAGGGCTCGCTCGCGGGCCTGCGTCATCGCGCCACCGCGATCATCGGCGCGCGCACCGTGCCCGGCGAGCCGGGCGGCGGCGGGACCTACCAGAGCGTCGCGAGCTACCCCGCCTCGCAGGACGTGTTCGATCTCGACCCGCTCGATCCGGTGGAGCTGCTCGAGCCCCAGCCGGGCGCCACGGGGCCGCTCGGCGGGCGGGCGATCTCGTGGCGGCGCGGCTATCCGAACAGTCACCAGCGGATCGACGTGCGCTGCGCGGGCCTGCGCTGGACGCTGTGGATCCGCGCCGGCGCACGGGGGCTGACGCTGCCGACCCTGCCGGCGGCGCTCGGGGTGGCGCCCCCCGCGGCGGCGACGACCTGCACGGCGAGTGTCATGATGATCAAGGTGGACAACCGCTCGTTCGAGGACCTCCTGGCCGGGCGCGCCGACGCCGACGCGCGGGTCGCGCTGGGGATTGCGGAGGCCGTGGTGGACACCGCCACCGCGCCCTCCCCGTTCGTGGTGACGCCGTGAAGGCCGCGCTGCTCGTCGTCCTCGCGCTCGGCGCTTGTGGCAGCGATGCCACGGGTGGGGCCGGAAGTCCCCCAGGCGGAGGCGGCAGGGACATGGGGTCGGCTGGCACCAGCGGGGGCAGCGGCGCGCCAGGCAGCGGGGGCCGCGGAGGATCGATGGGCGGCGGCGCGCACGACGCCGGCGCCGGGGGCGCCCAGGGACCCGACGGCCCACCCGCGACGATGGAGCTCGGACAGGGGCCCTCGCCCTGGCAGCCGCTCACCGATGGCCAGCGCATGCCCATCATCCCCGGCTCGCAGGGCCTGCCGATGCTGGTGTTCGCGGTCAAGGCGCGCGGCATCGAGCCGGGTGACGCCGATCACCCGACGCTACGCGATCCGCTGCTCGTGACCGCGTGCGTGAACCTCGAGACCGGCATGGAGGTCGGCAGCGGCCGAAAGCAGCAGGGCATGCGCGAAAACCCCGACGGCAGCTACGAGTTCTCGGACGGCTGGACACCCTTTCTGGCGGCCGAGGTGCAGTGGCGGGGCAAGCGGCTGCGCTGCACAGGGACGATCATCGACGCCAACAACCGGCGCGCGACGGACGTCCGCGAGGTGACCGCCGGGCCGTAGCTCCGTCAGAGCGCGTAGAGCTTCGCGAAGCGGTAGATGCCGGTCGCATGACCGTCGGAGAAGCGGACGGCCATCGCGTACTGGCCGACGATCTCGACGTGCTCGACGCGGATGTCCGCGGGGATCGCCTCCGGCTCGAGCAGTCGCCGCCCGGTCATCTCGTCCACGCAGTAGGCGCAGCCGCACAGGACGCGCAGGTTGCGCGCGGACAGCGTGGTCACCCGGTCGTCCTCCCAGGTGATGGTCACGTCGGGCCGCCCGAGGGCCTGGATCGCGACCGGCATCATGGCCTCACTTCTCCGCCCAGGTGATGTCGCGCAGCTTGACGATGAGCTCCTCGCGCTTCTTGGTCTCCTCCTCCTGCGCCAGGATCTCCTTGCGCATGCTCTCGGAGAGCTTGGTCTCGACCTCGGACAGGTTCCTGCCGAGCTTGACCTTGAGATCGCCGTTGCCCTTGGTCTTCTCGAGCGCCTTGAGGTTCTCGCGGATCTGCTGCTGCCTCTCCGCGAGCGTCTGCTTCTGCGTGCGGTAGTCCTCGAGCTTGCGCGCCACCTCGTCGAGCGCCTCCGAAAGCGCGACGCATTCCTTGAGCTTGGCCGCTAGCTTCGGGTCGGCGTCCGGACGCGACAGGTAGACGCCGAACAGATGCCGCACGTGCCAGTCGATGGCGGTGTACGTGGTGCGGCTCGGCGTCTCCTCGCGCACGGTCACCTTGAGCTTGTCGCTCGGCGCGAGCTCGACCGGCACATAGTACTTGCCCTGCTCGTCGAACGTGCGGCCGGTCGTCTTCTGCTTGTTCCGCTCGATGTCGACGCCCGCGATCGTCCAGTTCGTGCGCTTGTCGCGCTGCACGTAGAGCACGAGCTTGTCCTCGCTCTTGTTCGACACGTCGTACACGTGCCGCGTGACGTGCTTCGACTCGACGTAGATGACGCCGCCGACGATGCGTACGAGGCGCGCCGCCTCGTCCGCCTCGTGGCTCGCGAGATCGAGGCGCACGCGCGGCTCGAGCGCGTAGGGCACGTAGGCCACCGCGTTCGGGTCGATGCGCGTCGCCACCGTCTCGCCGAGAAAGGCGCCGTCGCGGTAGATCGCGATGGGCCCGCGCTCGAGGACGAGGCCGGTGTCGTTGGTGAAGCGGGCGACGCGGTACGGAGACTGCGCGTCGATGCCGACGCGGAAGAGCAGCGCGTCCTCGCCCTTGACCTTGCTGTTGACGATGTTGACGAGGGCGCTCTCGCGGTCGAGCACGGTGACCGGCGCGCCGATGTCGTAGCGGAACAGCGCCCCGGCCTGCACGCCCTGCACGAGCGTGCGCGCGTTGCGCTCGAGGTCCGCCCCGGTGACCGGCGCCGGCGCCGCCTCCGCGTCCGGCGCGCGCGCGAAGTCGTCCATGTCCGCCATCGACTTCTTGGCGCCGCCGCCCGATCCGTAGCCGCCGCCCTTGCCGCGCTTGGCCTTCTCCTTGAAGCTGCGCTGGGGCGAGGGCTTGGCCGACGGCGCCGACATCGGCGGCGGCGGTGGCGGCGCGGGCATGTCGCCCGCCGTCGGGCCGCCCGGGCCGACCTCGGCCTCGGGCGGGGCCTCGAGCGCCTGATCCTCGGGCGGCGTGAGGTCCGCGCGCCGCCGGTAGCGTGGCGTGTAGAGGTCGTACGAAAATGCCAGCGGCGTGCCCGCGACCAGCGACAGCGCGATCCGCTTCCAGTCCTCGCCCGAGACGTTGTCCACGATCGCCCAGCCCTGGAGCAGGACGTCGCTCTTGCCGGTGAAGACGAGCCGGTAGGCCGGCTTCCAGATCGGCATCTCGACCACGTAGCTGACGACGAGGTCGTGCTTGCCCTCGCTGTCGAGGCGGATCTCGAGCGGGATGGGGCGCCACGCGGCGTCGTTGAGCGCGACGTCGAGGCTCTTTTGCAGGCCGATCTCGAGCGTCTGGTCGAGGATACGCAGCGACTCGATGCGCTCGACCGCGAACTGGCGCACCACGCCGCCGTCCACCAGCAGGGACAGGCGCACGGGGTTCTTCGGATCGGCCGGGCGATCGAGGCCGATGATGCGGCCCGTCACCTTGCCGCTCTCGGCCTCCACCGTCGCGCGCGCCCCGCGCAGCGCCTCGGCCAGCGCCACGAGGCCGCCGCCTTCCCGCACCTGCGCCGGCAGCTCCGCGAGCCGCCGCGCCCGCGACTTCTCGACCGGAAAGCCGATCGAGATGGGCCGGCCCGGCCCGAGGTCCACGACCGTGAGCGACTTCAGCACGTCCCCGATCTGGTCGCTGCGCACCGAGAAGCGCAGCACCCCACCGTCAAGCTTGCCGCGCCGCTCGAGGTAGCCGACGCCGTTCTGGTAGAGCACCGCGCGCGTGACCTTGAGCTCGCCGCCCGCACCCTGTGTCTGCGGGCCCGCGCACGCAAAGGCGAGCAGGCCGAGCCCCATCAGCTGATTGCGCATCCATCCCCCGTCTGTGAACGATCTCGAACCGCCGAAATTCGTACTCGTGCTCGTGCCCGTGCTCGTCAGTGCATCGCCTCGGCCTTGTCCGCGGCCTTCTCCGCCGCCGCGGCCGGCGCACGCTTGGCCTTGGCCTTGGCGGCCGCCGCAGGCCCCCGCCGGCGCTGACGCTCCGCGAGGGCGTCCTCCTCGCGCTGCACGCGGCAGCTGTCGATTCGCTTCTTTTGCCGCTCCCGCGCCTCGCCTCCGGCGGGCAGCTTCGCCAGCTCGCGCTCGGCTTCCTCGCAGCGGCCCTCGCCCGCCAGGCAGTCGAAGCGCGCCTCTCCGACGAGCCGCCCGCAGCGATCGACGTTGTTGTCGCGCCCGCGCTGCGTGTTCTGCGCGGCGCTGCCGCGCTCGGTGGAGCGCGGTGGCTCGAGCTCGTCGGCCATGTTGTCGCCGGTGCGGTTCCTGGACGGTTTTTGCTGTCGCGCCAGGTTGTTGTCGGCCGAGTCCTTGCGCAGGTTTTTCGACTCCTCTTCGCGCACCTGCTTCTGTGAAGGCACGTCCGCGGAGCGCGTGGTCGGCGGGGCTGCGGGCGCCGCGTTGGGCGCCTGGTGGGCGATCGCGCCGTGCGGTCCGCTGCCCGGCCCCATCGGGCTCGAGCGGGCGGGCGCCTTGGCCCCCTTCGACGGCGCTCGCTCGCTCTTTGCGTCGAGGTCCGCCGGCGCAGCGGCATAGCCCTGGCTCTTCTTGCCCGCCGTGTCGGGCCGCCCGTCGTCCGCGTTTTCGCGATCGGCCTCGGGCGCGCGCGGCTCCTCCGCGGCCTTGGGCCTTTGCGGCGCCTTGGTCGCAAACGCCTCCTTGGCCGGTCGGTCCGCCTTGTCCTCCCTCTTCGCTTCGGTCTTCGGCTCCGGCGGCGGCGGGGCGAACGCCGGGGCCACGAGACCATCATCGGTCTTGCTCGGGTGCTTCTCCGAAAGGCCCAGCTTGCCCTCGGCCGCGCGGCCACCGCCGAGCGCGCCTTCCGCGGGCGCCAGCACCGGCCTGGCCGACACACGCGACCGCCGATCGCGCCGCGCGGTCTCGCCGGTGTCCCTGGCATCCTCGAGCGCCCTGGCCTCGTCACGCGTCGCCGCCTCGAGCCGCGCCTCCTCGG
>JAHFDS010000113.1:0-13425 GCA_023248855.1 Myxococcales bacterium
GGCGTACAGGGCGGGTGGTGGGAGGTGGGCGGGAAACTGGCCTACCCGCGCGCCGCGCGGGGGACTAGCGCGGCGGACCCGCGCTTAGGGGAATCCTCTCGCGTGGAAATCCAGGCTAGCGAGAGCTTCGCTTCTTCCACCTCTGCCGCTGCCCGCTTGCAATCCGTTTCGTCGAGGGACGCATCACGCTTTCCCGATCTGGGCGGAGACGAGCCGCCCCAAGGAAGCGTGCACGGGACGGGTCGGCGGACGAGCCGCAAGAGATGACGAAGGAGGAGAAGGCGATGGCGAGGCAGATGAACTCGACGTGGGTGCAGCTGTGCGGCGCGGCCGGCGGAGCGGCCGTGATGGCACTCGGCACGAGCCGGCTCGGGTGGCCAGCGGACCGCGTAGGCAGCGGGCTCGCGATCCTCGGGACCGGGCTCGCGATGCAGTCCCAGGGTTGGTTGCAGCAGCTCGGGCTCGGGCTCGCGGCGGCTGGCCTCGGTCAGGCGCTCCAGCGGTACATCCTGCAGATCGCCGGTTACGTCGCGCCCGAGGAGCCTCGACAGGCCGCGCCCGCCGACGCGATCTCGCGGGAGGAACTGCAGCAGTCGCTGGCCGCTCTCGCGCAGCAGTACGAGGCGCGCGAGCTGGCCATACGCCAAGAGCTGACCCTCCAGGCGCAGCAGTACATCCAGCAGATCCAGCAGCAGGCACAGGTGGCCGTTGCCCAGCCGGAGCCGGCGCCGGAGCCAGTGTCCGAGCCGGAACCGGAGCAGCCCCCTGCCCCGCCGCCGCCGCGACGGCGCCCTCGTCCGGCGCGACCGTCGAGCCGCGACGTCTTCGATCGCCAGCAAGGTCATGGCGCTGCTCGAACCGTGGGAATCGGAGCGATTCGTCGACCACTGGTCCGCGATGTCGCGCGAGGGAGAGGAGCGCTCGGAGCGGTTCCTGCTCTCGCACACCCCCGAGGAAACGGTGAAGTCCGCGAGCACATCCTGCGGCCGCAGGATGCACCGGCTCACGCGAACGGCGTCGCCCACGCGAACGGCGACCCTCCCGCGAACGACGTCGATCCCGCGAACGACGATGCCGCGTAGGCCCGAGGGGGAGCTGTCGCTCCTCGACGCTGCGCTCGCGGGCAACCCGAAGGCTTGGAGCGAGCTGGTCGTGCGGTTCGGGCCGGCCCTTCGCACGCCGATCGAGGCGCTCGGCCTGCCGGCCGATCAGGTCGGCGACGTCGTGTCCGAGGTCTGGCTGCACCTGCTCGAAGACGACATGCGCCGGCTGCGCGCGTTCCGTGCGACGCACCGCGCGCCGTTCGCCAACTGGATCGCCACGATCGCGGCCGAGGTCGCGCGGCAGCACCCGCGCGCGAGGCCGGTGAGGCGCGGCGCGAGGCGCCGAACGCGCCGGAAGCACCGGACGACGGCACCGTGAGCCCGTACCTCACGGCGAAGGAGGCCGCGGCGTACCTCCACTACAAGTCGGCGAGTGGCGTTCGCACGGCGGTGATGCGCGGGGAGCTGACGCCTTGCGGGGTCGGCCCGCGAGGTGTGCTGCTGTTCACGCGCGACGAGCTTGACGAGTTCATCCGGGCACGCGCATCGTCGAAGCGGAGACGGCCGGCGCGCTCGGCGAGGAGATCGCATGAAGCCGACGCGCTATCCGGGCATTCTCATGCTCGACAAGCACACCTATCGCATCCGCCTGCGGGTCGTCGATCCGAAGACAGGCAAGCTCAAGGAGGTGGACCGCACCAGGAACTGCACGCTCACCGAGGCCGTCGCGCTCCAGTCCGAGTGGCGACTCGAACTGGAAGGCGGCCCGCCGGAGATCCGCGAACGGAAGCGGCTCCGGGACTACGCGCGCTCGTGGCTGCGCATCAGGCTCACCAGGCTCAAGCCGTCGACCGCGAAACGCTACGCCGAGATCCTCGACCTGCACGTGCTCCCCGCTCTCGGCGACTACTGGATGGACGCGATCGCGCCCTCCGACATCAACGCGTTCGTGGTCGAGAAGTCGACGACGCAGGGCCCTCGCACGATCGGAAACTTCCTGCGAGTGCTCCGCGCCTTGTTCCGTGACGCCGTCGCGGAGCTGGATCTGCCCAGGGATCCACTCGCACGCATCAAGCCGCCACGAGCCAGCGGCTACACCGACGAGGCTCCCAACCTCCTCAGCGCCGACGAGCTGCGCAGGCTCCTCGACGTCATGGAGAAGTCCTTCCCCGAGTGGTACGCGCTCACCCTCACGCTCGCGTACACGGGGCTCCGCTGGGGCGAAGCGACCGGGCTGCGCTGGTCCGACATCGACAAGGAGCGCGGGGTCATCTCGATCCGTCGCTCCAACTGGTTCGGCAACATCGTCGAGACCAAGACCGGCAAGACCCGAAGTGTCGCCCTACCCGACCAGCTCGCGACCGTTCTGGAGCAGCGCCGCAAGACGCAGCTCAAGGATCAGGATCCCGCGCTGACCGACGGCTGGATCTTCGCCACCACGGAAGGCCAGCTCATCCGCGGCAGCACGCTCCGCAAGCCGCTCATGAAGGCGCTCAAGGCCGCCGGCATCAAGCACCACGTCAGCCCTCACGGCCTGCGGCGCACGTTCAACAACCTCTGCCGGCAGGTCACGACCGGCGAGGTCGTCCGCTCGATCACGTGTCACAGCACGGTCGCGATGACCGAGCACTACTCTCACGTGGGGGTCGCGGAGAAACGCGGAGCGATTTTGAAAGTCATCGGCCTCGTGGCCGAAAGTGGGGGATCAGGTGGGGGATCGAAGGCTCAGCCGAAGGAGGGCGGAGCAAAAAACTGAATGATTCCGGGGAGGTCCCGCCCGGATTTGAACCGGGGTAAAAGGATTTGCAGTCCTCTGCCTCGCCTCTCGGCCACGGGACCAGAACGAGGTGGTGATCTATCCCAGGGCGGAAAAGGGCGCAACTCGAATCGGTTGCGGACGCAGGCCGAGTGGGCTATCTGTCGAGTCGATGCGCCCGCGCTTGCTTGCCGTGCTGGCGCTCACCGCGTGCGGCGGGGGCCCCGCGGCGGTGACCGTGCCGCCTGATGCCCGACCGGCGGACGGTCCGGCCTGCTCTCCCGGCCTCGACTGCGACGTCTCGCTGCCACCGCCGGCGCAGGGATTCCAGCTGCGCATCGGGCCGTTCGACGTCCCGGCCGGCACCGAGGCTCTGCGCTGCTTCTGGCGCAAGGTCCTCGACGATGTGGACGTCGTCCGGATCGAGCTCGCCTACAACCGCGGCAGCCACCACATCGACCTCTACACCACCCCCTATGCCATGCCCGACGGCGACTTCGATTGCTCGCAGCCCGCCGAGTGGGGCAACTGGCCGAGCCAGGTCGTCCGGGGCTTGCCCGAGACCGCCACCCCGCCGCGCATGGTGGTGGGCTTCCAGAACGAGTCCCTGGTCTGGCAGCTTCCGGATGGTGTCGGTTATCGGCTGAAGAAAGGCCAGCAGCTTCTCGTGCAGTCGCACTTCGCCAACGCGCGCTCGCAGCTCACGCCCACCGCGCGCGGCTACGCCCTGGTCAACCTGCACTCGGCCGCCACCCCCGTCGCGCAGCAGGCCGAGACGCTGTTCGACGAGGACACGGAGCTCAAGCTCGTCCCGCTCGAGCCCTACGAGCGCGTGCGCTTCTGCGAGTTCCCCCAGCCAGTCAACCTCATCGGCATGTTCGGTCACTTCCACTCGCGCGGCCGCCGCTTCCGCGTGTTCGAATGGGACCCGCTCACCAGGACCCAGGGCCGCCAGCTCTACGAGAACCAGCAGTGGGACGATCCCCCCTGGTACACCTCCGCCACCTGGGGCGGCGCGCCCGTGGTGCGCGCGATCCGCATCGAGGCGGACTACGAGAACACCGAGGATCGCGAGATCACCTGGGGCTACTACGTGAACCAGAACGAGCACTGCGAGACCTACGCGATGTACTACCCGAAGCTCGATCTGCTGGCCGGCTGTGCCTGCTATCACGACGGCGAGCAGCCCGAGTACATCGCGCACGGCCACCCCGAGCGCTGCGCCCCTCGCTAGAACGTGCCGACGACGCCGACGCCCATCGAGCCGTCGGGGCCGACCGGCATCGGGACCACGCGGGCGCGCACGCGCTTCTTTTGCAGGTCCTCTTCGGTGCTGGTGACGTCCCAGAGCGCGAGGGCCAGCATCGTGACGCCACCCGCCGCGAGGCCGGTCAGCGCGGAGTCCTTGTCGCGATCCGGATCCGTCTCCGCAACCGAGCTGCGCTTGACGAAGTACACCGCGGAGAACGCCGCGCCCGACAGGCCAATGCGCAGGCCGAGGTGCATCGCGCTGCCCGAGTAGTCGCCGCCCGAGAGCCGGCCGATGGTGGGCGCCAGCACCAGGCCAAACGCGCCGAAGCCGGCCGCCACCCAGCGGGTGTTCTCGTTGAACGCCAGTCCGGCCCCGAGCGCGAGCGAGCCGCCCATCAGGCCCCCCGAGAGCCCCGCGTGCCAGCCCTCCTCGCCGTCGTCGGGCGCGTGCGACGGTGCGCGCTTGGTCACCACGTTGAAGTCGCCCGGCATGCGCCCACCATGCGCGGCTGGGTCAACCACCTCCGGGGGCTTCGGACGCTCGTTGTCCTCGTCCGCCCGCGCGGTATTAGCGCACACGGAAATGGAAAGGCAGGACACGAGAAACATCACTGAAAACCGCATGCTAGGGGAATGAGCAGGGTTCGTGCCAGGCATGCGGATGCCGTATTCCAGGGGGTTGGACGCGCGCCGTGGGAGAAAAACCCACGGTTTCCCGTCAGCTTCCCGTCACGGTGTCACCACCCGCTGGCGCAGCGATGGCGCCCCCAAGAGCCAGGGAGCCGACTCCTGTGCCGTGCCAGGTGCCAGGTGGAAAAAACTGCGCCTACGGTGGCGGGCTACTCGAAGCGAAGCGCCTCGATCGGGTCGAGCTGCGATGCCTTGCGCGCCGGGTACAGGCCGAACACGATGCCCACCACTGCCGAGAAACCGACCGCGACGAGGATGATGTCGGTGCGGATCAGCATCGGCCAGTGGAACGCGGCCGCCAGCCGGGAGGCTCCCAGAAGGCCCAGGCCCACACCGAGCAGGCCTCCCGCGACCGAGAGCGTGAGCGCCTCGACCAGGAACTGCGCGAGGATGTGGTGTCCCTTGGCGCCTACCGCCATGCGCACGCCGATCTCGCGCGTCCGCTCGGTCACGCTCACCAGCATGATGTTCATGATGCCGATGCCGCCGACCAGCAGCGACACGGCAGCGATGCTCGCGAGCAGCGTCGTCAGCGTCTTGGTGCCCTCGGTCTGCGCGCTCGCCATCTCGGTGAGGTTGCGCAGGAAGAAGTCGTCCTCCTGCCCCGCCTGGATGCGGTGCCGGTCGCGAAGGAGGTTCGTGACCTGCTGCTCCGCGCGCGGCAGCTCCGTGAGGTTGTGCGCACCGATGAAGATCATGCCGCCGAGGTAGTTCTTGAGGCCCCCCTGGATCTTCGACAGGTAGGTCGTCGTCGGCACGTACACGCCGTCGTCGTAGTCCGTCCCCATCGGGGATTGCCCCTTTTGCTCCATCACCGCCACCACCTGAAACGGCACGTTCTTGATGCGCACGTACTGCCCGACCGGATCGGCCGACGGGCCGAACAGCTTGTCGACCACGGTGGCGCCGAGGATGACCACCTTGGAGCCGGCCTCGACCTCGACATCGGAGAAGCGTGCGCCGCGCGCCATGCGCCAGTTGCGGATGTCGAAGTACTCGGGCGTGGTGCCGTAGATCTGCGTGCCCCAGTTCTGCTCGTCGCTCGCGACCTGGCCGCCGGTGCGCAGGACCGGCGCCGCGAAGCGCACCGAGGACGCCTCCTTGCGGATGGACTTGAGGTCCTCCCAGGTCAGGGTCGGCTGCGAGCCGAAGCCGCCGCGCGCGCCGCCGCCCGACGTGGAGCCGCTCATGAGGATGAGCAGGTTCGACCCCATCGACGAGAACGCCGCCTCGACCTGCGCCTTCGCGCCCTCGCCGATGGCGACCATCGCGATGACCGCGCCGACGCCGATGATGATGCCGAGCGTGGTGAGCAGGGAGCGCATCTTGTTGCGCAGGAGCGCCCGCACGGCGATGCGGAGGATCGCAAACGGGTTCATGCGTGGGCCGCCCGCGCCAGCTCTTCCACTGGATCCTCGGGTGGCACCACCGCCTTTTCGGGCGCCTGGCGGCGATCCGACACCACGCGGCCGTCCTTGACCACGACGACACGGCTGGCGTAGGCGGCGATGTCGGGCTCGTGCGTCACCAGCACCACCGTGATGCCCGAGTGTCCGAGGTCCTGGAACAGCGCCATCACCTCGACGCTGGTGCGCGAGTCGAGGTTGCCGGTCGGCTCATCGGCGAGCAGGACCTTGGGGCGATTGACCAGGGCGCGCGCGATCGCCACGCGCTGCTGCTGCCCGCCCGAGAGCTGGCTCGGCTTGTGGTCGAGGCGGTCCGAAAGGCCCACCAGGCCGAGCGCGTCGGTGGCCCGCACGATCCGCTCGCGCGTCTTGACGCCGGAATACAGGAGCGGCAGCTCGACGTTCTCGAGGGCGCTCGTGCGCGAGAGCAGATTGAAGCTCTGGAAGACGAAGCCGATCGTGCGATTTCTGACGTCCGCCAGCTCGTCGCGCGAGAGCCGAGACACCTCGCGCCCATCGAGCAGGTAGCGCCCCGAGGTCGGCCGGTCGAGGCAGCCGATCAGGTTCATCAGCGTCGACTTGCCCGAGCCCGACGTTCCCATGATCGCCACGAAGTCCCCGGCCTCGATGTCGAGCGTCACGCCGCGCAGCGCGCGCACCTCGACGTCGCCCATCCGGTAGACGCGCGTGATGTCCTGGAGGTCGATGACGCTCATCGCTAGAACATGCGGCGGAACGGCGGCTGGCCGCCTGCAGGTCCGCCCGGGCTCTGCGAGCCGCCCGGCGTGCTGGCGTCGGTGACCACGAGGTCGCCCTCCTTGAGGGCGCCGTCCACGATCTCGGTCGTGGCGCCGTCCGTGACGCCGGTCTTGACCTCGGTCACCTCGGGCGTCGTGGCGCCGGGACGGAGCACGTACACGTGCTTCTTCGCGTCCACGCCGTGCGGGGGATGCTTGCCTAGCGCCCCGCGCCCGCCGGTCCCGCCCGTGCCATGGGCGCCCGCGGCGGCGGCGCCCCCGGTCCCGGCGGCGCCCTGGCTCCCCGCCAGCATGTCGGGGCTCGGCCGGAAGCGCAGCGCGGCGTTCGGCACGCGCAGCACCGAGTCGCGCTCCGCGTACACGAACGTCACGTTCGACGTCATGCCGGGCTTGAGCTTGAGCTCGGGGTTGTCCACGTCGATGACGGAGTCGTAGGTGACGACGTTCTGCATCGTCTGCGGCGCGTTGCGGATCTGCCGCACCTTGCCGACGAATTTCTCGCCCGGGTAGGCATCGACCGTGAACGTCGCCAGCATGCCGGACTTGAGCTTGCCCACGTCGGCCTCGGCGACGCTGGTGTCGACCTGCATCTTGCGCAGGTCCTCCGCGATCGTGAACAGCGTCGGCGCCTGCAGCGACGCGGCGACGGTCTGGCCGACGTCCACCGAGCGCGAGATGACGACACCGTCGATGGGCGAGATGATGGTCGTGTAGGCGAGGTTGATCTCGGCCTGGTGCAGGGCGGCCTTGGTCTGCTGCAGCGTGCCGAGCTGCGCGGCCACCTGGGCCCTGGCCGATTGCAGCGCGGTGTAGGCCGTGTCGAGCTCCTGCTGCGGCGCGAGCTTCTGGTCCGACAGGGACTTCGTGCGGTCGTAGATCTTCTGCGCGTCGTCGACCGCGACCTTGAAGCGCTCGAGGTTGCCGATCGCGGCGGCCTGGTTCGCCCGGGCCTGCTCGACCGTGGCGCGGAAGAGCTGCGGATCGATCCGGGCGATGACCTCGCCCTTTCGCACCTTGCTGTTGAAGTCGGCGTGCAGGCTCGCGATGCGCCCCGAGACCACGGAGCCGACCTGCACCGTCACGAGCGCCGACAGCGTGCCGGTCGCGGTCACGCGCGCCGAGATGCGGCCGCGCTCCACCCGGGCCGTCTCGAACGTCGTGGGGGGCTGCTTCTTCGCACCACCGAAGCGGATCCAGCCGGCCACGCCGAGGCCCACCACGAGCGTGGCGGCACCGACCTTGGTCCAACGCTTCATTCTGCGAACTTATCCGGATGCGAGCGAAATACAAGCCGAAGCCGCACCGGGCCCGCTGAGCTCAGCCGGCGAGCTGTCGCGGCGCGGCGCGGCCGGCCGCCACCTCGCGCGCGTGCAGGATCGCTTCGCCCAGGCCGGGCGTGGTGTCGAGCCCGGCCAGCCCCGCGTCGTCGACCCAGCGCGCGTCCGCCGCGTCATCGCCTGCCCGAACGGTGCCGCCCACTGCGTTCGCGAGAAAATCGAGGATGACGTAGTGGAAGCCGGGGACGATGCGCTCGAGCCACAGCGCGAGCGGGCCGACCTCGACCTCGAGGCCCGTCTCCTCGCGCAGCTCCCGCGCCACGGTCGCCGCGAGGGTCTCGCCGGCACCGACCTTGCCGCCGGGAATGCTCCAGCGGCCCGCATGGGGCGGCCGCGCGCGGCGGATGAGGAGCACGCGGCCCTCGTCGTCGAAGACGATGCCCCCCACCGCGACGGTCGGTCGCGCCTCGGCGCTCATCCGAGCGCGCGCTGGGCCGTGATGCGCCGGACCAGCTCGTCACGGTCTGCCGGGTGGACCATGCGCACGCCCAGCAGGGACTTGCGGGTGCCACCCGGGGGGGCGTGCCAGAGCTTTCCGCCCTCGACCAGGAGCTCGGACAGCCCACCGAAGGTGTGGCGCTTGAGCGTCATCCCGAGCAGGTTCTTCACCTCGATCTCGCGCTCGTGCACGACGTATATGGCCGAGCGGATGTATTGCACGCCGATGAAGAGCTGCATCGCGCCGAGGCCGATCAGCATGGGCTTGCCGAGGAACAGGCCGGTGCCGAGGATGAAGATCGACACGGGCAGGAAGAAGTACGCGAAGGCGGGGTGGAACCGCACACGCAGCGGCGTCATGGGCGGCATGATAAAGAGATCGGGTGAAGACTGGGGCACCGATCGAGGTCACCGTGCTGGACGCGTGGGACGAGACCGCCTCGCTGCGGGGGGTGGCGATCGACCTCGGGACGGGGGCGGCGCATCACCGGACCCCGGGCCAGGTGGTCAAGCTGCGCGTGGGCGGCGCCGAGGGCTACTTCGCGCTTTCGACGGCGCCCACCGAGCCCGCGGAGCTGCTGGTGGCGCGGGGCAGCGCCCTCGGGGACGCGGTCATCGCCGCCGCGCAGCCGGGCGCGCGGCTCGGCGCCACGGAGCCGTTCGGACCGGGGTTTCCGCTCGAAGAGGCGCATGGCAGGGATCTGCTCGTCTTGGCCACCGGCTCCGGCATCGCGCCCATCCGCGCCGTCCTGCGGCACGTGCGCAGAAACCGCGATGCTTTCGGCCGCGTGGCCGGCTACTACGGCGCGAAGACGCCGGGGGATCATGCCTATGCGCGGGAGGTCGAGGCCGAGCTGACGCTCGTGTGCTCGAGGGCCCCCGCGGCGTTCGTGGGCGCGCGCGGGTACGTCCAGGACGTCGCCGTGCAGCGGCAGCTCGGCGGCCTGCGACCCGAGGCGACCGTGGCCTTCCTGTGCGGAGCGCGCGCCATGGTGGCGGATGCCAGGGCCAAGCTCGCCACGCGCGGGTTGCCGGCCGACCGCACCTTCCTGAACTTCTGACGCAACCCGAAGCGCGGGCCTCCGATAGCGGGGCCCGGATGTGCAAGTCGCTGCGCTCCGATCGCAGGTGATCCCGTGAGCGACGCCCTTCCTGCGCACCCCTCGATCGTGGTATCCGCGCCCGCATGGAGCTCTCCATCCGTCGTGCCATCGTCAGTGTCTCCGACACCGCGCACCTCGAGGTCCTGGCCGCGGCCCTCGCCAAGCACGACATCCACGTGCTCGCCACCAGCGGAACGGCCAAGGCCCTGACGAAGCACGGCGTGCAGAGCCAGCAGATCGGCGAGTACACCGGCCAGCCGGAGATCCTCGACGGGCGCGTCAAGACGCTGCACCCGAAGATCGCCGGGGGCCTCTTGCAGCGGCCCACCGACGAGCACCGGCGTGAGGCCGAGGCACACGGCATCCCGCCGATCGACCTCGTGGTGGTGAACCTCTATCCCTTCCAGCGCACGGTCTCCCGGGCCGGCGTGAGCTTCGAGGAGGCGATCGAGAACATCGACATCGGCGGGCCCACGATGATCCGCGCGGCCGCGAAGAACCACGAGCGCGTGGCGGTGGTGGTCGATCCGGCAGACTATGCCGCCCTGGCGGCGGAGCTCGACGCGCGCTCCGGCAAGCTGTCGGCAGAGACGCGCCTTGACCTCGCGCGCAAGGCATTTGGCCTCACGGCATCGTATGACCGCGCGATCGCGGCGTGGCTCGAGGCGCAGGTGCCCGACAACGTTCCCTTCCCCGCCACGCTGCGGGTCGAGGGCACCCGGCGCGACAGGCCGCTGCGCTACGGCGAGAATCCGCACCAGCGCTCGGCGGTCTACCGCGAGCTGCAGGCGCCGGCCGAGGCGTCGGTCGCGTTCGCCGACGTGCTCGGCGGAAAGGAGCTGTCCTACAACAACCTGCTCGACCTCGAGGCGGCGCTCGAGTGCGTCAAGGAGTTCGACGAGGCGGCGGCGGTCGTGGTCAAGCACGGCAACCCGTGCGGCGTCGCGATCTCGCAGGAGGGCGTCGCGGACGCGTACCGGCGCGCGCGAGAGACCGATCCGGTGGCGGCGTTCGGCGGCATCGTCGCGCTCAACCGCGAGGTCGACGAGGGGCTCGCCCTCGTGCTGGCGGAGACGTTCCTCGAGTGTGTGATCGCGCCCGGTTACGACGCGGCGGCGAGAGAGATCTTGAAGCCCAAAGCGGCATTGCGCCTGCTCGCGTGTGGCCGCCACCTGGCGCCTGCCGAACGCGCGCAGTCGCTGTCGGTGCGGTCGATCGTCGGGGGGCTCCTCGTGCAGGACCGCGACCTCGGGCGCGCGGAGCTCTCGGCCGGGCGCGTGGTGTCGAAGCGGCATCCGACGCCCACCGAGCTGTGGGCCCTGTCGTTCGCGTGGCGAGTGTGCAAGCACGTCAAGTCGAACGCCATCGTGTTCGCGACCGACACCCACACCGTCGGCATCGGCGCAGGCCAGATGTCGCGCGTGGACTCGGTCAAGCTGGCCGCCGCCAAGGCGCAGCGGCCCACCAAGGGCACCGTGATGGCGTCGGACGCGTTCTTCCCGTTCCGCGACGGCCTCGACGAGGCGGCCGGGGCGGGCATCACGGCGGTCGTGCACCCGGGGGGCTCGAAGCGTGACGACGAGGTCATCGCGGCCGCGGACGAGCACGGCCTCGCCATGATCCTGACCGGGATGCGCCACTTCCGGCACTAACCAGAATCGCGCGGAGCGCGATTCAAACGAGTCATCCTCGGAACAGGAGACCGGACACAGGCAACAGGCAACGGGCAAGCTCCGGAATCCGACATTGCCTGTTGCCGGTCTCCCGTTGCCCGTCTCCTGCTTCCTGTTCCGCGGGCCTGCGCAGCCTTGGGGCCTCCGCCGGGAATCTTGATCCCCGGTCCATGCGATTTCAGGTTAGCGGGCGCGTGGTGCTAGGCGGTCACGAAGGCGCCGCTCGCGAGGCCCTCGCGCAGGGCGCCGAGCACCTGGGTGCGCACGTCGTCGGGGCCGGCGTCACATGCCGCGGCGTACTCGGCGATGAGGTCCACCACCGACGTGGGCTCGAGCGCCAGCTGGCACAACGCCGCCAGCGCCGGGTTGAGCTCGCGGTCCTGTGCCAGCGCCCCCGCATCGAAGCGCAGGTACGCGCGTGGCTCCCCGCCCGCGCGGTGCTCCTCGCAGATGCGCGCCGCTGGCGTCAGCGCCACGGCAGCCGCGAGCATGGCGGGATCGGGGGAGGACGCCAGCGCGAGCGCTCCCAGAGCCCGCTCGACCGCCTCGGCCGAGAAGCGCGCGGAGGAGGGCACCGGCACCCCCGCGGTATAGCGCGGCTCGGTGCCGCCGCCGTCGGACACCACCACGAGCGCGCGCTGCGCGTCCTGCGCACCCACGGCCTCGAACGCGCGGGCGTAGCCCACGACGGCCTCGGAGAACGCGAGATCGAGGCGTGGGTGCTCCCCCGCCGCGTACGCGATGGCCTGGCGATCGAGCGGCTGGCCCGGCTCGAGCAACAGGAGCAGGTCGAGCGGCGCGGCTCCGAGCGCGGTGCGTACGCGGGCGGTCAGCGGGGGCCCCGGCCGGCGCAGGGACTCGACGAACGCCATCGCGCGCCCCCCGGGCGCGAGCGCCCCTGGCACCTCGGAGAACAGGCGCAGCGCGATCTCGTCGCCGGCCGCGCCGCCGTGCAGGTAGGCCACCGTCACGCCGCCGAGCGGCTGCGTCACGAACGGCGGCTGCGACACCACCAGGTCGAAGCGTTCGCCGTGGACCGGCGCCAGGAGGTCGCCCTCCACACACTCGATCGCGCGGCCGTTGAGGCGCGCATTCAGGCGTGCCATGGCCACGGCGCGGGCATTGACGTCGGTGGCCACCACGCGCCGGGCGCCGCGCGCCGCCGCCACGAGCGCGATCGTCCCCGCGCCGGTGCCCACGTCGAGCACCCGCTCGGGCATGCGCTCCGGCAAGGCGCGCAAGAGCATCTGCGTGGTCGGTCCGGGGCCCATGACGGAGTCGGGCCGAGAGCCCGGAGCGTCGCAGAACAGGTAGTCGTCCTCGAAGGGCAGGAGGCGCGCCTCGGGGCAGACCAGCCGGCGACCGTCGTCGAGCTGCGTGATGCGGACCAGACCCGCCCGGTGCAGCGCCTCGACCAGGCCGCCGCCGAGCGCCCGCTCGAGCGTGCCGTCGGTGAAGGTCGCGTCGTAGGCGAACGCCTGCAAGAGCCACGACGCCGGCGAATCCTCCTGCTCGAGGCGATGGCGGACGAGGGGCAAGCGGAGCGCGTCGAACGCGCCCGGCGCGATGCGCTCGGCCCTGGCGAGCGCATCCACGGTGTAGCCGACCTCGCGCAGCCGCGAGCGCAGGGCACCTAGCGCCGCGTCGTCGAGGGCCTCCTGGTCGAGCTTCCTCGGCTCGCGGCCGCCTGACACCACGCCCAGGATCGTCACGGCTACAGCTTGAGCTGCGAGGGTGGTACGGCGTGGACGACGGCGGGCACCTCGCGCAGCGCCTGAATGAGCGCCTGCTTGTCGGAGTCGGTCATGCCCCGGTAGTACCACCAAGGCATGCCGTAGAGCTGGCGGCCGGACTTGCCGATGCCCTCGTTGAGCACCCGCGCAAGGTCGGCGTCGGTGTACGTGCCGATGCCGGTCGCCTTGTCGCTCGTGATGTTCGGGCTGATCGCCATGCCCCGCTTGCCGAGCGGA
>JAHFDS010000113.1:13435-20489 GCA_023248855.1 Myxococcales bacterium
GCGGAATCGGCGTCCCGCCGGCCAGGTAGTGTCCCGGCACCGGCCGCCGCTTGGCGTCGGTCGTGGTGTGGCAGTCGCCGCAGCTGCACACCTCGAGCAGCCACTTGCCGCGATCGATGCCCGACGCGGCCGAGGGCGGCGGCGGCGAGTCGAGGGGCCTCGGTGCCGCGCGGACGAACATCGAGACGGGGAAGTTGACCGTCGTCGGCGGCACCTTGGTCGTCTGCGGCGGCATGGTGCGCAGAAACGCCACCACAGAAAGCGCGTCGTCGTCGGACAGCGACCTCGCGTAGGTGAGGTAGGGCATCATCGGGAACAGCGGGCGGCCGTCCCGGCTCACGCCCTCGCGCATCGCGCGGACGATCTCGCCGTCGGTCCAGCCGCCCAGGCCCGCCTGCGCATCGGAGGACAGGTTCGGCGCGCGCAGGTGTCCGGGGAAGAGGTCCGGGTAGTCGCCGAAGTCGCGCCCGCCGAGCTCCTTGCCGGCGATGAGCGGCTCCCCCGGCTGCGATTCGTCGACCGGCGAGTGGCAGCCGACGCAGCCCGTCACGTGGTACGCGATGTACCTGCCCCGCGCGATGGCCTCGGGCGTCGCGGGCGCCTTCATCTGCGGCGCCGGCCGGGACTTCGGCGAGAGCACGTAGAACTTGAGGCTCACGCCCGCCACCGCGAGCACGACCAGCCCGAGCACCCCGAAGACCAGCCACTTGACCACCTTCATCGCGAGCTCCTCCCTGGATCGAGCGAGCGCAGGTGCTGCACCAGCGCGTCGAGCTGCGCGGGCTGCAGAAGGCCCCGGAATGGCGGCATCACGGTCCCGCGGCCACCCTCGATGGTGGCGCGCAGGTCTGCATCGGTGCGGCCCTTGTGGAACGAGGGGTCGCGGAAGTTGCGCGGCGCCGACCCGGCGTCGGTCGAAAGGCCGCCCTTGCCCTCGAGCCCATGGCA
This sequence comes from Myxococcales bacterium, assembly GCA_023248855.1. GTDB lineage: Bacteria > Myxococcota_A > Polyangia > JAHFDS01 > JAHFDS01 > JAHFDS01. Next base: position 14,384 of record JAHFDS010000113.1, read on the forward strand.
GCGCGAGCAGTAGGTCGCAAACAGCGTCGCGCCCTCCGGCGAGCCGGCGCCCGCGCGCGAGCAGCCGGCCGGCAGGGCGAGCGCCAGCACGCCGAGGACGAGCCGCTTCCCCTTCCGCATGCGCACAGCCTAGACCGAATGCCAGTCACCCAGGGCAACGCAAACGCTGACGCTGACGCTGAACCCACTGACCCCTCATGCGATGCCCGAGCTGGACGCGCGTCTGACCGTCTGCTTGCCTACTTCGCCCCGCACCCCGGGGCTGGGGCCGCCGATCGGTATGCCCGAACACCTCGATTCTTCGCGCAGTCCGGTGGCCCACGCCTTGCTCACCAGGGTGGCGGAGAGGATGCGCACGGCCCTGGCGCTGTCGTGGATGTGTGTCCTGCTCTGGTCGTCCGCAGCGGATGCCCAGCGCGGGGGGAACACGCTCGCCGTGTCCTCCGCGACCGTCCTGCGCGAGCGCCCGGGAGCCGCCTACCGCGCCACCTTTCGCATCCCGGCCGGGGCGCGCGTCCACGTCGAGCGCGTGCGTGGTGGCTGGGCCAAGGTCACGGGGCGAAGGGGCCTCGGCTGGATCCCGACGCGCCTCTTGATCCGCGCGGTCCGGCCCGTCGATCCACGATCGCTGCCGGTCGAAGAGCCCACCGTCGCGGTCGACCCCGAGCCGGTCGAGGAGCTCGTGCCCGCGCGCACGGCCCCCCAGCCACCGGCCGTGCTGCAGGAGCCTGTGCCGCTGGCGTCGCAGGTCCGCGCCGGGCCACCGGCCGCCACGCCGCTCGACCCCGGGGACCCGCTGGCGGGCATCGACGAGGTCTTCGACGCGGCCCGGAAGCTGCGCGGCGAGGAGCAGCGACCGCTCGGCCCGAAGGAGCGTCGCCTCCCGCCTGGTGTGCCGATGGCCTACGCGCGTGAGCTGGCGCCGGTGCTGTCCGAGCCGCTCTCGGGCAGGCCGGTCGCGATCGTGCGCGAGGGCGCCGAGCTCAAGGTCGTCGAGCGCACGCCCGACGGCAAGTGGTTGCTGGTCGAGGGCGAGCACGCCGACGACCGGGGGTGGATCAGCTCGGCGCTGGTCCGGGACGCGGGCCTCTTGACGCCCGATCCGTCGGCGATCCGCGTGGGGCTCGACGCGTCGATGGGCGTCTCGGCGATCGAGCAGATGTTCCACGCCGAGACCAATCAGTTTCTCGGCAAGTTCGCGCTGCGCTCCGTCGCGGCCGCGCTGCGGCTCGGCAGCGTCCTGCGCCTTCAGGTATCCGACAGCGTCGAGATCGCCGCGGACGGCGCGTGGCGCATCCAGGTGGCGCGCCCCGGCATGCGCATCGTGCGCGACGACGGCGGCAACGACGACCTCGGCATGATGGTGCAGGACTTCGATGCGGGTGGGCGCATCGGCGCGCGGGGCCGCGCCGGCAAGGGTGCGGGCCTGTACGCCCGCGTCGGCTACAAGTACGAGACCATCGCGATCGACGCCGGCAAGCAGGCCAGGCTTCCGAACGAGGTCATCAGCGGCCCCACGTTCGGCGGTGGCCTCGACGTCCCCGGTGTGGGTGAGAACCTCGGAGTTGCCGCCGAGGTGCTGGTGCTCGCGCCCGCGAGTCGCGAGCAGACGAAAGGCCTTGGTGAGGGCAAGCAGTCGAGCACGTTCGGCGTCGGCGGCCGGCTCGCGCTGCGCTACCGCGTCGGCCCGACCTGGGCCGCCTCCGTCGGCTACGACCTCTGGCGCCTCGCGAGCGAGTTCAAGGGCGGAAGCGAGCGCCTGCCCGGCACGCAGGGCGCCGAGCGCACGACCACCACGCAGCTCTTCCTGCTCGGCTTCGACGCGATGCTCTGACGTCTGCCATGACAACCATCAATCGGCCCTCGGCGGATCTGCGTCGGCGGCGCCAGCTTCCTCGCCGTAGAACTCGGAGTGCTTGTAGGCGAACACACCGTGGCGGAACAGCACCCAGAACGTCGCGGCCGCTGGAACCGCGAGCAGGACCCCGACGAAGCCCGCGAGCTTCGAGCCGATCAGCACGGCCGTGATCACGGACAGCGGCGACATGCCGAGGCGCTCGCCGATGACGCGCGGTGCGATGACGAGGCCGTCGAGCACCTGCATGCCCAGGAACACCACCAGGACGGCGCCGATCTGCCAGCCCCCCTGCCACTCGAGGAGGCACTGCAGCACCGTGATGAGGAAGGCGACCGCGACGCCCGCATACGGGATGAAGGCGAGCGCTCCCGCGATCACGCCGAGCACCACGCCCGAGGGCACGCCGATGAGTGACAGCGCGACCGCGTAGATGGCGCCCTCGATCGCCATCACCGCGAGCTGCCCGCGCGCCCACGACGCCAACACCCGGTCGATCTCGCGGAACGTGGCGACGACCGACGGGCGGCGATGCGGCGGCACCAGATCGCGTACCCGCGCGGTGAAGCGGTGCCAGTCGCGCAGACAGTAGTAGCTGAAGAAGGGGACGAGCGCGAGGCCGAGGCCGAGGCGCACGAAGCCCGCAGCGCCGCGGGCTGCGCCGCCGAGCAGGAAGGCGCCCTCCTTCCACAGCCGCTGCGCGAGGTCTGCCGCGTCGCCGTGCTGGGCTAGCGTCCGCCGCAGGGTCTCGAGTGAGCGCGGGAGCTCGAAGGGCAGCCTGTGCAGCCACGGCCGCGCGATCTCGAGGTACCGTGGCGCCTTCTGCGCGAACCGCGCCCCCTCGTGCGCCACCAGCGGAACCACGAGCCCCGCGAGCAGCGCACCCGCGCCGAGGGTCACGAGGACGATGACCAGGATCGCGCGCTCGCGGGAGAGGCCGCGCGCCTCCAGGCGATCCGTCACCGGATCCAGGACGTACGCGATCGCCGCGGCCACGAAGAGTGGCCACAGCACGTCGGCGAGCAGCGAGATGACCGTGATCAGCGCGGCGACCGCGGCCACCCAGAACGCGATTTCCGCGTAGAACGAGACGCGCTCCTGGCGAGAGACCGGCGAGGCCGTCTTCCGGCCCGGGCCGGTGGGCGCGCTCAATCGAGGGCCTCGCGCAACCCGACCTCGAGCGCCGAGCGAGCCCCGTCCTTGACGTCGACCTCGGCGTAGAACGGGTAGCGCCCCGCAGCCCGCACCTCGATGGTGTGAAAGCCCGGCTTGAGCGGGAGCGCGCGAGCTCCCCACAGCGCGCAGCGGCCGAGGTAGACCTCGTCGACGTAGACCTCCGCGTCGGGGAGCGGGCACCGGAGCGCGAGATCCGCGCGGCCGCCCGCGTGCGCACACGCGTGCGCGCCGATGCATAGGGCGAGGGCCGCGAGGCGCACCATGGCGGGACGATAACCCAGGCGCTGCACGGCGTGATCCTACGCTGCAGCGTGCGTCTGCTCGACGCCAAATGGGTGCGGAGGATCCAGGCATGCGGTCGTGGTTGCTGGCTTGCCTTTCCGGCAGCCGCACCTGACCGGCGCGGTCCCCCCCGCTACCTGAACGCCTGCGGATCGAAGTCGTGTACGCCCGGGACCTCGACGTTCTTCGGGCGGGTGGCGAGGACGATCCCGGTGATGGCGCCGGCCGCGACGACTCCCACGGCCGTCCAGAGCCACCACTTCTTGTAGACCGGCGTGTCCTCCTCCGCGGCCGCGGTCGCGGGCGTCGTCGCGGCCTGGGGCGGCGCGTGGCGAACCTCGAGGTCCGGCTTGGTGGAAGGCGCAGGCGCAGGCGCAGGCGCGGGCGGCGGCGGCGCGGCCGGCTGCTTGCGCGCCTCTTCGTCGAGCGTGTGGAGCCACTCGCGCGCCTTGTCCACCACCTTGCCGTCCGGCGCCGCGTCGATGTAGCGCTGGTAGGCGCGGCGCGCCTCGGCGAGCGCCTCCCCCTTCTTGGTGTCGGCGTACAGCAGGCGCTGACACTCCGCGATGTTGAAGAGGAGGTCGGGCTTCTTCGTCATGGCGTACTCGGCCGCGAACGCCTGCGCGGCCTCGGCGTAGCGCTTCTCCCTGGCGTGTCCGATGGCCTGCTTGTGCAGCGTCACGGCGTCATCGCCGCGCGCGGCCATCGCAGCGGGAGCGCTCATCGAGAGCGCCAGCGCCAGCGCCAGCGGGCGCGTGAACCGGGCAGCTGGGCCCCCTTGGAACCGATTCATCACTCCCCTCCGAGGAACGTGGGCTGCTCGTCGAGCCGGGGCTTGGGTGCCTTCTTCGGCCTTGGCTCGGCGGCGGCGGGACGCGGTGCAGGCGGCTCGGGCTCGCCGCCATGGGCGCGCAGCCGGTCGGTGGCCGAGGGCAACGCGGCCCCGGGCTTGCTGGCGGCGCGCGGCCGCGGGTCCCGCACCAGCGCGACGACGGTCCTGCTATCAGCGTCGGTGGCAAGGACGCGCGTCTCGGGGCGGTGCCCCGCGAGCTCGATCAGGAAGGTCCGCGGCCCGCTCCCGCGCGGACGCTCGAGCTCGATCGGCGTCTGCCCGATCGACAGGCGCGTGCCGTCGGATCGCAGCTCGACGACGCCCGCACCTTGGGGCTCGCTGCGGATCGACAGGCGAGCGATGGCCGGCGCCGCCGGTGGCACGGCCTGGATCCGCTCGACCGCGATCTTCTCCGGCGTCGTCGCGGCCTTCTCGACCGGCGCCGGTGGTTGATCCGGGCCGCCGCGCGCCGCGAGGACCCCGACGCCCGCCCCCACGGCGATCGCTGCCCCCCCGAGCAGCAACACCCAGCGCGGCACGGTGAGTGGCGCGCGCTCGAGGGGCCCGCCCGACGCGAGCAGCTGGGCCGGCGGTATCGCGGCCGGGGACGCCGACGGAGACGAAGGCGAGGCCTCGCGCGTGACCTCGGCGCCGAGCTGCGTCAGCGCCTCGACCACCTGCTCCATCTGCTGCGGCCGCGCGTCGGGTGTCTTCTCGAGCATGCGCATGATGAGCGCCTCGAGCGTCGCCGGCAGGCTGGGCGCGTGCGTGCGCGGCGACTCAGGCACGTCCTTCATCTGCTGGATGAGGAGGGCGCCCACGCCCTCGGCGCGAAATGGACGCACGCCAGAGGTCATCTCGTAGAGCATGATGCCGAGCGAGTAGATGTCGCTGCGGTGGTCCACCGCGCGCGCGCCCTCGCACTGCTCGGGGCTCATGTAGAGCGGCGTGCCCATCGCGGTGCCCGTGCTCGTGCGGTGGGCGAGGCCCTCGGCGCTCGTGAACTTCGCGATGCCGAAGTCGAGGATCTTCACGAACTCGGGGTCGCTCTCCCGATGCTGGAGGAACACGTTGTCGGGCTTGAGGTCGCGATGGACGATGCCCGCGCGGTGCGCGACCGCCAACCCACGCGCGATCTGGCGGGCGATGCGCAGCGCCCTCGGCAGCGCGAGGCGTCCGTCGGTCTCGATCACCTTGCCGAGCGGACTGCCCTCGAGCCATTCCATGATGAGGTAGGGCTGGCCGAAGCTGGGGCGACCGCCTGCCGTGACGGCGGGCAGCTGACCGAAGTCGATCACCTCGACCACGTGATCGGACTTGATGGCGTTGGCCGCGCGGGCCTCGGTGAAGAAGCGCGACAGCGCCTCCTCGGTGCGGCAGAGATCCGCGCGCAAAAGCTTGATGGCGACCCGGCGCCCGATGGTCGGGTGCTCCGCCAGGTACACGGTGCCCCAGCCGCCTCGCCCGACCACGGCGCGGATGACGTAGTTGCCGACCTCGTCCCCCGACGCGAGCTCGGCTGCCTGGAGAACCACCTGAGCCATGGGCAGCGACGGCGCGAAGCTTAGCATCTTTCGCGGCCGGCGAGGAAAAGGTCCGACCACTCGCCGGCGGGGCTCAGGGCGTGGAGGGGCTCCCCCCGTCGAACGAACGCTCGAGCTTGATGCGCACCTCGCCAGCGTCAACGTGGACGACCTTGAGCGTGTGGCCCGCGGGATAGGTGCCGTGCGACACGGCCTCGGCGGCCTGTTTGGGCGAGACGCCGGCAGGCATCGACAGCACGAGCCGGCCCTGCTGCAGCGACAGCGGCAGCGCGTCGCGGGTGGCGCCGGCCGAGATCGCAGTCCGCAGCGCGACCAGGTCAGCCCACTCCCACGCGCCCTCGAGCACCACCTGACCGGAAGCGGCCGTGCGCGCCGGGAAACGCAGCGCCAGATCGCGCACCAGCGCCTCGCCGAGGC
>JAHFDS010000114.1 GCA_023248855.1 Myxococcales bacterium
GAGGACCCGGGCCCGATCCTCGATCGTGGAGCTTGCAATGAAGACCCCTGGGCCGGATGGAGAGAGCCAGATGAAATGCGCGCGGTGGGTGTTCGTGTCGCTGGCCATGCTCGGCGGGGCCTGCGGTGACGGTGCGACTGGCAGCGGCGGCAGCGGAGCCCATGTCGGCGGCGGGAACGAGGCCGGCGGCGGGGGAGCCGCGGGCGCTGGGACGCGCGGGTCGGGAGGCACCGAGGCGCCGACGTGCGTCGTCGGCTCCGGCACGCCGAGCCCTCACCTCGTCGGACGATTCCTGCGCAAGGACGGGTTCGACCTCAACCTGGGAGCCGACCACACGGCGTCGAGTCGCACCTTCATGGGTACCTGGGCTGCGGATGACCGGATCCTGGAGCTCTCCAGCCCCGGCATGCCGCGGACGTGCACGACCTATTACGCCACGGCCGAGATGGTCGCCCTCGATGTGGTCTTTCCCGAAGGACCACACGAGGGCCCGGTCGGACGCTGGCCCATCCATGTCGTGCTGAGCCCCTCGAAGAGCTACCACGAGGTGTGGGAGGTCGCGCCGGACGGCACGCTCGCCTTCACGAGCCTCAACCAGGGAGGCAGCAGAGGATGGTTCGTCACGGCCAGCCAGGGGACCTACACCCTCGTCGATGGCGACTATCGGCTCATTGCAGACAATGACGGCAACGTCGAGGACTACACGCGCTGGCTGCTCGACGACCGCGTGCTGGTGAACCGTCGCCTTCGCTACTTCCGCATGCCGTGACCGCCTACCCGTGCCTCGCACGTGGGGGGGTGACGCCCCGAGCAGACCTTGCGCACGTGCGCCCTCAGAAGCGGCCTCCCACGACGGCGCCATAGGCCGCACCGTCCTGGGTGGGGACCACGAAGGGAGCGAGGCCGACCTGGATCGCCCCACGCCCTTCCTCGGCGCGGCTCTTGGAGCCCGACCACACGAGGGCCCCATACAGGGCCATCCCGAGGCCCGCGCCCAGAATGATGGCGGACGCCTTGGTTCCCTGGGACGAGGAGACGGTCTCCTCGTAGCAGGTGCCGCTGGCATCGCACCGGGTCCGGGAATAGCTGTGCCCGGTGCCATAGTGGGCGAGATTGATGGCTCCCACGGCGCCGACGCAGATGCCGACCGTCATCACGGCATTGCCGGGGTGGTCGATATCCACCACCTCATCGCGGCGGACAGGCGCGCGCGCGGGCCCGATGTAGTAGTTCTGGCTATCTGAATCGACCACCTTGCCCTCGAGAACGGCGCCGCTCTTCAAATGCAGATTGGCCGAGGTGCCACATGCGGGCATGATTCCTAGACACGCTGCAATCACGGCCCCGAGTATCCTGTCAACGCTCCGAAGCATTGGTTCCTCCGCTGGATTGCAACATCCAGAGAGCAACCTGCATGCCGGAGACAATCGCAGCGAAACTACACAGATCCTGGGGAGAACAAGGGGCGCGATTGCCCCGCTGATCATCCCGCAAAGGACGTCATGGGGTCCGTTCGTACGTCGTTTCCCGAACGATTCGGCACGTCGCCAGGTGCCAGCGCTTGTAGAACCGCGCATGCTGCAGCTGCACCTTCTTGTGCCGCGGCTCGGCGCCCCACGCCCTCGCGGCCTCGGCGGTCTCCCAGTACGAGACGGTGATGCCGGCCCCGTCGGCGTCGCGCACGCTCTCGACACCGAGGTACCCCGGCTGCTCGCGCGCCAATCGCGCCATCTCCTCGGCCACCGCACCGTAGCTCGCATCGTCGGTGCGCTCCGAGTAGAAGACGACGGCCACGCGCTCCGGCGTTGGCGCCTCGGGCTGCGCGCCGGCCTCGACCTCGGCGCGCGCGCCCGCGGCCCAGCGCTGCATCGCCGGCAGCCCGAGCAGCAACTCGACGTAATCGTGCGCGGCCGGAGGGATCTCGACGTCGTGGGTCACAAAGCGCGTCGCCACGGGGGCGAACATCGCGTCGGCGATGGAGAAGGCGCCGAAGAGGAAGGGCCCCGAGGCACCGAAGCGCGCGCGGCAGTCGGCCCAGAGCGCGACGATGCGCGTCACGTCCGCGCGCACCGCGTCCGAGCGCGTGCGGCGCGGGTAGCGCCGGCACACGTTCATCGGTAACGCCCCGCGCAGCGCCGCGAACCCGGCGTGCATCTCGTGGCTCACCGCCCGCGCGACGGCGCGCGCCGCGGCGTCGGCCGGCCAGAGGTGCGCCTCGGGGTGGCGCTCGGCCACGAGCTCGCAGATCGCGAGCGACTCCCAGAGCGCGAGGCCATCGGCGACCAGGGCCGGCACGCGTCCGGTGGGCGCGACCGCGCCCGCGCGCGCCTTGAAGTCGGGGGCGTGAAAACGCAGCTGCACCTCCTCGAAGGCGATGCCGGCATGCGCCATCACCAGCCAGGGCCGCAGCGACCACGACGAGAGGTTCTTGTCACCGATGTAGAGCTGGAGCATGTCCCTTCCTTCGGAGCCGGCGGTCACCTTGGCTCCAATGCGGGTCAGTCAAACGGGGACGCTGACGCTGACGCTGACGGGTAGCAGTCGCACCAGGGCCAGTGGGGTCTTTCGTCGGCGTCAGCGTCGCCGTCAGCGTTTGCGTTCCCCATGGGACCGGGACTAGCTCCGACAACGCTCCGCAATGGTGCGCACGGCCGTGATCCACGACACCTGGCCGGGCGTGATGAAGGGCTTGCCGGTCGTCATCATGCACGCGCTGAGCTCGCGCTCGGGGTCGGCCCAGGCGATGACGTTCGAAAAGCCGATGTGGCCGAACGCGTGAGCCGAATTCGCGCCGTAAGGGCTGAAGTGCTCGCCCCCCAGCATGAACCCCATGCCATACCGGACCGGCAGCCCGAGGAACGAGTCGATCTCGAGATAGCTCGTCTCGGCCACCGCGCGCCGCACGGTGCGGCGGTCGAACACGCGCACGCCGCCGAGCTTGCCGTCTTGCCGCAGCATCTCGAAGAAGCGGCACGCCTGGTCGGCGGTGGTGATGAGGTTGCCCGACGGCACCACCGCCGTCAGGAACTCGCGGCTGTTCGACAGCGCCGTCGCCTCGGCCACGCCCACGCCCAGCGAGCGCTGCAAGAGGTACGAAAGCGGCGGCATGGCGGGCAGCCCTGTGAAGGCATTCTCCGCGACCTCCCCGAGCCGCGCCTCCGGCACGCCGTAGGAGAAGTCGGAAAGGCCGAGTGGCCGCGCGATCTCGTCCTCCAGCACCTTTCGCAGGGGCCGTCCCGTGACGCGTTCGACGATCTCGCCGAGCACGTAGCCCCCGGTGATCGCGTGGTAGGCGAGCCGCCGGCCCGGCACCGACACCGGCTCGGCCTCGCAAAGGAGCTGGAGGATGCGCTTGCGATCGGCCAGGAGCGAGACATCGACCGGCGCGCCCTCGACCGCGGGGATGCCCGCGCGGTGCGTCAGCACGTGCCGGATCGTCACCCACTCCTTGCCCTTGTGGCCGAACTCGGGGATGTACTCGCACACGGCGTCGTCGAGGTGCACGAGGCCCCGCTCGTCGAGCAGGTGCACCACCATCGCGGTGACGGCCTTCGACGCCGAGAACAGGTTGTAAAGGGAGCTCGGGCGCGCGAGCGGCTTCTCGGCCGAGGCCGGATCGCCCGGGGCGTTTCCGCGCACGTGCCCGATGGCGCGATCGATCAGCACCACGCCACGACGGCGCACCGACAGCGCGATCGCGGGATGCAGGCCCGTCTGGTAGAGCGACACCACGGCCTTCCACATCGCCGCGACCGCCTCGCGATCGAGCCCCGCCGCGCGCGGATCGTCCTCGGCGTCGTGGTGGGTGGTCGTGACCTCCTCGGCCGGGAAGTGGCGGACGTGGCGGCCGGGCAGCCAGGTGCGCGGCAGCCTCATGGTGTGATCACGAGCTTGCCCGAGACCCGCCGCTCCGCCAGCGCGGCGATGGCCTCGGCGCCGCGCTCGAGCGGGTACGTGCCGGAGACGTGTGGCCGGATCTTGCCCTCCTTGAGCCAGAGGAACAGCGTCTGCAGGTTCACCGCGAGGCGCTCGGGCTCGCGGCGCGTGAGCTCGCCCCAGAACACGCCGACCAGCGAGCACCCCTTGAGGAGCGGGAGGTTGAGCGGGATCTTCGGGATCTCGCCGCTCGCGAAGCCGATGACCAGCAGCCGCCCGCGCCACGCCAGCGAGCGCACCGCGCGCTCGGTGAGCGGGCCGCCCACCGGGTCGTAGACGATGTCGGCGCCCTTGCCGCGCGTCAGGTCCTTGATGCACACGCCGAGGTCCTCGGCGCCGTAGTCGATGAGGGCATCGGCGCCGTGCTCCTTGCAGAGCGCCAGCCGCTCCGCGTTCGAGGCCGCGGCGATCACGCGCGCTCCGAGCGCCTTGCCGATCTCGATAGCGGCCAGGCCCACGCCGCCCGATGCCCCGAGGACGACCAGCGTCTCGCCCGGCCTGAGCCCGGCCCGATCCTCGAGCGCATGCAGGGAGGTCCCGAAGGTCATGGGCAGCGTGGAGGCCAGGACGAGGTCCACGTCGCGATCGAGCGGCACCAGGGCGCGGGCGTCCGCGCGGACCTTCTCGGCGAAGCAGCCGTAGCCGGTGAACGCCAGGACGCGATCGCCGGGCCGGACGCGGGTCACCTCGGCGCCGATCGCCTCGACCACCCCCGTGCACTCGCCGCCGGGCGAAAACGGCGGGGCCGCGCGCATCTGGTACTTGTTCTCGATGATGAGGGTATCGGGGAAGTTCACCGAGGCGGCGTGCACGCGCACGACCGCGTCGGTGGGGCCGGGCTCCGGATCGGGCGCGTCGCCGACGACGAGCTTCGACGCGGGGCCCCACTCCGTGCAGAGAAGCGCTCGCATCCACCGAGCGTAGAGGATCTCGGGACCGCCGAAGGCGCGAAAGGCGCGACCCCGTTGGCCCTCGCATCAATCGGCCGTGTGAGGGAGCCTACATGTATTACTTCTGGATGGTTGGCGCGAACCTCCGTAACGTCCCTGTCCATGCACGTCAAGACGCAGACCAGGGCTGGTTTCGTGAAGGACAACACCCGGCCTGGAGAAACCCTTTGAAGGCCAGGACAGCGCTCCGCGGCGGCATTGCGCACGACAAGAGCGAATCGGGCGGCGAGAACATCAAGTAGCCGATAGACACCTCACGACAGGGCCAATCGTAGCGGGTATCCTGTGGGGATGGAGGCGGCGAGCGCGGCGGTGGGCTCGCGTGGGATCGCCGGCAAGCTGCGCGAGGTCTTCTGGGGCGACCAGCCCGAGGCGCTGGCCGTGGCGCACTACCGGGGCCTCCTGCGCCTCGTCTGGTGGGTCTCGCCGCTCCTTCTGTTGCTCAACGGCCTGGCTCGCGACCGGTACGTGGGCCGGCCGGGCTACGATCTTTCCGCGTACGACACGTTTCTGATCCTGAACGCTCCGGGGCACGTCCTCGCGGTCGCTGTTGCGCTCGCCTCCCGCGTGACCACCTCCGTTCGCCGGCTCCGGCTGGAGAGCCTCCTTTGCGCCTGCTTCCTCAACTGGACGACCGCCTGCGGCCTGTGGATCGCAGGCGCCGAGAGCCAGCTCAGCTTCATCTTCTTCCTGGTCATTGTCGCGATCGGTCGCGGCTACTACGACGCCCGGATCGGGCTGGCCACCCTCGTCAACGCGGTGGCGCTGATCGTCTGCCTGTATGCGGCCCAGTTTGCGGGCGTCGTGCAATGCAATGCCCTGCACCCGGCTGCGGCGTGGCCCGTCCACACCTGGCAGGATCTCGTCGTCGTGCTCGGGTGGCAGCTGGCGCTCCTGCTCATCGCCTACCTCGGCGCAGGCGCGCTGGCCAACCGTATCCGCAGGGGAGAGCGCGAGCTCGAGCTCGAGCGCATGGCCAGGCTCACGCTCGAGGCCCGGCTGCACGAGCGCGAGACCGGGCGCCTGTCGGGGAGCACGATGGGCGGGGAGTACGAGGTCCTCGAGCTCCTCGGCCGTGGGGGCATGGGCGAGGTGTACGCGGCACGTGACCGCAGCGGCGCGCCGCTCGCCATCAAGGTCCTGCACGCCCAGCTCGGCACCCAACCCGAGATGCTCGAGCGCTTCCGGCGGGAGGCGCAGGCCCTCGAAAAGCTCGGTGCCGCCTACGTGCCGAGGATACACGGGCTCGGCCGCACGCCGAGCGGAGACCCCTACATCATCATGGAGCGGCTCGAGGGCGAGGATCTCGGGGCGTGCCTGCGGCGTCGCGGCCGCCTCGCGCCCGACCAGGTGGTCAGGCTCGTCGGCGCCATCGCGACCGCGCTCGACGCCGCCCACGCAGCGGGGCTCGTGCACCGGGATCTCAAGCCGCAGAACATCTTCGTGACTGCGGAGGAGACGCTGGAGATCCGGTTGCTGGACTTCGGCGTGTCGCGCCTGCTCGACCCCACCGACGATCAGCGGGGGCTCACACGCAGCGCGATGGTGATCGGCTCGCCAGGCTACCTCGCGCCCGAGCAGGCCCTCGGACACCTCGAGGACATCGGACCGCACACGGACGTGTTCGCGCTCGGCGCCGTCGCCTACCGCGCGCTCACGGGCGAGAACGCCTTCCCCTCGCGAAGCAGCTCGGCGGCCATCTACGAGGCCGCCCACCACAGTCCGGTCGCGCCGAGCAGGCTCCGGCAAGGCCTACACCCGGACGTGGATCTGGCGCTCGAGCTCGCGCTCGCCAAGCAACCCTCGGCGCGTTACCCGCGCGCAGGCGCCTTCGCGACGGACCTCGGGCGCGCCATTGCAGGGCACCTCGACGAGGCGACCCGCGAACGGGGACGCAACCTGCTCCCACGACCGGCGCGCGACGGCCAGACGCTCAGCGAGGCCGCCGGGTAAGGGGGCTGCTCAACCCGTCAGCGTCGGTCGAGCTTGCTCATCCAGCCGTCGACCTCGGCCCACGGGTAGTACGGAGCTCGCGCGCGGAGCGCGTTCAGGCGGGCGAACGCGTCGCGAGCCCGCGCCTGCCCGCCGGGCGTGTGCAGCTCGTGAATGGCGAGGCCGAGGAGCGCCGGGAAGCACTCGGCGTCGAGCTCGAGCGCGCGGGCATAACCGGCGCGCGCCCGCCGGTCGAGCGCCTCGAGCACGGGCGCCTCACGCGGCAGCTCGAGCACTCCGGCGCCGGCGAGCCAGCCGAGGTATCCGCCCGCGGCCGCGGCCTCCGACGCGAACACGTCGGGCAGCGCGTGCTCCCGCGCCATTTGGCCGAAGAACCGATACGCGCGGGCGTAGTCGCCCTCGCGCTTGACGAGCGTCCAGTACACGCCCGACGCCTGGCCGAAGGCGCGGCGGTCCTTGGTGGCAGCGCCACGCTCGAGCGCGAGCTCGACCAGCGTCAGTGCGCGCACGGTGTCGCCATCGACCTCGGCCTTGTGGGCTCGCTCGAGCAGCGTCGCCGGCGCGCCCCTTGCGGCCGGGGACAGGGACAAACACGCCAGAGAGACGATCACGATCAGCAGCTTCGACATGGGTCCTCCTTCGCTTTGCATTACAAAGTACACGGGCAGCCAGGGACACAGCGACACTGGCGGGCTGCTCCCGCACCGGTGCCGACACGCTCTTCTTCAGAGGTTCAAGAGCGCCTTGAGGTTCCGGACGTACTCGCCGAACGCGCGCCGGCCGCGCTCGGTCAGGCGATACACGCTGCACGGCTTTCGACCCACGAACTGCCGCTGCACCTTGACGAAGCCGGCCTGCTCGAGCTTCGACAGGTGCACCGAGAGGTTGCCGTCCGTGGTGCCGATGCGATCGCGCAGGTACGTGAACTCCGCCTCGTCGGCGCCCGTCAGGATCGAGAAGATCGCCAGCCGGATGGGCCCGTGAATCGTGGCGTCCAGCTCGGGCAGGTCAGAGGCTGCCAAGCGCCTCCTCCCGGCGCTCGAGCACCATCAGCCAGGCGCCGAAGCCGATCTCGCCGATCACCGCCATTCCTAGGAAGGTCCACGGCACGTACGGGGTAGGCGCGAGCAGCGCCGCGAGCGCCGCGGCCCACCACGCGATTCCGACCGCGCGCTGGAGCGGCCAGCGCAGGACCACCGCGCTCGCGTAGTTGGCGGCGCCCATCAGGCCGAAGAACTGCGCGTAGAAGACGCCATTTTCGAAGTAGCCGCGCGACCCGCCCGCCGCGGCCGCGACGATGGCCACCGCCAGCGACCACGTGAACGCCTCCCAGATCGCGCCGAGCGCGCGGCTCTGCGCCGGGCGCTTGTCCGGGCCGCGCTTGCGACGGAGCGCGCTCGCGACGCCCATGACGAGCCCGCAGGCGCTCATGCACACGCCCCACGCCCACGGCGCCCCCGCGAGCTCGCTCAGAAGGAGCGCCACGGCGTGGCCGACGCCCCAGAGCACGAACGTCCAACCCCAGCGCTCGGTGGTGCGGCGCCCCTCGAGGATCATCTGCTCGATGAGCTCGAGCTGCCCGAGCGCGCGCAGCCTGCCCTCTTCGTCCATGCAAAGTACTTTGCATTTCAAAGCTATCTTGTCAAGACGTTTGCTCGCGAGACGACTGGACCATGAGCATCGGCGCAGCGTTCGGCTGCAGGACGAGGGCGTCGGCGCGCTGGAAGTCGAGGAGCCCGATGAGCCCGTCGATGATGGCCATGCCGAGCCTTGGTGCACGCGCCCTGCCACGCCCGACCACGCGGCGGAGCCACGAATTGGGCCTCAAATTGCATTGGCATCGTGATGGATCGAGGTGTCTCATGGGAACGGCCACACAATCGAGCCCCGAACCGGAGCGGCTCGCCCGCGTCACGGCCGGCGACCTCATGCGGACCGAGCTCGCGGTCCTCGGGCCCGACACCAGCCTTGCCGCGGCAGCGCAGCTCTTTAGCACGCGGCACATCTCGGGCGCGCCCGTCGTGGACGCCGCAGGGCATCCGCTCGGCGTCGTCAGCCTGGCCGACCTCGTCCGCGCGAAGCGAACGGGCGAGAAGCCATCGGGCAAGCCGCTCTACTACCTGTTCGAGCACGGTCAACGCGACTTCGTCGGGATGTTCACCGAGCTCGACGGACCGCCCGGCCAGGTCGCCGACGTGATGACCGACTTCGTGCTGTCGGTGTCACCGCAGACGCCGCTCCTGCAGGCGGTACGGCTCATGGTCGCCGACGGCGTGCACCGCGTGCTCGTGGTCGACGGCGGCAAACTGGTCGGGATCCTCACGTCGATGGACGTGATGCGAGCGCTCGTGAGCTCGCCGTCGCCTCCGCCGTCGTGAGGACGAGCGCGCACACCCGATCGAGCGCGCCCGCGTCGAGGCCCATATCGGCCACGACGTCCGGATCGGTGGGCGCCTCGTAGGGTGTGTCCACGCCGGGCAGCCCCGTCACCGCGCGGGTCTGGGCGGCGGCGTAAAGGCCCTTCGGATCACGTGCCACGCACGTCGCGAGGGGCGTTCGCACCCAGACCTCGAGGAAGCGGGGCGCCCGCGCGCGCGCGGCTTGCCGCTGCTGCCTCTTGGGCGCGGTCGCCGGCACGAGCACGACGAGACCCTGCCCGGCCAGGAGCGCCGCGAGCCGCGCCAGCGTCTGGTAGAAGGCCTCCCGGCCGCCGTCCGAGTAGTCGGGCGGCGGCACGAGGGCCGCGCGGACCGCGTCGCCATCGAGCACCGCGCAGGGGCGAGAGGCGTCGGCCAGGCGGACGCGCAGCGCCTCGGCCAGCGTGGTCTTGCCAGCCGCCGGCAGGCCCGTGATCCACACGACCACGCCGCCCGTCGTCACGGGAACAGCTCCTCCGCACTGTCGGGATCGAAGCTCGGAGCGTCCAGGGCGCGCTCGATCCAGCCGAGCAGCGCCTGCCGGGCGCTCTGGGGCAGCTCCGGGTACCAGCGCGGGCTCGCCAGCACGAGGCCTCGCCAGGCCAGAAACGGCGGCGCCACCGCGAGCAGCGCACGGTCGCCGGTCGCGTCGAGGTAGCTCCGCCAGAGCTGTCGCCACAGCGGGCCGAAGCCGCCGGCCCAGGAATCGCGATCGGAGAGCGCGAAGAAGACGTAGTTGATCGCGAGGCAGGTGACGTCGTCGGCGGCCTCTCCGCGGCAGCCGCGGCTCGCGTCGAGCAGCGAGAAGTCCGACCCCTCGCGGAACACGATGTTGAACGGGTGGAAGTCGCCGTGCGTGCGGCAGAGGCGATCGGTGCGCTCACGCAGCCTCCAGCGCCAGTCGAGGCAGCGTCGCTCGATCCCGTGCAGGCGCTCGGGCGGCGCGGCCGGGGTCGCCGGGGGATAGCCGTCGACGATGCCGAAGATGCCCTCGCCGTGGCCGACCAGGTCGCGCACGGCCCGCGTGTACGCCGCCCGGGGGCCGCCACGGTCGGCGTGGAGCTCCGCGAGGCACGCCGCGAGGGCCCGCACGCGCTGGAGGTCGAGAGGCCTCGCCTCGCCCTCGTGCTGGAGGCGTCGCAGGTCCTCCGCGTACAGGCTCCCGGGCGCGTACGTCGTCAGAAGGTACAGCTCGCCGCCGTCGCGCAGCGACAGCAGCTGGCCGTCCCTGCGGATGGCACCGACGTCGAGCGCGCGGATGTGGTGTGGGATCTGGCCGAAGGTGTCGAAGGCGAGCAGGGCCCCGGCCGCGCGATCGGCGCGGCGATCGTGCCCGTATTCGTTCTCGCTCGCGGTGCGGAAGACGACGGCGTGCAGGGTACCGTCGGCGCCGCGCACGCGGACGAGCAGCGGTCGCCCGTAGCCCTCGACCTTGGTCGTCGCCCCCTCGGCCTTCGCGTCGGGGGCGAGCGGGCGCGCCTCGAGCACGGCGCCGCCCGGGAACTGCCGGGCGAGCAGCTCGCTCAGGCCAGACGGGATCTCGACGGCGGGACGCATGGGAGCTCCTTTCTCGTCACGACGGCGGCGCGGCCCTGGCGCGCGCCCGCGCCGACGCCGGGACGGCGGGCACCGGGACCACGCTCGCGACCGCGCGCAGCTCCTCGCCCGAGAGCGTCTCGCGCGTAAGGAGCAGCTCGGCCGCCGACTCGAGCGCGGCGGTGCGACTCTCGAGGATGCGCGTCGCGCGCTCGTACTGCTCGTCGACGATGCGCCGCACCTCGGCGTCGATCTGCCTCGACGTGTCGTCGCTGTGCTCGGCGGGCTCGGGCGTCGTGGTGGGGTCGAGCAACGGGCGCCGGGACGCGCGGTCGAAGCTCAGGTGTCCGAGGCGCGGGCTCATGCCGTAGCTGCGCACCATCGCGCGCGCGATGTCGGTCGCCTTGACGAGGTCGTCCTGCGCCCCGGTTGACGTGTCGTGGTAGGTGAGCTGCTCGGCCACGCGCCCGCCGAGCAGCACCGCGATCCGGTCCTCGAGCTCCGACTGGGTCATGAGGAAGCGGTCCTCGGTCGGCAGCTGCAGCGTGTAGCCGAGCGCGGAGATCCCGCGCGGGACGATCGAGATCTTCTGCACGGTCTGCTGGCCCGGGAGCGCCAGCGCCACCAGCGCATGTCCGACCTCGTGATGCGCCACGCGCGCGCGCTCCGCGGGGCTCAGCACCCGGTTCTTCTTCTCGAGTCCCGCGATGATGCGCTCGAGCGCCTCCTCGAGCTCGCTCCGGCCGACCTTCTCGCAGTTGCGCCGGACCGCCAGGAGCGCGGCCTCGTTGACGAGGTTCGCCAGGTCCGCGCCGACCAGGCCCACGGTCATTCCGGCGATCGCCTCGAGGTCCGCCGGGTCGACGAGCGGCACCTTGCGGGCGTGCAGGGCGAGGATCGCCAGGCGCCCCTTGCGATCCGGGCGGTCCACGAGGACGTGCCGATCGAAGCGTCCGGCGCGCAAGAGCGCGGGATCGAGGACCTCGGGCCGGTTGGTGGCCGCCATCAGGATGACGCCCACGCGCGCGTCGAAGCCGTCGAGCTCGACCAGCAGCTGATTGAGGGTCTGCTCGCGCTCCTCGTGCGCCATGCCCCCCACCTGGCGTACCCGGCCGATCGCATCGAGCTCGTCGATGAAGATGATGCAGGGCGCCTTCTGCTTGGCCTGCGCGAACAGGTCGCGCACGCGCGCCGCGCCCACGCCCACGAACATCTCCACGAACTCGGAGCCGCTCATCGAGAAAAACGGCACGCTGGCCTCGCCCGCGACGGCGCGCGCGAGCAGGGTCTTGCCCGTGCCGGGGGGACCCACGAGCAGGATGCCCTTCGGAATCTTGCCGCCGAGGCGCCCGAACCGGTCGGGGGTGCGCAAGAACTCGATGACCTCGGTGAGCTCCTCCCGGGCCTCGTCCACGCCGGCGACGTCGGAGAAGCGCACGTCGACCTGCTTCTCCATGTAGATCTTGGCCTTGCTCTGGCCGATCCCGAACAGGCCCCCCTGCCGACCGCCGAGGCCGCCGCCGAGACCGCGCAGGAGGGGACCGAACAGCAAGCCGAGCGCGAGCAGCGGCAGCAAGAGCCCGAGCGCACCGCCCCAGAAGCTGCTCTCGCGGGCGCCGACGACCTTGACCTTCTGGGCCTCGAGCAGCGGCAACAGGGTCTCGTCCGGCACGCGGATGGCCTCGAAGCCGCAGATCTGGCCGTTCTTGCCGGCGCACTGGCGGGGACGGTACGTGCCCTGGATGGTCGCCTGGGAGAGCGTGACCTCGGCGACGCGGCCGGCGGCGATGGCCGCCTTGACCTCGCTGTAGGGGATCGGCTCGGCGGCGCCGAGCCGCGCGAGGCCGTACTCGAGGAAGATCACGGCCCAGAGCCCGATCAGCACCACCGCCGCGAGGGAGATGCGCGGCTTCTGCATCGCCATGCCTGGAGGAGCTGCAATGGGCGGGCCCGCCATTTTGGAGATGCAGAAAAATCAGGGGCGAACGACCCCGGAGTGAGCCATCTCGAGCAGACCGACCGGCCGCGCGAAAATATGGACTACCAATGCCAATCGCGCGCATCGCTTGCGTGAAATCAGCCGTCCACCAGCAGCGTCACCTGGCTGTGGCGGTGAACCTGCTCGGTGGTGGTGCCGAGGATGCGATCGGCGATGCGGTGCCGGCCCCGAGCACCCAGCGCGATCACGGTGCCGGGCTCCTGGCCGTAGCGCTCCGCCAGCACCGACGCTGGAGCGCCGAGGTGTTGCTCGAACCGTGGCACCAGGCGCTCGAACAGCGCGAGCTGGGCCTCGGCCGCTGGCAGCGCCGAGGGGTCGCGCGTCTGGCGTGCCACGTGGACGACGTGCAGCGGCACCGCGAGCGTCTCGGCCAGCTCGGCGCCGAGGTGCAGCACCGCGCGCGCCGAGGGCGAGTCGTCGAAGCCGACCACGATCCGCGTGGGGTCGGCAGCGTGCTCACCCACCACGAGCCGGGGCGTGCTGCCCGCGCGCAGAAGGTGCGACACCACTGCGCCGGTGGTGTCCGCGTCCTCGTGCGCCGTGCCGCTCCGGCCGAGCACCGTCAGCGTGCCCTGCACCGCGTGCTCGAGCAGGATCCCGACCGGGCGGCCGAGCGTGACCTCGGTCCGGCAGCCCACGCCATGCTGACGGCACGACGCCTCCACTTGCCCGAGCAGCTCGCGGCCGAGCGCCTCGAGGCCCGCGCGCGCCTTTGCGGCGCCTGCGGAGACGCTGGGCGCGATGCCCAGCGAGCCCGAGATGGCTTCGAGGGTCGGCCGCGGCAGCAGGCTCGAGTCGATCACGAACAGCGCGTGGAGATCCGCGCCAAGGCGCCGGGCGAGCATCTCCGAAAGGCCCACGGCTCGCGCCGCGGCGCGCGATCCATCCACCCCGACCAGGACTCGCTCGATCACGGGTGCCTCCTCGATTGGACGTTCACTTCGCTGGCGACGTGGCGCTGCGTGGGCAGGTGCCTGCCGAACCAGCGCACGGCGAGACGCGCGACCTCATCGAGCGTGCCCTCCTCGCGGAACAGGTGCCCCGCGCGCTCGACGATCGCGAGCTCCCAGGAGCCGCCGAGCTCGCCCGCGCACTGCTGGTTCATCGCCAGGGCCACCTCGTCGTGCTCGCCCACGACCAGCAGGGTCGGAGCCACCACGTGCTCGAGCGAATCGGCCACGCGATCCGGCCGTCCGCCCCGGCACACCACGGCCGAGACGACGTCGGGGCGCGCGGCGGCGGCGGTCAGGGTCACCGCGGCGCCCGAGCCGGCACCGAAGTAGCCGATCGGCAGGCCGCTGGTGGCGGCCTCGCGCAGCGCCCAGGCGGTGGTCGCGCACAGGCGCTGCGTCAGAAGCTCATGCGAGAGGCGCGAGTGACGCGTGTGCTCCTCCTCGCGCAACGTCAGGAAGTCGAACAGCAGCGTGCCGAGCCCCGCGGCGCGCAACCGCTCTGCGACGTGACGGTTCCTCGGGCTGTGGCGGCTCGAGCCCCCACCATGCGCGAACAACACGAGCCCTCGCGCGGCCAGCGGCAGCGTGAGATCCCCCCAGAGCAACGTATCGCCGGCCTCGACCCGCACGAGCTCTGTGCGCTGCTGCATGTTGCACCCCCGCTGCAGAGCTGCGAGCGCCGTGCCAAGGTGCCTACAGTACTGGTTGCCGATCGGTCGCCGCGGACGGCAAACCGAGCGGCGTCGATTGCGACTCATTGGGGCGCTGACCGCCGCAAGGTGGTACCGCTGCCGCGCCCAATACCCTCAGCGGCCGCGAGCGCGTGCGGCCCGCTGATTGCAGCCGGTTCGGCCATGCCCAGGCTGGCTGCCGCCCCACCGGAACCACGACAAGGAGATCGACCATGACCCAGCTGGAACGCGTCAAGAGCGTGGACTTTCACCCGATCCGATGGCTGCGCGAACACCTCGGTCGCGGGCTCGAACAGGAAACGCAGGGCTTCCCGATGCACTCGCCCGACCTCGACGTGGTGGCGGGCGCGAAGAGCTTCGTCGTGCGGGCGAGCGTGCCGGGCCTCGGCACCGGCGACATCGACGTCTCCGTGTGCGGCAATCGGCTGGTGGTACGCGGACAGGCCGAGCGCGACCGCGAGGAGAAGGGCGAGGACTTCTACTACACCCAGCACACGTTCGACGGCTTCGTGCGTGCGCTGGTGCTGCCCGACTCCGTGGACCCCACGGCCGTCTCCGCGCGCCTCGATCGGGGCGTTCTGACCATCGAGGCCCCGTATCACCCGGGCCAGGCCCCCCGCACGATCCGCATCGGCCGCTAGACAGAAACGCGTAGACCCCGCGCCAGCGCTCTGGGTGCGGTCCCGGTCCCGGTCCCCTTCCCGGTCCCGAGCGTCCGGCTCCTCGACCGCAGCGGCTGAGCCAGCTCGAATACCGGACTCGGATCGGGACCGGGACCGGCTTCGGATGGCGCCGGATCAATGCGACTCTGTTTAGATCTGGGATCCCCATGGCCGTGGCGCTGGACGTGGTGACCTCGACGAAGATCTTCTTGAACCGCTCCTCGAGCCCTCGGCTCGGGGAGGAGCAATTCGCATGCCCGCGGAGCGTCAGCTCCTCTTCGTCTCGCCGCTCTTGATCTCGATCTTGCGCGGCTGCATCTCGGGGAGCTTGGGCAGAGCCACTGTCAGCACGCCGTCCTTGAGCTCGGCGCGCATGTGCTCGGTGTCCACCCCATCGGGCAGGGTGAAGGCGCGCGAGAACAGGCCGTAGGAGCGCTCGGCCACGTAGTAGGTGTCGCTCTTGTCCTCCTTCTCGGACTCGCGCTTGCCGGCGATGTTGAGGCGGTTGCCAGTCACCGTGATCTCGAGGTCGGCCTCCCTGACCCCCGGCATGTCAGCCTTGAAGGAGAAGCCCTCCTTGGTCTCCTTGACCTCGAAGTCGGGCGCGAACCGTGAGATCCGCGGCTCGGTCGCGAAGAACGGCGACATCTCGCGGAAGGGGTCCCAGCCGAGAAAGTCGCGAATCCATCGCGCGGGCTCGATCTCTCGCGCCACGCCCTGCTCACCACCGTTCTTTCGCACCATGATGTTTGCCATTGTCGTTCTCCCTTTGGAAGCGGCCCGCTGGATACGTACGTGCGAGTCGACTGGACGCTAAGCACCGGCCGTGCCAGCGAATGGCGCAGGAAGGAGCGCTCGATCCGCGCAGGACCTGCAGCCGCCCACCACTCCCCAGGTAATCGGTGCGCCCTCATCGCCCCGGGGCGGCGGCGGCGGCGCCCAACCCGAGCAGCGGGACGAAGCGCACGTCGAGCAAGGGCTCGGAGCGCAGCGTCTTTCTGTCGAGGCGACGCACCCGGTAGAGGATCTGCTCGCCCTCGGGGCCGATCGGCAGCACGAGCCGCCCGCCCACGGCGAGCTGGGCGACGAGCGCTTGGGGCACCTCGGCCGCCGCCGCCGTCATCGAGATGCCGGAGAACGGCGCTGCCTCGGGCCAGCCGAGCGCCCCGTCGCCGTGGCGCACGTGCACGTTGGCGAGGCCCAGATCGTTGATCCTTGGCCGGGCCTGCTCGGCCAGGCTGGCGAAGTACTCGATCGTGTAGACCTCGCGCGCGACGCACGCGAGCACGGCTGCCCCGTACCCCGAGCCGGTCCCGATCTCGAGCACGCGGTCCTCGGGCCCGAGCTCGAGCGCCTCGGCCATGAAGGCAACGATGTACGGTTGGGAGATGGTCTGGCCCTCGTCGATCGAAAGGGGGTTGTCCTCGTAGGCACGGCGCACGAGGCCCGACCGCACGAAGCGCTCGCGTGGCACATGGGCCATGGCAGCGAGGACGCGCGCGTCGCGGATACCCCGGGAGCACAGGTGATCTCGCACCATGCGGTGCCGCGCCGCTTCCGCGTCCGTCGGTCCGAAGTCGCCTGCGTCCAGCTCACCCATCGTGCCTCCATCCATGCGGCGCCACCCATGGTCGCATGCGCCGTGCCACACCCTGCGCGCAGCCAGGTGGAGGCGGCGGAATGGGGAATGCAGGTAGAGGATCGCATGGGCACGAGCGTCGCGGAATTCATCAGCACGGACGTCCCGACCTGCTCGCCCGACGATCGCGCCGGCGAGGTGCGTCACTGCCTCGACGCCTCGAGCTCCCCGGTCGCGGTCGTGGTGGTTGGCGACTGTCAGCGTGTGGTGGGCGTGATCCCGCGGCAGAAGCTCGCCGAGGCCCCCGCGGGCGCTCGCGCGGATGGCCTCATGACCGCGCCGGACCTCACGTGCCACCCCGAGGACACGCTCGAGTGGGCACGCCTCGCGCTCGGGCGCAGCGGTGGTGACGGCTACCTCACGGTGGTGACCTGGACGGACGAGCTGCTGGGCATCGTCACCCGCGAGCGCCTGTTCGCCCTCTGAGGTAGCCTGATCAACCTGCCGGCAAGCGGTCGCCGAGCTCGCGCCAGCGGTCGTCGCCGATCAGGCGGTGCAGGGCGTCGCACACCACGTCGGCGTGAGTGACGGTGCTCGTGTGGCACACGTCCTCGAGCCGCGCCACCTCGCCGAAGAACGCCTCGCGCGGGATCCTGCTCACCCGCCCGCGCCCGAGCGCTCGGCCGAGGTCCCCGGGCAGCGCGGCCGCGAGGCTGGTCCGCTCCGCGTCGGAGAGCAGCCGTCCCGCGGCCGCCAGCGTCGCCTCCACCACGCGTCGCGCAGCCTCGTCGCTCGGCAGGTCCGCTTCCTTCCGCACCCAGGCCGCGAGCGTCGCCAGCGTCAGCGTTTCGCCGCGCGTCGTTCCCTGAGGCTGCGCGCTGCTTGGGCCCATCCTCCCGATCTCCGTTCGCTCCAGCATGCATCCCCCGGGCCTGGACGCACGCTGTGTTGCTACCGCAGCAGAGACCGCCAGCAGGCGTCGATGGTCACGTTGCAGGCTGCATGGAACACGACGCCGGCGAACAGGCCACCCGTACGTAGCCGCAAAAGCGCGAACAGAGTCGACGGGAAGAACACCGCGAGCCGTCCCGGACGCAGGTCGACCAGGAAGTGCCCGAGCCCGAACAGCGCGGCCGTGAGCCAGAACGCCGGGCCGATCGTGACGCCAGCGATGCGCAGCCCTCCCGGGAAGCGGCGCGTCAGCCGGTCGAGCAGAAAACCGCGGTAGAACAGCTCCTCGGGCGCGGCGACGACGATGAGCTGCGTGAGCGGAAACAGGATGGGCTGCTCGTGCATCACGAGCGGCGCGTGCGGCAGCTTGCCGAGCACGCCGTTCCACCAGGCGTAGCCGACCACGAACAGCGGCAGCACGACCGCAATGGCGCCGAGCCCCCAGGCGACGTCACGCCCCGTCGGGGCGCGCCAGCCGAGCGCGCGCAGATCTTCGCGGCGCCGGTCCGAGAGCAGCACGGGCACACCCCAGAACAGCAGCGCCGCCGCCTCGGGCAGGTGCGCCTCGACCACGGCCAAGCCCGCTTGCCCGACCCAGTAGAGCCCACCCAGCAGCGCCGTCACGGCGGTCCAGAGCGCCACACCCTCGCGCAGGCCACCGTCGAGTAGGCGCTTCACCTCGGCGATCGTAGTGGCGCCCCGCGCCGTCCGCTACTCGTCGATCTCCGCGGCCAGCGTACCGAGGCGGCGGCGGAGGCTCTGCAGCGTCTCAGACAGATAGTCGAGGCGCTCGAGCACCTCTCCGTCGCCGGCCAGCGTGCGCAGGTCCTCGGGTTGCACGTCGTCGCGGTCGAGGATGGCCAGGGCATCCAAGAGGAAGCGCTCGATGTTCGCCAGCGTCGCGAAGGTCTCGCGCACGTCGTCGTCGACGAACAGCAGCAGGTTCTGCAGCTCGTGCCGGCTCTGCAGGCCTGGGCCCAAGGTCCACTCGCGCAGCACGATGCGATCGCGTGCCCGCCGCGCCGGATGGACGTCCCCGTCGCCGCCCTCGGGTACGAACGCTCGCTCGATGGCCTTGTCGCGCATGGGCTGATTGTCGACCCGCCCGCCGCCAAGTCAAAAAACACGCTCGCGGTCGAGCGCGCCCGGCGCGATCCTGGGTCGATCAGCGCCGCGGCTTCGGGGTCTTCGGCCGTCGCATCGGCGCGGGCCGCTCCTGTTGCTCGGTCGTGACCACGGGCGCGGCCACCGGGGCTCGCGGATCGGCCAGCTCGATCGGCCCCGGCGCCTCGCGCGGATCCGCGATCTCCACGCGCCGGGTCACCTGCGTGACGACAGCAGCGGCTGCCACCGCGAGCGCGACCATGATGACGACGTGCACCAGGCGCAGGCGCGGGCTTGCGGCGAGCGCCTCCGCATCGGGGCGCTGCACGCGCCGCTCCGACGGGACGCGCCGGGCGGGTGGGCCCCCTGCGCGACGGTCCACACGGTCAGAAGAGGGATCCGGGGTCGCCTTCGTCGGAAGCGGCGGGCGCCCTGGCGCCGCAGGCGCCAGCCCCGACACCGGCGCCTGCAAGGTGGGCATGTCCTCCGACGGGGGCGCGCGCGCGAGCACCTGCCGCGAATCCGGGAAGTCCTCGCTGACGAGCTCCGCCAGGTGTGGGATCGAGCGCCGGTGCCGCCTCATCAGGGAGCGCTCGAGCGGGTCGTCGCAAAATGGCGGGCAAGCGAGGAGCGACTCGAGGAAGAGCTGCATGGTCGGCCAGCGCCGCTCGCGATCGGTCTCGAGGGCGCGGTGAATCACGCTCGCGATCTCGCGCGGCAACCCGGGGCACTGCGCCTCCAGCCGCGGCGCCGGGTCCCCCACGATCTTCGCGAAGATCGCGACCATCGACGGCGCGTCGTGCGGGGCCACGCCGGCCAGCATCTCGTAGAGCACGGTGGCGAGCGACCACACGTCGGTGCGCGCGTCGATGCCGCGGTCCGAGCGCACCTGCTCCGGTGACATGTAGAGCGGCGTACCGAGCATCGTGCCCGCCGTCGTGGCCGTCTGCGCGCTGCCGTCAGCGATCTTCGAGACCCCGAAGTCGATCAGCTTGGGCGCCACGCGGCGGGCGGTGGTCGAAAGGAAGATGTTCTCCGGCTTGATGTCACGGTGGATGACGTGCTGCTCGTGCGCGGCCACGAGCGCGCCCATGATCGGCACGAGCAGGTCGATCGCCTCGCGGAGGGCCACGCGCTGCCCGCCCTTGATGCGGCTGCGCAGGTCATGGCCCTCGAGCAGCTCCTGCACCATGCACACCGAGCCGTCGGCGTCCTGGAGCAGATCGAGCACGTCCACGATGTTGGGGTGGCCGATGCGCGTGATGCTCTGCGCTTCCTGCATGAAGCGCCGCAAGAGGTCCGGGGACGACGACAGCTCGTTCCGCAGGATCTTGAGGGCGACGCGCCGGCCGGTGAACGCATTCTCCGCCCGGAACACGGCGCCCATCCCACCCGAGCCGAGGATCCCGGAGATCCGATACTTGCCCCCGATCGTGGTCCCCACCCGCGCCTGCGCTGGAACCTCCACCGGCATCACCGCGTACCGAGCGTATCGCAAAGCTCCCGCGACAGATGGGCTTCACGATGGGTGAGATGAAAGTCACTGTAGCAACTTGTCGCACCACCGGAGCGGCGGTAGCATCCGCCCCATGAAGAAGACGACTTGGTCTGTCATGGGTGTTGGTCTCTCGCTCGTGCTCGCGATCTCCGCCTGCGGAGACGACGCTGGCACGGGCGGCAAAGGCGGCGCGGGCGCTGGCGGCGCTGGCTCCGGTGGCGCAGGTGCAGGCGTCGGCGGCGCCGGCGCGGG
>JAHFDS010000509.1 GCA_023248855.1 Myxococcales bacterium
CGAGCCCGATGACCGGGTAGCGCACGATGCCCGCGTACGCGGCCCACTTCCAGAACTCGAGGCGATGGGCCGCGCTCTCGTCCTTGCCCTGACCGCCGCGATCCGAGACGGCTCCGCCGAGGAACGCCGGCGCGACGAGCAGGAACGCGACGAACGTGACCAGCATGGCCTTCGATCGTCGGGCGCCGAGGTACCCGAAGCCAGCGCCTACCGCGAGCCACGCGGCGCGCGACAGCGAGTAGATGACGCCGTAGCCGAGGAACATGATGTTCGGCAAGAGGTACAGGACCCAGGGCAGCGGCCGGTAGCACATCAGGATCCCGATCGCGAACATCATCGCGTGCGCGTACCAGGACCCCATCTCGTTCGTGCCGACCTGCACGAAGACGCCGCGCACTTCCTTCTGCGCCCAGCTGAACTTCTCCGGATCGACGCCCTGGTGGTAATTGGCGTAAAGGGGCTTTCTGCTGAAGCGGTCATATCCGTCGATGAGGACACGCCCCTTCTTGTCGAGCATGCGCGCCGGGTAGAGGTCCCCATCCTCGTTGAATACCTTCAGCGGGTGGCGCTCGTCGACGACCAGCCAGCTGCCCTCCTTCATGTCGAGGTCGGCGTAGATGCCGTAGGGCTTGCCGGTCAATGAGCCTTGCTTGTCGTCCTCCGTGAAGTCGCACTCGTCCTTGCGCGGATCCCGGCTGGGCTCCGGGCAGATGAGCGTCTGGTTGGTGGGCACCGAGTCGGCATTTCGTGCGACGTAATAGACGCCCATGATGTAGGGCACCGACACGAACATCGCGACGACGAGCCGCTTCATCTGCCTTTCGTCCTTGAGGACGGCGGCGATGACGAAGAACAGCAGGATGCCGGTGCACTCGTCCTTCCAGTGGATGAAGCGCTCGTCGGCCATGCTGACTGGCCAGTCCACGAGCGCCATGTGGAAGAGCTTGCCGTACCAGAGCGCGGCGTAGCTCAGGAGCACGTACTGACCGAGGCGCTTGTTGAGCTTGTTGCCCGGGTGATCCAGGAGCGGCTGGATCATCGGCCGCTTGAGCTTCTGGCAGATGAGGAACCATCCGACGATGCAGATGAGGGTGACGAGGTTCTGGAAGTTCAGGCCTGCCGGACCCTTCGGCAGCTCGTCCATCAGCGTCTGGATGGGCAAGAGCGCCACCGCGAAGCAGAGGGTGAGAAAGACCATCAGGCTCGCCCCGGGCTCGCGTCGAAACGCACCGCGGGCCTACGCGCGCGGCGGGGGCTCGACGCCGCTGTTGGTCTCGTCCTCGATGCCGAGGACGGAGTCGAGGTCGATGTCGTCGAGGACGGGGGGCGTCGGCTGGCCGCCGCCGTTCTGGCCGCCGCCCTTGCCCTTCGACACCTGCGCGTGAAGGCGGTCGACCACCTGTTCCACGTCACGGAACTTCGGGTCCTTCTTGAGGACCTTCTCGAAGTAGTACAGCGCCTCACCCGGGTCGTTCAGCCGCTCGTAGGAGCGTCCAAGCTCGTAGTATAGCTGGAGCTGCTCGCGCTCCGTGATGCCCTCGACGTACAGGGCCTTCTTGAAGGAGGCGATGCCGTCGGAGATGCCACCCTTCTCGACGTAGCAGCTGCCGATCATGGTCAGGCAGAAGACCTCCTGCCCCGGCGCCTTCGTCACCATCTTGAACTCCTGGATGGCGTCGTCGTAAAGGCCCATCTCCTTGTAGGCGATGCCGAGATCCCGGTGTGTATCGAAGTCCTCCGGGGACACCTGCTTGTCGACCAGCTCTCGGCGGGACAGCTCGTAAACCGCGTCGCGATCGACCTCCTGCGCGGGCTCCTCGGCCTTGGCAGCCGTCACCTCGGGCACCGGGGGCGCTGTCAGGCCCTGCTCGAGCCCGCGCACCTCCTCGAGCTTGACCTTGAGGGTGCGCGCCTCGGGATAGCGCTTCTGGAGCTCTTCGAGGATCTCCCGCGCCGCATCGTAGAGGCCCTGCTGGACGAAGAAGTCCGCCTCCTCGATCTCCGCGCCGACCTCAGCCTCGAGCGCCGCGGCGAAGTCGTCGCGCTCCGAGAAGGACTCCGCGGCTTCGGCAGAGACACTCTCGGGTCCGGCTCCCGGCAGCGAGTCGACGTCGACCTCCTCGGTCGGCCCGTCCACGTCGGCGACCAGGCCGAGCAGCGCGGGGCCGCCGAACGTGGTGGCCTCCTCGACCTCGACCGGTGGCGCGCGTCGAAGGCGCGATGCTTCGCGCGGATCGAGCAGGTCCTCGGCCCGGACCTCCTGCGTGACCTCCATCGGCACGGGCGCGGGCGTCAAGCCGTCGCCCGTGAGGAAATCGGGCTGCCCCTGCGCTTCCTCGGACACCGCGATCTCGGCGTCACCGCTTATCGGGTCGAAGGCGCTCGGATCCGCGACCTCGATGCCGATCTCTGCCCCCGCCTCGTCGAGGATCTCCTGCGCGAGGCCATCGCCGCGGGAAGCGATCTCGTCGATGCGGCGGTGTGCCTCCTGCGCGCCGAGCAGCTCCTCGAGCAGCGTGCGGGCGCGCCCGTTTTCCAGCTCCAGCTCGAGCGCCTCCTCGACGAACCGCACCGCGTCCTCGGCGCGCGTGCGACGCAGCTTCTGGGCGAGCCCGACCAGCTCCCGGACGGCGTCGGGCGCCCGGCCGGCGCGCACGTAGAGGTCCTTGAGCTTGAGCCGCGCTTCGAGGTGATCAGGGGCTTGATCGAACACCTGCGAGAGGTGCTCCACGGCGCGGTCGAGCAGGCCGTACTTGATGTAGACGTCGGTCTCCGTCAGGATGCGCGAGATCTCCTGCTCCGGCGACTCGGCGCGCGCGGACAGCTCGCTGACCTCGCTGAGATCCGCCGGGAAGTCGAGCTCCTCCACCTCCGCCTCGGCGGGCGGCGCGACCAGATAGGCGGCCTCGTCGTCGGGTAGCGCGGGCGGCGGTGTCGGGGCTCGCGCCGGGGGGCGCTGCGGGGGCGGGGGGGGCGCCGACGGCCTGATCTCCGGGCCCCGGGCCTCGACGATGCGCGGGGCCTGGACCCGCTGCGGCTCCACCATCCGGGGCGCCGAGCTGAGGCGCTCTGGCTGCACCTGCGCGGACGGGCCGCCGGTCTGCGCGGGCCTGCGCCGCCGGCCGAGCGCCTCGAGCGCTTCCTCGTCCGTCGGCACGAGCTCGAGGATGCGCTGGTAGGTCTGGTTGCGGCCGTTCATGTCGCCGCGCTCGTGGAGGATGCGCGCGAGCTCGCGCAGCACGCTCACGGTCTTCGGCACCTGCCCGAGCGCCTCGAACGCCTGCGCCAGCAGCGCCAGCGTATCCGTGTCCTGTGGGTTCGCCTTGAAGCAGACCTGGAGCTTCTGCAAGGCGCGCCTCGCGTCTCCGCGGCGGATGTAGGTCGCGGCGAGCTCGCGCTGGACGCCGTAGTTGTCCTGCTGGTGCCAGACCAGGCGCTCCGCCACCTTGATCCAGTCGTCGATGCGGTTCTGCTCGCGCAGCATGTCCGCCGCGCGCGCGAACTCGGAGATGGCGTCGTGCGACATCCCCTCCTTGGAGTAGAGCTCCGCGAGCTTGATGCGGCTCGCGACGTTGTCGGGCTCCAGCTCGACCATCTCGCGGATGGCCTCGAGCGATTCCTGGGTCCGTCCGGCCTTCTGCAGCTGCGAAGCCGCGACCTCGTACTGCGTCATCGCGTCGGACAAGAGGCCGAGCTGCTTGTAGAGCTCGGCGAGGCGGATGTTCACATCGACGCGCGAGGGGTCCAGCTTGAGCACCTGCTTGTAGACCGCGACGGCCTTGAGGTAGAAGCCCTGATCCCCGTAGTGCTGCGCGACCTTGAGGTAGGTCTCCACCGCCTCGGGGCGCTGGTTCAGCTTGGAGTAGAGGTCTCCGACCTTGAGCAGGATCCGGACGTCACCCGGCTCCTCCTCCTCGAGGTACTGGGTGTACTGCTCGATCGCCTTCTCCAGCTTGCCCTTTTCGACGAGCTTCTGGGCGTTGGCGAGGAGTTTGTCCTTGTTTGCGGCCAAAGAATGAGCCTGCCAGCGGAACGTCCCCGACGTGGAGACTGCTTCCAACCTAGCTGAAAAATGCTATCACCCGCTCCCGGGGGTGCGCAAGGTTGCCTCCCGCGAAGGCCCGCGAATCTTCGCAGCGCGCGGCATGTAGGCACCTGGCGCCAGCGCCGCAGGGCCCAGCCTCCCGCTTCACTTCTTCTTGCCGGCTGGCGCCGGTGGCGGGTCCTGCGAGAGCACGCCGAAGAAGACGCGAGCGCCCTGCAGCCGCGCCTCCTCGACCGCGCACTGGCCCCGCACGCTCTCGAGGTCCCGCTGGGCCGCCTCCATCTGCGCGCGGTGCTCCTCGATCTGCTTCTGCAGCGCCTCGATCGCCGTCTGCTCGGCGGTGATGGTCTGGTCGGTGTCGCTGCGCTTGGCTTCCTCGACCGCGCGCACGACCTGGATCTTCCGCCCCGCGTCGGTGATGACGTCGCTCGGCGACTTGCCGATCGCGCCGAGGAACGCCTTGGCCGCGGCGAGCTTCGAGGCCTGCGGCAGGCTCTCGTCGAGCCCCCCGAGGAACTTCTCCAGCGCCTCGACCTCGTCGGTGTTCGGGATGCCCGCTTGATCGTAGAGCCCCTGGAAGTCGATGGTGCCCGAAAGCGCCTGTGGCGCGGTCCCCGCGGGCAGGTCGCCGGGTGGCTCTCCCGAGGGCACCGTGAACTGCTCGAGCTCCTGGTCGACCGCCGCGGCGTCGTCGGCCTTGCCCTCGCTCGTGACGAACAGCTTCTTGACTCGGTCCCAGCCCACGCGTGCCTCCTTGGTGGCCATGACTCTACCGCAGCGGGCCGGCAAGCACGCTGGTGCGCCTGCGGGCAGGTCCGCATCCCGGCGGCGCGGGTGATAGGCTTGCGCGCATGGGCTTCGTCCGTGGCGTGGGGTACTTCATCGAGGGCATCAAGCTGGCGCTCACGCACCCGGAGGTCGGCGGGCCGGTGGTGCGCCTGTTCCTCATCCTGACGGCCGCCCAGCTGGTGGTGCTGGGCGTCATCCATTTCTGCGCGACCTCCTTGCTCGGCATGGGCCTCATCGCGAAGCTCGTGG
>JAHFDS010000510.1 GCA_023248855.1 Myxococcales bacterium
TAGTAACGCATCGCCTCGTTGATCAGGTAATCGATCGAAAAATCGAAGTCGTTCGCCATCTGCTCGTACGTCTCCCACAGGACGTCGCGGCAGTAGTAGTGGCGCATCGTCTTCTTGCTCTGATCCATCGCGCGCCCGAAATGGTATCGAACATCGGGTAACCATTCAACCGCCGAGCCCTCGGCGGGCCCTCGGGGCCCGTGGATCCCCGAAGGCCCCGCCAACCTCTCCGAACTTGCGCCCGGTCGCGCTACGATGCCGCCGACATGCGCGCCGGCGTCCTCGTTGCCCTCGCCGCCCTCTGTGGGCTGGCGGCGCGCGCCACGGCCTCTCCGCTGCTCAACCCCAACGTGGGTGGGCTCGCCTTTGCCGGCCCGACGGAGACCCACGTCCTGGCCATCTGGTACAACCCAGCCGCCCTCACGGACCCGAAGCTCGACGACAACAAGGTGGTGGTCTACCTGGGCGGAAACCTGCTGCTCCGGCAGGCCGAGGTCGCGCGCTTCCCGATCAATCCGGCGACTGGCCAGCCCACCGGCGGGCCCGCGGGACCGAGGACGCCCTTCTCAGCCAAGCAGCCCGACGGGTTCCTGGGGTTTTACCTGCGGGTCTCCGAGAAGATCGTGTTCGGGCTGGCGTCGCACACGCCCTACCGGGACTACGGGGGGACGGAGGGCGCGGCCACCCTCGACACGAGCGACGACGGTCCCCTTCGCTACCAGCGGCTGCACACGTGGTGGTACGACTTCTGGGTCCACCCCGCGGTCAGTGTCAGCATCGGCAAGAATTTCTCGCTCGGCTTCGGCCTGCCGTTTTCCTACACCGACGTCCGCGAGCTGTCGTTCGACCGTGACGCGGCCACGGACTGCCCACCTCCCGGCACCGTCGTCGCGGGCCCCTGCGGCAGCCTCGCGAGCGGCTACGAGCGGCCCGAGAACGTCCAGCGCATCCGTGTCAACGGCGGCAACTGGAGCTTGGCGGTGCAGTTCGGTCTGCTCGCTCGCATCCGTGACAAGGTTCACCTCGGGCTCTCGATGATCTCTCCCCAGCTCTGGTTCGACCGCTCCGACGTGCGCCTCGACGGCGACGGCGAGCGGCCGAACGCCACCGTCGCGCGGCCCGGTCAGCCGGACGCGGTGGGCTTCGCGCGCCTTCGCTTCCGGACCCCGTACATCTTCCAGCTGGGCCTGCGCTGGCTGGTGACCTCGAAGACCGAGGCCCTGCTCAACGTGCGTGCCGCCAAGACCGACACCCACGAAGGGCTCGAGCTCCGCCTCGATTCCGGATCTTTCCGGAGCGCCGACCTGCCGGAGCGCATCGTGCGCTTCCGCGGCCTCGGCTGGTCCGCACGCACCGACCTCCGCGCGAACCATCGCCTCACGGACGCCGTTCGCGTGGGCGGCGGCCTCGGCTTCGAGCGCTCGCCCGTGCCGTACGACAACACCAGCGCAGACACCCTGGACGGAGACACCGTCTTCGCCAACGCGCGTGGCGAGTGGCACCCGACGAAGGGATTCTTTTTCTCCGGCGGCTACGAGCTTGGTTTCATGCTGCCGCGAACCCCGTCGAGGAACACCTTCGACCCGAGGGCCGGCTCGGTCTGCGCCGCGGCCGAGCGTTCGCTCGATGATCCCGCCTGCGCCGTGGCCCTCCAGGGCCGCGGAGTCCCGAGCAACGCCGGCGAGTACTCGCAGCTCACCCACACCATCTCGCTCGGCGCAGGCTTCGACTGGACCTGGTAGGGCGCTAGACTCGTCTCACGTCTAGAAGATCGGCGTTGGTGCCGTGTCGGCGATCAGCTGGGCGACGGGCTCGGGAGGCGGCCGCGGCAGGTCGAGGCCCTTGAGGTGCTTCTTGAGCCAGCGCACCGGTCCGAAGTCGGCGCAGCCGAGCAAGCGGTCGGCGCCCGGGCAGTAGATGCGCAGGTGCAGGTGATCGTCGTGCGGCAGCGAGTCCCCCGGCTGTGAGAGGACGACCTCGGCCTCCTCGACGAGCGCGGCGTCTGCACCCGCACGTCGCGCGGCCTCGAGGACCTGCGCGCGAAGGCCGCTCGAGATGAACAGCCACTGCACCTCCGCCTCCGGATCGGTGAGCAGCGCTTCGACGAGCGCCCACGTCAGGGCCGGATCGAACCTGCGCGCGGACGGCTGCGGCTCCTTCGACTTCTTCGCCGGCGGCCGCAACGTCCCGTCGTCCCGGTAGCGCGGCATCGTCTCCGGGGGCGCTGCGAGCGCCCCTTGCGGCGTTCGCGCGTAGAAGATGAGATCCGCGTCGCGGCCGTTCTGATGCGAGCGGTGCAGACGGCTCGAGCCGCCGCCCTTCGGGGACAGGTCGCCCAGATACAGCACCGCGTCGGGATGCCGCTCTCGCACGCGGCGCGCCGCGCGCACGATCGCGCCCACGAGCTCCTCGGTGCCGTAGTAGTGCCCCCGCGCTCGCCAGGCGGGCGGCTGATACAGGCCCTCGCTGCGCTCCGGTACCGCGACACCCTTGTGGAGCAATCCACGCGCCGGGATTCCCAGCGACAGGCTCGTCCCGTCCCCGAGCGGCGCGGCGCAACCTGCGAGCACGAGCGCGAGCCAGGTCCGCGCGATCATCGCGCAGCCTGCATCACGGCCACGAGCACGCTACCGACCAGCACGATCGTTGCCAGCACCAGGCGCGCCGGCCCTCCCTGGTCCTGTGCGAGAAAGCCCTCGCCCTGCAGGAAGCCCTCCTTGCGCTTCTGCGCGACTACGGGGATGCGCCCTTCGACGACGTCGACCTCGCCAGTCGGGCGTCTCGGTCGATAGCGCTCGCCAGCCTCGTCAGCCTCGCTTGGCGCGGCCTCGGGCAATCGGTGCGCCCCCGTCGACTCGAATCTCGGCACGATCGGGCCTGGAAGCGGCGTGGGATCCTCCGTCGTCGGGGGCTCGGCCCGCGCGGCCTCCGGCAACCGCTCGACCAGCGTCTCGATCCGCGCGACCACCTCCTCGGCGGAGGCCGGGCGGTCCTCCGGTTTCTTCGCGAGCAGCGTCGAAACGAAGTCCGCCACCGCTTCGGGCACGCCCGGCATCACCAGCGACAGGCGCGGCACGGGCCCGCTGACCTGGTTCTCGAGCAGCTCGGCAAAGGTCGCCGCCGCATTGGGCGTCGTACCTGAGAGCGCCTCGAACAGCATGACCCCGAGCGCGAACAGGTCACTTCGGCCGTCACACGCCTGGCCCATGCACTGCTCGGGCGACAGATAGAGCGGGAATCCCCGTGGGCGGCCCGTCCGCGAGCGCAGCGCGTCCGGCGCCGGAGGCCTGGCGACGCCGAAGTCCAGCAGCTTGACCCGCAGCCGTGGCCCCTCCTCGATCACGAGCACGCTCTCCGGAGACAGCTCCCGATGCACCACGCCGCGCGCGTGCATCGCCCCGAGCGCTCGCGCCACGTCGGCGACGAGCGCGAGCGCCTCCGCCGGATCGAGCGTGCCGTGCTCGTCGATCCACTCGCGCAGGGTCTTGCCTGCCACGAGCTCCATGACGTAGTAGGGCCTGCGGTCGGGCAGGAGGCCGAACGCGAACACATCCACGAGGTTCGGATGGGTGCTGTCGTTGACCACGCGCGCTTCGCGCTCGAACTCGGCACGCACGAGCGGATCGTTCGCCAGCGGCTCCGCGAGGACCTTGACCGCGACCTCGCGACCGATCACGGGATGCACCGCGCGATACACGGTCCCGAGCGCGCTCTCGCCCACCAGCGCCTCGATCAGGTATTCGCCCACGTTGGCGCCGATCGCGAGCAGGTTCGACTGCGTGTCCGAGGGTCGCACCTTCTCCAGGATAGCCCCGAAATCGAAACGGAGTCGCCGCACCGCGACGACCCCGCCTCAATGTCGTGCCAAGCGCATTTCAGGCGAGCGTCAGCGAGCCGCAAGGGCGTAGCGGAGCCAAGACGCAGGACGGGGAGCCTGGATGGGCTTTGCCCATCCGGGGAAAGGGCGTCTCGTGGGCGCCTTCCGAGGCGCCCACTCGCAAGCTAGTTCGTCTCTTCGAACTCCGCGTCGATGACGCCGTCGTCCTTCTTGCCCGGCGCCGGCCCTGCGCCCGGCGGGGGCGGCGGCTGTGCACCGCTGCCCGGCGCCCCGGCGCCAGCGGCAGCACCGGGGCCGGCCGCCTTGTACATCTCCTCGGCCATCTTGTGCGACGCGTGCTGCAGCTCCTCGATGGCCTTCTTGAGCACCTCGGGGTCGTCGGCGTCCTTGTTGGCCTCGAACGTCTTCTTGGCGTCCTCGAGCGCGCTCTGCACCTGGCCACGTACGCCGTCGGAGATCTTGTCCTTGTTCTCGTCCACGAACTTCTGGGTCGAGAAGATGAGCCCATCGAGCTGGTTTCTCGCCTCGATGACCTCCTTGCGCTTCTTGTCGTCCTCCTCGTGCTCCTGCGCCTCGCGCACCATCCGGTCGATGTCCTTCTCGGACAGGCCAGAGCTCGCCGTGATCGTGATGTGCGTCTGCTTGCTGGTCGCCTTGTCCTTGGCCGACACGTTCACGATGCCGTTGGCGTCGATGTCGAACGTGACCTCGACCTGCGGAACGCCACGCGGTGCCGGTGGAATGCCATCCAGGTGGAATTTCCCGAGCGTGCGGTTGTCGCGGGCCATCGGGCGCTCGCCCTGGAGCACGTGGACCTCGACCGAGGTCTGGTTGTCCGACGCCGTCGAGAACGTCTCCGTCTTCTTGGTCGGGATCGTCGTGTTGCGCTGGATGAGCGCCGTCATGACGCCGCCCAGGGTCTCGATGCCGAGCGAAAGCGGCGTGACGTCGAGCAGGAGGATGTCCTTGACCTCGCCCGAGAGCACGCCCGCCTGGACCGCGGCGCCGAGCGCCACGACCTCGTCGGGGTTGACGCCCTTGTGCGGCTCCTTGCCGAAGAACTCCTTGACCATCTTCTGCACGAGCGGGATGCGCGTCGAGCCGCCGACCAGCACGACCTCGTCGATCTCCTGCGGGCCCTTGCCGGAGTCCTTGAGGGCCTGCTTGAGCGGCGCCATCGTGCGATCGACCAGCGGCTGCATCATCTGCTCGAACTTCGCGCGCGACAGGCGCATCTGTAGGTGC
>JAHFDS010000511.1 GCA_023248855.1 Myxococcales bacterium
GTGAGCGGCGTCCGTCTGTCGCTCGGTGGCCGCGCGATGCGAAAGCGCACCGTGCTGCAGCTCGGCGACCAGCCCGCGGCCCTGAGCACCCCGCAGTTCGTGCTCGCGCTGCAGCTGGTGTGCGGTCGACTGCGCGGCGACGGCGTCCTGCCAGGCGTGCTCGGCGCGCGCTCGCGGCCCCAGCAGACACTGCAGAAGCTCGGCGAGGAGCTCGCGCCCTTCCTGCCCGCCGGGCTCCGCGTGGCCGAGGCCGGCCCGGCCGGCCGGTTCCACCTCCACTCCGCGATCGACCTCGGGCCCATCGACCCGCGGTGCATCGAGGGGCACTCCGACGCACGCATCAAGCGCCTGGCCGGCGAGCTCGCGCGGCTGCTCGACGCCAGGGCGCTCCCCGAGGTGCCAACGTCGGTGCTGGCGCCCGGCGTCCGCGGGCGGCAGCTCACGATCACGGCGCGCTGGAGGCAGCACAAAACGATGGTCGTGGTCGACGGCAACGAGCTCGCCCTGCCGCCCAAGCCGTACCTGCTCCTGTCAAAGCTCGCGCTCGGGAGGCCGAAGGGCGAGGGCTGGGTCGATCGCGATCGCCTCGACGCCCACGCCGACGCGAGCTGGTCAGCGATGACGCGCGTCTACGACCACCTGCGCGACGCCGGGCTCGCCCCGGCCGACGTCATCGAGAACGATCTCGCACGGAGCTACCGCCTCGCCTACCAGCCCGAGCGCGCTGCTCGGCCACCCGCACTCCCCGATCCGGGACGAGCTGGCCCGCTTCGTCGCCGAGCTCGGCTGAGACTCGCTCGAGTAGCCCGGTGGTAGACTTCGTGTATGCGGATCTTGCTCATCGCGGCCACATTGCTCGCGTGCGCACCCGCGACGGTCCAGCCGCCACGGTCGGCTGGACCAGCGCCGTCGCCGAGCGCAGCAGAGCCAGTTCTCGTCACGCTGGTCACGCGCGATCACAAGGTCGCGGTCCGCGGGGGAGAGGGCTCGCCGACCTTCGACGTCGCGACCCGAGAGGGCAAGGTTCTCGCAGAGCGAATCCGACTCGACGATCTCGCCCGGACGTTCCCGGCCGTGCACCGCGCCTACCGTTCCGCCTACGCTGGAAAGGACGCCGTCCTCGACGCGCGCCTGGACGAACGCGCTGAGCCAGCCGGTCTGGTCGGCGAGCCCCGCTGGGCGCGGTAGGTCCGTGTCCAGGCCCGTCATGACGCACGTCGCGCTGCAGGTGCGCGACCTCGATGCGTCGATGACCTTCTACCGGGACTTCTGTGGCCTCGGGGTCACCCACGAGCGCGCGGACGCGGCTTCCGGCAAGCGCATCGTGTGGCTCGCGGAGCCGGGGCGCGAGCGCGAGCTCATCTTCGTGCTCATGCCTGGCTCAGGGCGTCCCGCACAGGCGGACAACGACTACAGCCACCTCGGCTTCGCGCTCGCGAGCAAGGGCGAGGTCGACGAGATCGCTCACCGCGCTCGCGCCGCGGGCTGCCTGGTGTGGGAGCCGCGCCAGGAGCCGTATCCCGTGGGCTACTACTGCGGCCTGCGCGATCCCGACGGGAACTTCGTCGAGTTCAGCTACGGGCAGCCCCTCGGTCCAGGCGCGCCCGCTCAGTAGTGCCGGCCGCGGTGGACGACGCGTAGCGCCTTGCCGACCACGCATGCGAGCACGATCACCCCGGCGGACTCCGAAGCCGCATCGTCGGCGTACTGCTTGGCGGAAGCGGGTCCTGGGGTTGGCATGGCCCGTGCTGAAGGAGCTGGCAGGAGGCAGTGCCATGATCACCGTACGACCTGCTGGGGAACGCGCGTAGGACGGACCATGAGACGACGAGATGTGCTTCGCGCGCTCGGAACCCTGCCCCTCTTGGCAGCCGGGTGCTCGCGACGGGAGCGACAGGACATGACGACACGAAGCGAGAGCAAGACCCTGAGCGGCACGCGGCTGCCCGCGATCTTCGCGGCGCACGGCGCGCCCATCCTGCTCGATGACGC
Source organism: Myxococcales bacterium (assembly GCA_023248855.1). Classification (GTDB taxonomy): domain Bacteria; phylum Myxococcota_A; class Polyangia; order JAHFDS01; family JAHFDS01; genus JAHFDS01. Next base: position 1,993 of record JAHFDS010000511.1, read on the forward strand.
AGGCTGGATGGGGGAGCTCGCGGCTTGGGCGAAGGCCATGCCCAAGCCGAAGAGCATCCTCATGGTCTCCGCCCACTGGGAGGAGCGACCAACGACGCTCGGTGCCACCCGGCCGGTTCCGCTGGTCTATGACTTCTCCGGGTTCCCGGAGCGCTACTACCAGACCAGGTACGCTGCGCCGGGCGCGCCCGAGCTGGCCGCTCGCGTTCGTGAGCTCCTGCGTCAAGGGAACATCGCGGTCACCGAGGATCAGGCGCGCGGCCTGGACCATGGCGCCTACGTCCCGCTGGTGGCGATGTACCCCGCAGCCGACGTGCCCGTGCTGCAGATCTCGATGCCTGGCCTCGACGCCAAGGCGCTGTTCGAGCTCGGACGCGCGCTGGCGCCGCTGCGCAACGAGGGCGTGCTCGTGTTTGGCAGCGGCTTTCTCACCCACAACATGCGCTATTCGTTCCGGCCGGGCATCCCGGACTGGGCGAGGGAGTTCGACAAGTGGGCTGAGGATGCGCTCACGCGCTTCGATGTGGACGCCCTCATCGACTTCCAGACGCGTGCGCCAGCCGCCAGGATGGCGCTGCCGACCTGGGAACACTACGCGCCGGTGCTCGTGGCTGCGGGCGCCGCGTCCGCTGACAAGCCGCGCACGACCTTCCCCATCACCGGCTGGTGGATGGACGGCGCGTTCACCCGGCGCTCGGTGCAGTTCGGTTGAGGGCCTGGCTGGCGCCCACAGCGTCCAGTCACCCGGCGCCGCCGCTCGCCTCGTACTGCTTGAGCTTGCGGTACAGGGTCGCGGTGCCGATCTTGAGCTGCTCGGCGGCCTGGGTCTTGTTGCCGTCGTTGGCTCGGACCACCGCCAGGATGTAGTCGCGCTCGACCTCGTCGAGCGCGCGCACGTCGCCTGGCGCGTAGGCACCAGGAAGCGCGAGGCCGATCTCCTCGGGCAGGTCTGCCTCGTCGATGCGGCTGCCGCGCGCGAGCACGACCGCGCGCTCGATGGCATTCTCGAGCTCCCGGACGTTGCCGGGCCAGCCGTAGCGCGCGAGCTGGTTGGCCGCGCGTGGGCTGAACCCCGTGACCCGCCTGCCCACCCGCACCCCCGCTTCCGCGAGAAACACGCGCGCGAGCGGCAGGATGTCGTCCCGCCGCTCGCGGAGCGGCGGGATGCGGAGCTCGACCACCCGCAGGCGGTAGTACAGGTCCTGTCGGAACCGAGCCGCGTTGATCTCGGCAGCGAGATCGCGGTTGGTCGCCGCGATCACGCGCACGTCGACCTTGCGGTTCTTGTTCTCGCCGACACGGCGGACCTCGCGCTCCTGCAGGACGCGCAAGAGCTTGACCTGCATCAGCGGAGGCACCTCTCCGATCTCGTCGAGAAACAGCGTGCCACCGTTGGCGGCCTCGAAGAGACCCTGGCGATCCTGCGACGCGCCCGTGAACGCCCCCTTGGCGTGACCGAAGAGCTCGGACTCGAGCAAGGCCTCGGGCACGGCGCCGCAGTTGATCGCCACGAAGGGGCCGGCCGTGCGCGGTGATTCATCGTGGATGAGGCGCGCGATGCGTTCCTTGCCCACCCCGCTCTCGCCCGTGACCAGGACCGTCGAGTCCACCTTCGCCACCCGGCGTGCGAGGTCGAGCACGCGCTGCATCCCAGCACTCTGGGCGACGATCCCGGACGCGTCGGGCAAGGCGGCAACGCGGCCGAGCTCCTTCTTCCTGGCTCGCAGCCGCTGCTCGAGTCGCTTGAGCTCACCGGTGACGTGCGCAAGGGCGGCGTCGAGGCACTCCTTCTGGTAGTAGGGAAGGTGGGGCGAGACCTCGTCTCCCCAGTCCTCGCGGAAGCGGCCCACGACGTGGCAGACGGCGTCGCCCTTGCCGCGGCAGCGATCCTCGATGCAGACGATCTCGCGGCCGTTGCAGCACGAGAGGTAGCCGCCGGCGAATCCGACCAGGGTCCAGCACACGACGTCGTCCGCGCGCCCGAGGTGCAAGAGGTGCTGCTCGGCTTCGTAGGACTCGTGCCAGATCGACTCCGCGAACGGTTCGGGGCTCACGTTCGATCCGCGCGCCGCGGGCGCGACGACGACCAGGCCCTGCAACGTGTGGAGCAGGCCACCCGCACGCTTCCACTCCCCCTCGTCCTGCCACGGGAACTCGGTGCGCAGCGTCTCGGCGGTTCGCCAGCCGTGCGCGTAGCCGAAGCGCGTGAGGATCCCACGAGCGCCCGTTTGCCCGAGCGTCTCGATGAGCTCCCGCCGCAGGATACCGAGCGCCACCGCATCGAACAGCAGCACTCGCTGTCCCCCGAACCGGATCACCCCGCCCTTGGGCTCGAAGTGAAGCAGCTCCCTCAGATCCAGGTCCGCAGCTCGCATGGCGCCCGCTTCATCAATACGATACGGATACTATCATTTTGAGAATGGAAGAGGTGGTGCCGCGATGTAAGCAGCTGAAAACATGACGGCCAGGAGATGGCGTGCGGCTTGCTCTAGAGAGGCTGCAGAAACGCACTCAACCAGGAGAACCGATCATGACACGCGAGAAATGGGAGATCGACAGCAGCCACTCTGGCATTCACTTCTCCGTTCGCCACCTCGTGGTGGCCAAGGTCCGCGGGCAGTTCGCGCGCTGGAGCGGGACCATCCTCGCGGACGACGGCGACCTCGCCCGCGGCACGGTGGACGTCGTGATCGACGCCTCGAGCATCGCCACGGGGGTCGCCGATCGCGACAAGCACCTCATGTCGCCGGACTTCCTCGATGTGGCGCGCTTCCCGGAGATCACCTTCAAGGGCAAGCGGGTCGAGAAGCGCAACGACGAGCGCTGGCAGGTGTCCGGTGACCTGACGATCCACGGCGTCACGCGCGAGGTCCAGCTCGACGTCGAGTACGCCGGCAAGACCAAGGACCCGTGGGGCAACGAGCGCGCGGGCTTCTCTGCCAGGACGGCGATCGACCGCAAGGACTTCGGGTTGACGTGGAACCAGCTCCTCGAAGCCGGCGGTCTCATGGTGGGCGACCGCATCGAGATCGAGCTCGAAGTGGAGGCCGTCCGGCAGGCTGCGGAGAAGGCTGCTGCATAG
>JAHFDS010000512.1 GCA_023248855.1 Myxococcales bacterium
CCTCCGACAGCGCCGCAGCAGCCGCGCGCCCCGGCTCGCCGCGCGGGCTCGCGAGCGCCGACAGCAGGGGTCGCACCACGGCCTCGGTGGCCGAGGTGCCAAGGGTCCGGGCGGCCAGTGCCCGCTCCGCGACGCCCAGATCGGCGTCCCCGAGGGCGCTCGCCAGCACGGCCTCGGTGTCCTCGTCGGGACGGTCGAGCGCCCGCAGCGCGGCGGCGCGGCACCGCGCGTCGGTGCCCGCGGACAGCATGGCGAGCACCAGCCAGCGCGGATCACCCGGCCGTGCAACCACCGCGTGCGCGGCCAGGAGCGCACCCTGACGCACGAGCGGAGACGCGTCCGACAAGAGCGCCCCGAGGTGTGACGGGACTTCCTCGAGGGGCAGCGCGTCGCAGAGGCGCGCGGCGGCGGCCCTGACGCCCACCTCCGGGTCCGACAGGTCCACGCGAATGCGCTCCTCGAGCGCGAGCGCGCGCGGATCGTCGCGTGCCCCGGCCAAGAGGCCTCGCACGACCGCGTCCCGCACCGCGGTGTCGGGATCGTGGCACAGCGCCCAGAGCGCCTCGGGGAGCGGCCGCCCGGCGGCCGCCAGTGACGCCACGGCGACGGAGCGCACGGTGGGATCGCCATCGGAGAGCGCCGCCTCGAGGGCCCGGCGACCTTCCGGCTCCCCAAGCGTCCCGAGCGCCTGGACCGCCTCGGCGCGCACGCCCGGCGCCGGGTGGGCGCACAGGCGAACCAGCGCTGCCACCTGCTCGCGGTCCGCCCCGAGCAGCGTGCACAGCTCGAGCGCGTGCTGCAGCTCGCCCGGGTCGTTCGACTCGAGCGCGGTGCAAAGCACGCGACGGGTGTCGGCGTCGTTGCGCAGGGCCGCCACGGCGGCCGGGTCGATCGTGCGCTCCGCCAGCGTTCCGAGCAGCGCATCGACGTAGGTGCGCCGCGCGTAGAGTGTCAGGACCATCCACCCGAGCACCACCGCGAGCACGATCGCGCCGGTGAGGGGCACGCCGGCGATGCCGAGCGGCAAGAGCAGGCCACACAGGACGCCTCCGGCTGCGGTGGCGAGCGGCTTGGCGAGCGCGTCGAGCGCCTTGCCCCGGGCGCGCGCCGGGCCGGGCACCGGCACCCACGCGAGCTGCACCGACGAGTCGTGGAGCGTGTAGCGGAACAGGAGCTCGACCGCCTTGCCGGCCGCGACGGCGACCAGGCTCGGATGGACGATGGTCGCGATCGCGGTGGCGCAAAGGCCGAGGGGCAAGACGAGCAGCCCCCCGATCAAGCCCGTACGCTCGAGCCAGCGCGAGGTCAGCAGCGACTGCACCACGAACGAGAGCACGCCGGTCGCGCCGAGCAGCGTGCCGAGGAGCTGCGCCAGGCCTTCCTCCCCGAGCCGCGCGCGCGCCTCGAGCGAGAGCGAGAAGTCCACCAGCGTCACTGCCACGAACGTGACCACGGTCAGCGCGAGCAGCACCCGAGCGTGACGGCCCGGCGGACCTCCGCGGGGGCGGGCGGGGCGGGCGCCCGCGGCCGCGCGGCGGATCGATCGCAGTGCGAAGACCGCGGCGACCGCGAGCGAGAGCGCCGAGATCGGCAAGAGCGCCAGCACGCCCAGCCAGCCGACCAGCGGCCGCGCCAGGAACCCGAACAGGCTCGCCAGCGCCCCCCCGAGGCCGAGCAGGCCGAACACGCGGCGCGCCTCGCGCGCGGTGAAGACGTCGGTGGCGAGCGTCCAGAACTGCCCGATCGCGATCGCGCCGAGCGCCTCGACGCCGAACAGGACCGCCGGATACACCCGCGGGCCGGCCATGCCCGCCAGGCCCCACGCGAGCGTGAGCGCCGCCGCGGAGACGAAGAGAGTCCCCGGCAGGAGCACCGCGCGCGGCAGCCGGCGCTGCAGGCGCTGGTGCAGGAGCGACAGCGCCATCGTGGTGGCGGCGATCCCGACGTACATGCCAGGCAGCGCCCCCGGTGGCAGGCGCTTGACGTAGAGCGTGCGACACGCGATGCGCGCCAGCACGAACAGGCCGAGGAGGAGGAAGAACGAGTAGCCGAACAGGAGCGCCGTGCGCCGCTCCTCGCCGCGCTCGAGGCGCAGCAGGCCACGCACGCGATCGGCCAGCCGGGAGCGATCTACTCCCACGATGAAGGCACGCGCAGTGAAAGCGAGGTCCGCATATCCCCAAAAAACGATAGGCCGGAGCCCCTCCCCGGGTGCTCCAGCCTACCGCCACCGCCGGCGCCCCCCAAGTTGCCCTGGAAGACCCCGCGATCACGAGCGCGGATGCGGCCTAGACCGCGTCCTTGACCGCCTTGAGCGGACGCGCGCGCACGACCTTGCGGGCGGGCTTGGCCGCGATCGTGATCGGCTCCTTGGTGAACGGGTTGATGCCCGGGCGCGCCTTGGTGGCGGGCTTCTTGATGACGAGGAGCTTGGCGAAGCCCGGGATCGAGAAGATTCCGGTCTTCTTCAGCTCCTTGTGACCCACCTCGACGAGCGACTCGAGGACGGCCTTGACGTCACGCTTCGCGAAGCCTTCGTTCGCGGTCGTGATCGCCTCGATGATCTGCGCCTTGGACAACGGCTTCGGCTTCGCAGCTCCACTGTTCTTCGCCATGTTCTCCGGTCTCCTTTTTCTTGGGTCCCAAGCGGGGTTTCTAAGAACCGCCCACACTATCCACGCGGGGTCTGACACTCGTTCCCCCACGATCGCCCTTGTTTTCCAGGGGCACCCGCGTGCGTCGCGGGCACTCTAGCGCCGAGCGCAGCAAAAAACAGCGGAAAAAGAGCATCCGATCCGGCTCGGCGTTAAGATTTCTCGGTGGACACCCCGAGCCGGCCCGGGGCCGCGAGCCCGCTCGGCGTCACGCTCGGGCCCACGGTCGAGGAGGGCGGGACGCGGTTTCGCTTCCTGTCCCGGCACGCCGAGCGCCTGGTTCTCTCGCTCCGTGAGGCCGATGGCAGCGTGCGCGAGCGGCCCCTCGCGCGCACGAGCGGCGACGACTGGGAGGTCTTCGTGCCGGGCGTCGGCCCCGGCCAGCGCTACGCCGTACGCGCCTTCGGTCCCTACCTGCCCGCCGAGGGCCATCGCTTCGATCCGCGCCTGCCGCTCCTGGATCCCGCCGCCCGCGCGGTCACCTGGTCGAGTGGCTTTCCCGAGGGGCTGGTCGTCGAGGATGCCTTCGACTGGGAAGACGACGCGCCGCCGGCCCGCCCGTGGAGCGAGACCGTGGTCTACGAGCTCCACGTCCGGGGCTTTACCCGCCATCCGTCGAGCGGCGTGGCCCACCCCGGGACCTTCCGCGGGCTCGCGGAGAAGGCCCACGCGCTGGTGGAGCTCGGGGTGACCGCGGTGGAGCTCCTGCCGGTGTTCGCGTGGCATCGCTTCGACGCCCCGCGGCGACACCCGCGCACCGGGGCCCTCTTGTCCAACTACTGGGGCTACGCGCCGCTGTCGTTCTTCGCGCCAGCCGAGCACCTGGCCGGTCCGGGTCCCCCGGGGCACGCGGTGCGCGAGTTCCGCGAGATGGTGCGCGCGCTTCATCGCGCTGGCCTCGAGGTGCTGCTCGACGTGGTCTACAACCACACCGGCGAGGGCGGCGAGGGCGACCGCACCTATGGCCTCCGCGGCCTCGACAACGCCGGTTACTACCACCTCGACCCGCGCACCGGCCGTTACCGCGACTACACCGGCTGCGGCAACACCCTGGCCGCCGACGGGCCGCTCGGGCGGCGGCTGATCGTCGAGTCGCTGCGCTACTGGGCCGCGTACATGCACGTGGACGGTTTCCGCTTCGACCTCGCGAGCGCCTTGACGCGTGATCACGACGGCGCCCTGGGCGCCGGAAGCCTGCTCGCCGAGCTGGTCAAGGACCCGATCGTCGGCCGAAAGAAGCTGATCTCCGAGCCGTGGGACGCGGCGGGGGGGTATCAGCTCGGCGCGGCACCCGCCGGCTTTGCCGAGTGGAACGGCCAGTTCCGGGACGACGTGCGTCGCTTTTGGCACCCGCGGCAGAAGGCCGGCCTGGCCGAGCTCGTGACGCGTCTTTGCGGCAGCTCCGACGTGTTCGCCCCGAGCAAGCGCGGCCCGCTCGCCAGCCTGAACTTCGTGACCTGCCACGACGGCTTCACGCTGCGCGACTTCACGAGCTACGACCGCAAGCACAACGCCGAAAACGGCGAGGACAACCGCGACGGCTCGCCGAACGAGGGCTCGTACAACCACGGCGTCGAGGGCGATTCGGACGACCCCCAGGTCACCGCGGCTCGCCTCGGCACCATGCGCGCGCTCTTCGCCACGCTGCTCCTGTCCCAGGGCGTGCCCATGCTGCTCGGGGGCGACGAGCGCTTCCGCACCCAGCGCGGCAACAACAACGCCTATTGCCACGACGACGAGCGGTCGTGGATCGACTGGTCGCCGCCGCCCCTGCCGGCCCAGCCGCTGGCTCATCTGGTGCGCGACCTGCTCTCGCTGCGCCGGCGCTTCCCGGCGCTCCGGCGCGCGACGTTCTTCACCGGGCGCGACCACGACGGCGACGGCCGGCCGGACGTGCAGTGGCGCCTGCCCGATGGCAGCGCCCCGAAATGGGAAAATGGCGGGCGCGCGATCGCGGGCGTCCTGTCCGGGGCCGCCACCGAGACCGGCGCCCCCTTCGACCACGACGACCTGCTCCTGCTCGTCAATGGCGGCGGCGCGGAGGTGCGCTTCGAGCTGCCACGCACACCCGGGGGCGGCCACTGGTTTCGCCTGGTGGACACGGCGCTCGGGATCTCACGCTCGGTGGGCGAGGGCCGCGCCGAGGAGCCCATCGAGGGGCGCTACGCGCTCGGCCGGGGCGTGGCGCTCTTCGCCGGACATCGCCGTGGAAAGACCGTGCCGCCGCCGGCCGCGGCACAAAAGCCGCGCACCGGGTGATATCCTGGCCGGCCATGTGGAAGTGGCTCGGTCTCGGAGTGCTCCTGCTCACCAGCGCCTGCTCGGAAGAGAAAGCCGCCGGCCCCCTGCGGCGCGACGCCGCGACCCCGCCTGCGGACGCGCCCGTGGGGGTGGCCGACGCGCCGCTCG
>JAHFDS010000513.1 GCA_023248855.1 Myxococcales bacterium
GGCGGTGGCCCTCCGGGCGGCGGCGGCGGTCCCCCTGGGGGCGGTCGAGGCGGACGCGGCGGAGGTGCCCCAGGCGGACCCAGCGGCGGCCGCGGCGGGCGCGAGCGCGACCGTGATCGCCGGCACCGCGACGACGACGACGGCTACTAGAGAGCACCTTCCCGCGCGACTGCCGCGCGTTTTTCCCTGAACCCCACCCCGCCGTTTCGGCACGTGGCGCCTTGGTCGCGCGAGCGGCCCCTCGGTTGCCCGCCACGCACGTGTTCGTGCCTGGAGCGGAGCGTCGAGATCGTGATATCGTGTCGCCCATGCGTTGGCTTTGCTTGCTTGGACTCCCCCTGTTGCTCGGCCTCGACTGCGTGGGCGAGGCATGCCCCGTGGGCTACACCCTCAAGGATCGCGGCTGCGTGAAGAACCCGGCCGCGCCCGAGCCGGCCCCGGCGGCGCCCGCTGCAGATGCGGCCACCGTGACCGCGGACGCGGCGCGGCGCGACTACAATCCGAACGAAAAGGCCTGCCAGCCGTGGGCCCAGCTCGGTGAGGCCTGCGCCTGCCCCTGCACCTCGGCGGGTTGCAACGCGCACTTCACCTACACCGATGGCCCCTGCTGCTTCTGCACGCCCGATCGCGGCGTGGTCTGCCGCGCCAAGGTCGGCGGCGCCTGTCCCACCAGCCCCTGACGCATGCGGCTGGCCGCATCCCTCGCGCCGGGGCTCGTTGCGGCGTGGACGTTCGCCCTGGCCTGGCCCACGGTCGCGCAGGCAGGCACCGGTCCGTGGGAGTTCGTGCGCTCGGACGACGGCATCGTGGTGCACCGCCGCAAGGTAGAGGGCTTCGATCTGCACGAATTCCGGGGCCGTGGCGTGATCGACGCGCCGCTGCCGCGGGTGCTCGGAGTGCTCGGCGACGCCCCCCGCCGGGTCGAGTGGATGGAGCGATGCGTCGAGTCCTGGGAGGTCGAGAAGATCGGCGAGACCGGGCAGATCGCCTACAACCGGACGAAGGCCACCTGGCCGGTCTCCGATCGTGATGTCGTGGTCAAGGGCGACACGGTGTTCGACGTCGAACGCCGCGAGGTCCGCGTGACCTTCCAGGACGCCCGGCATCGCAAGGTGCCCCCCAAGGACGGCGTCGTGCGCATCGGCTTCCTGCGCGGCCACTGGCTCCTCCGCCCGTACGACGGTGGCAAGCACACCTGGATCGAATACCAGGCGCATGCCGACCCGGCCGGCTCGCTGCCGAGCTTCGTCGTGAACATGGTCTCGAAGACCCTGCCGTACAAGACGCTGCTGCAGCTGCGCCGGCAGGTGAAGCGAGCTCAGTACCCCGAGATCGAGCAGAAGCTGCTCGCAAGCCCGCAGTTCCGGGAGATCATGGCCGGCAAGAAGCTGGAGACTGCAGACCCGGGGTCAGGCGCTCCAGGAGGGTCGAGAGACCCCACCCAGACCCCTGTAGCACCCAACTGATTGTTTTCCTAGTCGCCGGGACTCTGCACGGCGCTTGCTACGGAGGATTTGCATCATGGGGACGATGGCTCGACGTGTACCCGGCCTGGCCGGAATCCTTGCGGCGCTCGCGCTCTCGGGCGTCACCGGCTGTGATCCCGAAGGCGCGGCCGGTACGGGCCTTGGCGGCGCGTCAGGAACCGGCGGCGCGGGCGGCGCCTCGGGCCGCGGCGGCGCCTCGTCGGGCGCCCGGGTGGTCACCCGAGTCGACCCGAGCGTGGTGGCCAAGGACAGCCCTGTCATGGTGACCTGCTTCGCCCAGGGCGCCGACGGCGTGCGCCTGCCGACGCCGATCACGGACTTCACCGTGACGCCCGATCCGGGCGGCACCACGATGGGCCTGACCCTCACGCCGGCCACGCCCGGTGACTACACCGTCTCCTGCGGACAGCCTGCGGGGATGCGGCTCCCGGTCGACACCGCGATGCTCAAGGTCACCGCCAGCGCGCTGGAGCACGTGGAGACGACGCTGTCGCCCGAGACGGTGACCGCGGGTGCGCGGGTCACGGTGACCTGCACCGGGGTGGGCGCCGACGGCGCGCGCACGCCGCTGTCCGACGGCTTCCATGCGACGCCCGCGATCCAGGGCATGAGCGACACGACCGGCGTCACGCCGACGCGCTCGGGCAGCTTCGAGGTCGCCTGCAACGCGCCCCCGGGCGTGGACGTCCGATCGGCGCGCCTGACGGTGAACGCCGGCGCGGCCGCGCGCACCAAGACCACGCTCACGCCCGAAACCATCAGCGCCGGCGAGAGCACCGCGGTCGCTTGCACGGGCGTCGACATGCTCGGCAACGAGTCGCCGCTTGCGAACGCGATCATCACCACGACGCCCCCGGAGGGCGCGACCGCGACCGGTGCGATGCTGCGCGTGACCAAGTCGGGCACCAAGATGGTGCGCTGCGACGCGACCGGCATCACGGCCGGAGACCCGGCCACGCTGACCGTGAACCCGGGCCTGCCCATGACCTTCACCATGTCCGGGATGCCGAGTCGCATGGTCTACGCGCCCGGCGACCAGGTGATGCTCGCCTACGCGGCCGCCGACGAGTTCGGCAACGTGGTGCCCGGCGTCATGACCACCGTGACGCTGTCGGATGCGATGCTCGGGCGGCACGTGGCCGGGAGCCTCACGCTGCTCGCGAGCGGGACCCTCACGGTCACCGCGCGCATCACCTCGCAGACCGCGGGCGGCCGCCCGCTGTCGGCGATGCTCACGCTCGTCATCGACGGCACGCCGCCGGCCGTGCTCATCACGTTCCCGCCGCGCGGCGCCATGCTGACCGGGATGAACACGGTCGCCGTGACCGGCACGGTGACGGACACCTCGGGCCTGCGCGGCCTCGCGATCAACGGGCAGAACGTGACCGTCGGCGCCGACGGCTCGTTCACGCAGAACGTCACCGCCGTGCACGGCATGAACATCCTGCACGTCGAGGCCACCGACCAGAACAACAACGTCAACCACGGCGTGCGCGCGTTCCACTGGGCACAGGCCTACAAGGCGGGCACCACCGACGCCAACATGGCGCGCATCAGCGATGGCATCGTGGCGCGGCTCGAGCAGTCGGTGTTCGACGACAACGCGCCAGACGTGGACGACTTCGCGCGCATCATGGAGCTCATCCTCGCCAACATCGACTTCAACAGCTTCATCCCGAGCCCGGCCGTCAGCACCGGTGACGCGGCCTCCTGCAGCTGCAGCGTCATCCCGTTCAACACCTGCACCGGCGCCCAGGGCTACGCTTCGAACGCACGATTCTCCGCGCCGGTCGCCGACCTCACGCTGCAGAACGGCGGCCTGCACTTCCGCCTGCGCGTGTCGAACTTCCAGGTGGCGCTGCGGGCGACCGGGCGGGTCGTGTGCGTGTCCGCGTCGGTCAACGGCAACGCGACCGCGGACACCGTGACGATCGACACCGACGTGGGCATCTCGATCTCGGGCGGCATGCCGCACGTGACGATGTCGAACACGAACGTCGCGATCCAGAACCTGCAGCTGAACATCGATCTCGGTGTGTTCAGCGGCCTGGCAAGCTCGCTCATCAACCTGTTCCAGAGCGCGATCACGAGCGCGGTGCAGAACGCGCTGAACAGCGCGCTCATGAACAACCTGCCGATGACGCTGCAGAACTTCATCGCGAGCTTCGCGCTCAACACGTCGGTGATGCTGCCCGCGCCGATCTCCTCGACCGTCGGCATCAACGCCAACCTGTCGTCGGCCAGCTTCACCACCGCCGCCGGCCTGCTCGGCCTCGGCACGGCGTTCACCTCGCAGCAGAGCCCGATGCTGCCGTCGTCCGGCCTCGGCTCGGTGCTCTCGCAGGGGCCGCAAGCGCCCACGCTGCCGAGCGGCAAGCCGATGGCGCTCGCGCTGTCGCACGACGCGATCAACCAGCTCCTCTACGCGGCCTGGCGCAACTCGGGCCTGCACATCGACGGCACCTCGCTCCTGCCGGCCGTGGATGGCCTGACCGTGCAGACGCTCGCCATCAATGCGCTCCTGCCGCCGATCATCCTGCCCAACAAGGGTGCCGCGGCGACCGCGCCGCAGCTGCTGATCCAGCTCGGCGACCTGCACCTGCAGGTGGCGGCAGCCGCAGGCGGGCAGTCGGTGATGATCGAGGGCTACCTGTCGGCGGTGGCCGAGGCGGGCATCACGGCCACGATGGGCAACCGGCTGACCATCCAGATCGGCAACATCACGCAGATCGGCGTCGAGCTCACCAACGTCAGCGCGGGCGCGAGCGTGCCGGTGGCGCAGCTCTCGACGGCCTTCGAGCAGGCGCTGCCGATGCTGCTTCCGCAGATCACCTCGAGCGTGCTCTCGAGCTTCGAGCTGCCCTCGTTCGACCTCGGTGGCCTCGGGGTGCCGGGCGTCGCGCCCGGCACGCGCCTCGGCATCGACAGCCTGGGCGTCACGTACGGCCCCTTCCACGTCTACGCAGCCGGCAACGTCGTCTCGCGGTAGCGAACCGCGCCGGCTCGCCCGCCGTCAGGGCAAGAGCAAGTTCTTGAAGGGCTTGCGGTTCTTCCGACCGGGGTGAATCTACGCAGGCGGCGGGAGCATGACGATGATCTGCTGATCCAGCAGCTTGCAGAGCGCGAGCAGAGCGTCGAGCTTCTTGAGCGGGCTGATCGCGATGATCGAGCCCACGTCCGTGCTGGCGTTGATGCGCGAGAGCAGGAACGCCTCGGCAGGCTGAAGCCTGAGCTTCAAGATCTCGCCGAGCGGCTTGACGATCTTCGGGATCGACAGGAACGTGAAGCGCTCGGCGAGCACGCGCTCCTGGAAGTCCCACTCCAGGGCCGACAACGCGTCCCGCGCCGCGGCGTTGCCCGCATCTGCGTCGAGGCAGGCGCGCAGGAGCTGGAACGCCGGCTCGAACCGCCCGCTGGCGGCGTGATCGCGCGCCTGGGCGATCGCCTCGCTCGAGCGCAGCTGCGTGGGCTGGGAGGCGCGGCCCGGGGGCAGTGGCGCGGCACCGACGCCGGTCGTGCCGCGGCGGGGCGGAGGCGGCGGGGGCGGCACCACCGGGCCGCGGATGCCTGACACC
>JAHFDS010000514.1 GCA_023248855.1 Myxococcales bacterium
GCCTGCGGGCCTCGGCCGCGCGCATCGCAGCCGGCGATCGCACGGCGCGGCTCGACACCCGCGGCCGCGACGAGATCGCGGCCCTTGCGCGCGCCTTTGCCGACATGGCGGCGCAGCTCGACGCGCGCGCCCGCTACATCGGCGACTTCGCCGCCAACGTCGCCCACGAGTTCAAGTCGCCGCTGACGTCGATCCGCGGCGCCGCGGAGCTGCTCGCGGAGGGCGCCGACGACGAGCCCGCGGCGCGCGCGCGCTTCCTCGGCAACATCCTCGGCGACGTCTCGCGCCTCGATCGCCTGGTCACGCGGCTGCTCGAGCTGTCACGCATCGAGGCCGCCCCCGAGCCGACGCATTCGCTCGACTACGCGGCGCTGGTCAGGCGGGTGGCCGAGCGCCGCCCCGAGGTCGATCTCGTGATCGCCTCGGCACGCACCCGCGTGCGGGGAACCGAGGGGCACCTCGAGAGCGCGCTCGGCAACCTCCTCGACAACGCCCGGAGGCACGCACCGCCAGGCTCGCGTGTCTCGCTCGAGCTGCGCGAGGAGGCGGGCGCGCTGCGAACGACCGTGTCGGACCGAGGAGAGGGCGTCGGCCCCGAGCACCTGCCCCGGATCTGGGATCGCTTCTTCACCACCGAGGCGGCCTCGGGCGGCACGGGCCTCGGCCTCGCCATCGTCTCCGCGGTGGTGCGCGCCCACGGCGGCGAGCTGGGCGTCGAGTCCACCCCGGGCCAGGGCGCGCGCTTCTGGTTCTCGCTGCCGCCCCTGTGACCGGCGGGCGGGAGGGCTACGCGACCCTGCGCCGGGGCTTGATGCGCACAAACAGGCCGCGCGGGTGCATGGTGAAGGCGAAGATCTCCTTGACCTCGGAGGCCCGCCCGACGCGCACGAGCTCGAACTCCTTGTAGAGCGCCGTCAGCACGACGCGCATCTCGAGCAGCGCGAGCGAGCGGCCGGGGCAGATGCGCGGGCCGGAGCCGAACGGCAGCATGACCTGCACGTCGTGGGCCCCGCGCTCGGCCGGCGCCGGATCCCCGCTCGCCTTGCCGTCGCGACCGAGCCAGCGCTCGGGGACGAGCTCCGTGGGCGTCGCGAAATGCTGGGCGTCCACGCCTGGCGGGCGCGTGAGCAGGACGAAGCGCTGACCGGCGCCGAGGGCGATGTCGCCGATCGTGGTGTCGCGGATGGCCTCGAGCCCCAGGAAGGGCGCCACGGGTCGCAGGCGCATCGCCTCGTTCGCGATGGCGCTGGCGTACGACAGGCGCCCCGCGGTCTCGATGTCGCCCGGGACGGCCTTTTCGCCGAGCACCGCGTCGAGCTCCGCGCGCAGCGCGGTCACCACGTCGGGGCGCTCGCACAGCTCGTGCACGCACCACGCGAGCGTGTGCGCCGTCGTGTCCTCACCGGCAAGCAAGATCTGCATCGCGTTGCCGAGGATGGTGTCGACCGAGAACGGCTGGCCGTGCTCGTCCCGGGCCACCAGCATCGCCTCGAGGAAGTTCGTCGGCTTTTCCTTGCGGACCGGGTACTCCTCGAGCCGGGCGCGCGCCTCCTCCACGAGGGACGTCAGGAAGCTGCGCACCTCGACCAGGGCCCGGTCGAGCTCGCGGTCGACGGGGAGCTTGAACCAGCGCCAGTAGGGGAGCGGAGCCATGATGCGCCGGGCGAGGCCAGGGAAGATCCGCTCGAGGTGGCGCAGCAGCACGCTCTGACCGTCGCCGTGCTCGAGCGTGTTGACGTCGTGACCGAAGGCGAGCTGCGTGGTGACGTCCACCGTGAAGCGCTTGAGCAGCTCGTTGACGTCGATGTCCTCGCCGCCGCGGGCGTCCGCGGCCAGCCGGCGCACCAGCCGGGTCGCCACGGTGTGCAGCGTGCCGTAGAAGCCGCGCAGGTGACGGTGCGACAGCGCCTCCATCGAGAGCCGCCGCTGCGGCCGCCACGCGGTGCCCTCGGCCGAGAACACGCCGTGCGCGCTGAGCTCGTCGAACACGTCCTCGAAGTTGCTCCAGCGGCGGAAGCGCTCGGGGCGATCGCGCAGCGCCTCCTGGTGCATCGCGGGGTTCGTGATCGCGACGATGCGCCGCGTGCCGACGCTGTACTGGTACGCGTCACCGAACTCGGCGGCCCAGTCTTCCATCACGAGGTGGAGGCGCTCGATGTCGAGGTCGAGCAGGTTCCCGAGCAGCGGGATCGTGGCCGGGCCGGGCAGGTCACGGACCTGGCGCGTGGCGGCCTGGCGCGCGCCGTCGTCGCAAAGCGCAGAGACGTCCGCGAGGACGTCGTCGCCCCGGACCTCGATCGGGCAGGCGCGCAGGCACTGGGTGCCGCCGTCGCGCTGGCCGGAGTCGGCGTCGAAGCGCCACCGGTGGTTTCTGCAGACCAGCTGACCGTCGGCCAGCTCGCCCTCGCCGAGCAGCGCGCCCTGGTGCGGACAGCGGCCCTCGAACGCGCGCAGCTGGCCGCTGCCCGTGCGCAGAAGGACGAGCTCGACGTCGCCGGCGGACCGGGCGAAGGGGCCGTCGCCGGTGAGCTCGCCGAGCGAGGCGACGCGTCGGAGCTCGGTGGGGGTCGCGTGCGCTCGTTCGCTGGCCGCCGGCTGCATCCCCAGAGGCTACCTCGAAGGGACATCTCGCGCGACCGGCGCCGAGAGGCGGACCACCCCGCTATGATGGCGCATGCGCGTCCTGCCGGTGGTGGTGCTCGTCGCCGTGGCCTGCGGCCAGGCGAGGGCACCCGCGGCGCCCGACGGGTCGCCAGGGCCGTCGCCGGCGCAGCCACCGGCGGCCGTCACGCCCAACGACTTCCTCGCGCGCGGCCTGCCCACGTTCGTCCTCGGCACGGCAGGCGACGATCGCGCCGACCAGCGCATTGCCGGGCAGGTGGCGCTCGTGCGTGGGCTCCTGTTCGCGTCGGCGCCGATCGTCACTGACACCAGCATCGCCGCGGCGCGGGGGCTCGCGGCGTGGCCGCCCCGGCCGGTCCTCTATGGCGGTCCGCACACGAACACGCTCGTCGCCGCGATCGCGCCGACGCTGCCGTTTTCGCTCGGCCCCGGCCGGCTCGTGATCGGCGGGGAGGCCTTTGCGGGCGACGACGTGCGCCTGGTCGCCGTCGTCCCGGCGCGGTCGGCCGACGCGCGGGGGCCGGCCACGCCCGAGCTCCTGCTCTACGCGGGGACGGGCGATCCGGGGGTGGCGGAGATCAACGCCCCCACCGTCTCGCGCGGGACCGAGCCGATCGTGGTCGCCGACGCGTTCGGGCCGCTCCGGCGCGGTCGCTTCGTGCTCGATGCCCAGGGCGCCGTCACGGCCGAGCTCGGCCCGCCCGCCCGGCGCATCGCCTGGCGAGCCGTGGAGCGAGAGCTGGCGGGCACCAAGGGCAGGGCGCCCGTACGCATCCTCTTTCCTGCGATCTTGCCGAAATCGAGACACGAGGAGGCCACCATCGAGGCCTGCATGCGCGGCCTCACGACGGTGGTGCGGCGGCTCGCGCTGGCCAAGCCCACGCCCCTCGCGATCTACGTGTACCCCGACCGACGCAGCAAGGCATCGCTGACCGGTGACGGGGGCGACGGGCACGCGGTCCCCGCCGCGCGGGTGCTGCACGTGCTGGTGGCAGATCCCGCGCCGGCGGGCGCGCTCGAGGGCCTGGTGGCGCACGAGGGCACGCACGTGCTGGCGTACGAGGCCTGGGGCTCAGCCGGCACGCCGCTTCTCGGCGAGGGTCTCGCGGTGTGGGTGTCGGGCCGCTACGCGGGCCTCGCCCTCTCGGCCTGGTCCGCGCGCCTTGCCACCCGCGCGCCGCTCGGCGAGCTGGTCTCGGCGCACTTTCGGCGCCTGCCCGAGCGCGCGAGCTACCCGCAGGCGGGCCTGTTCGTGGAGGCGGTGCACCGGACCCTGGGCCTGGCCGGCCTGCGCGCCCTCTACGGCGCGAGCGCCGACACGTTCGAGGCGGCGTGCCAGCGTGCCGGCGCCGCGCCCGCGCGCCTTTGGCCTCGGCCCTGACCTGCCGCGGCCAGGCGTGCGAAGATCGCCCGGTGCAGCTGCGCCACGCGCGCGACGCGTTCCTGCTCGCTCGCGAGCGCTCCGAGCGCGCACCGGCGCTGGTGTTCCCGCTCGAGAGCACGGTCGTGCAGCTGCACCTGCCGGACGCTACGCACCAGCTCGACCGCGCCTCGTTCGCGCTCGTGCCGGCGCGCACGCCCTACCGCCTCGAGACGATGGGCAGCCTGGCGCCGCTCGTGACACTGCTGGTCGAGGCGGCCGATCGCGCCGCGGCGCGCCGTGAGTACGCGCCGCACTTCCAGGACACGACCTTCGCGCGCGTGGCGGCCGTTCCCCGCGTGCTTGCGCGCACGCGCTGGGTGGACGAGCTCGTGCAACGCTATCTCTTCGAGCGCACCGTGTGCGGGCGCGACGACAGCCCCGCCGCGCGCTTCCTCGAGACCGAGCTCACCAAGGAGCTGTTCTTCCTCGGCAAGGAGTCGCTCGACCGAAAGACGCGGAGCTCGGCGGTCTCCGAGCCGGGCGACGTGGTCGCGCGCGCGCGGGCGCTGCTCGAGCAGCACCTGTTCGAGCCGCTCGCGGTCTCGGCGCTGGCGCGGGCGTGTCATGCCAGCGAGTCGACGCTGCTGCGGGCGTTCCGGCGCGAGGTGGGCATGCCGCCCGCGGAGTTCGTGCGCAATCGCCGCCTCGAAGAGGCGCTGCTCCTGCTCGAGGGCGGCCGCTATGGCGCGAGCGAGGTCGCGCTGCGGGTCGGCTACGCGAGCCTCTCTGCCTTCACCGTGGCGTTCCAGCGCCGGTTCGGCGTGCCGCCCTCCCAGGTGGTGCGGGCGCGCCCGGTGGCCAAGGACGTGCTGCCGCCGCACGGGCGCCCGCCGGTCCCTAGGCCCGCGGTCCGCCGGGTGCGCACAAGGAAATGACGGCCGCGCGAAAGCGGCGCGCGGCGGCCTTGGCCATGCTCCGTCCGTGCGGCGGCCCGAATTCCGGCTCGGTCCCACCGTCCTTTGGGCCGCGGCGTGCGCGTGCGCGTGCGGTGGCCCTGCCGCGACCCGCGCG
>JAHFDS010000115.1 GCA_023248855.1 Myxococcales bacterium
GACGTTCTTCGAGTGCCCGTGCGCCGTGTCCACCACGATGACGTCCACGCCGGCGTTGACCAGCGCCGCGACGCGCTCGTCGCGGTCGGTGCCCACGCCCACGGCCGCGCCCACGCGCAGCCGGCCGCGCTCGTCCTTGACCGAGTGCGGGTTGTTGTCGGCCTGCTCGAGGTCGCGGATGGTGATGAGGCCCCGGAGCTTGCCCGCCTTGTCCACCACGACGAGCTTCTCGATGCGGTGCTGGTGCAGGAGCTCCTTCGAGGCCTCGACGCCGATGTTCTCGTCGGCCGTCACGAGCTCGCGCGTCATCATGTCGGCGATCGGCGCCTCGAGGTTCCTCTCGAAGCGCACGTCACGGTTGGTGAGGATGCCGACCGGGCGGTCCTGATCGTCGACCACCGGCAGCCCCGAGATGCGGTGGCGGCGCATGAGCTCGAGCGCGTCGGAGAGCTTCTCGGTCGCGCGCACCGTGACCGGATCGACCACGATGCCGCTCTCGGCCTTCTTGACCTTGGTGACCTCGCGCGCCTGGTCGGCCGGCGGGAGGTTCTTGTGCAGCACGCCGAGGCCGCCCTCGCGCGCCATCGCGATGGCGGTCGCCGCCTCGGTGACCGTGTCCATCGCCGACGACACGAGCGGGATGTTGAGCGTGATGCTGGCGGTGAGCCGCGTCCTGACGTCCACCTGGTGCGGTTGCACGGCGCTCTCGGCCGGCAGCAGCATGACGTCGTCGAACGTGAACGCCTCGCGGAGCTTGCCCGGGTCGAACATGCGCGATTTATACACGACGACGCTGATCTGGGAAGACCGGCCGTGCTCCCGGACCGGGGCGCATGACGCGGCGCGCAGCGTGCACCGAATGGCGGTGTGGCAAAAGGCGACGGGGACGACAAGCGCCATCGGGCCGGGGCTCGCCCCCCCGTTCTGGCGCGGCCTGTCCCACCGGCCTCGCGCAAGTGCCTGGCCGCATTGCGTGCAGAGGTGCGGAACGGCGCTTGCTGGAGCACCGGTCGATGTCCCCTCTGCGCAGCTCTCTCGTGGTGGTAGGTGGCCTGCTGCTCGGCGGCCTGACCGCGCAAGCCAAGCCCAAGAAGCCCTACACGATGATCGCGACGGGCCTTGTCGCCACGCCGCGCGCGCCCCGGCAGATCGACGGGGACGGCCGGGTGCTCGGCACCTCGCACAAGGGCCGGCCGGCGATCTGGAAGGGCAGCGGCAAGCTGGCGTCGATCGACCTCGACGGCGACGTGCAGCCGCTCGGCTTCGACGGCCAGGGCGGCGTGTTCGGCCTGTTCAAGGTGGGCGGTATCGACCATGGCTTCCTGCTCCAGGAGGGCAAGCTGCGCGACCTGCACGAGACCGGCGGCTTCCGGCCGATGTCGGCCAACGCAAAGGGGCAGCTGGTCGGATTCGCGCCGCAGAGCAGCGACGGCAACCTGCACTGCGCGCTGCTCGACGGCGCGGAGCTCAAGGATCTCGGCGCGCTCGGCAAGGGCCAGCGGCTGACCGAGGCGTGCATCGCCACCGACGTCAATGACGCCGGCCAGGTGGTGGGCTACACGGACCACCAGTCGGACGGCCAGCACCGGGCGTTCCTGTGGACGGAGGGCAAGAAAACGGACCTCGGCACGCTCGGCGGGGCGTGGTCCGAGGCCCTGGCAGTCAACGCGCGCGGCGAGGTCGTGGGCAACAGCGTGGACGCGAGCGGTCAGCCACGGGCGTTCCTCTGGTCCAAGGGCAGGCTGCGGCCGATCAAGGGCCTGGTCGAGGCCTACGGCATCGACGACGCGGGGCGCGTGGTCGGGGTGGGACTGCGCAAGTGGGAGGAGCGACGCTTCGCCGCGGTCTACGAGCGCGGCGCGGTGCGTGAGCTGGCCAAGCTCATCCCCAAGACCAGCCTCGAGCTGACCGCGGCGCGGGCGATCAACGCAAGGGGCGAGATCGTGGTGTCGGTGGTCGAGGGCGAGGGCGAGGCTGCGGCCAGGCGGATGGCGCTCCTGCGCCCGAACGAGGCCGAGGATGCGCCCAAGGGCAAGGCCAGGGAGAAGCCGGGGAACCAGAGCGAGCGCGTGGCGCGCGCGAGCGCCCGGGCCGCCGGCAAGGCGGCCAAGCGCCGGCGGTAGGGGTACCGACCGCCGTCACTTGATGCGGCGGGCCGGCATGTCGCGTCCGCCCTGGTGGAGGACGAGCCGGTCGCACTTGCCGCCCGGGCCCACGACGAACGAGAGCTGCGCGTCCACCACCTTGAGGAAGAACTCGGTCGGCGACTCGGGGAAGACCTCCACGCGGGACTGCCCGGTGGCCTGCGTCATCAGGCGATCGCCCTCGCGGGTCACCGCGAGGACGAAGCCGGGGACCAGCTCGTACTCGCCGACGAGCGCGTCGAGCCGCTTCGGATCGAGCTTGACGGCGACGCGCTCCCGGGGCGCGGGCCGGGTGCTCCGTGGCAGCCGCTCGCGCGCCCCCATGCGCTCGCGGACCATCGCGATCGCCTTGCCGGTGGCGTCGCGCTCGAAGCGCAGGGTGGTCATCGCCTCGGGCACGAAGAACCGATCGCGGGCGGCAGCCTTGAGCGGTGTGCGCGCGCCCCCCGTGCGCTGCACGGTGAGCGTCTCGCCCTCGCGCCGCACCGTGACGAGCCCGCCGTCCTCGAGGTCGTAGGTGCCCGCGTAGTCGTCGAGGAGCTTCGGATCGAGCCGGATCGCCGCCGGATCGGCGATCGACTGGCCGAGCAGCAGCGCCACGATCCGGGTCGAGAGCGACCCCGGATCGGGCGCGCCGAGGCGGTTCGTGAGGATGGCGACGTAGATCCGGTCGTCCGGCAGCGACAGCCCGTCGGACTGGAAGCCGTTGATGCCGCCGGAGTGCCGGCGGAAGCGGTGACCCCACAGCTGGCCGAGGAAGAGACCGTAGCCATAATCGGTGCTCTTGCCCGACGCCACCCGGTAGGGCGTCAGCATGCGCGCGAGCGTGGCCTTGCGGATCACCTTGCCGGCGCCGAGCGCGGTGTCCCAGATCGCGAGGTCGTCGACGGTGGAGGCGAGCGATCCCGCGGCGAACGGAATGGTGCCCGACACGTACTCGGCGTTCAGGAGCTCGCCGCCGTGCTCCTCGTAGCCGGCCGCGCGCCCGGGGATGATGCGCGTGGGGCGGTCGTAGAACGAGCGCGTCATGCCGAGCGGCCGGAAGATCCGCTGCTCGACGAAGTCGGCGTACGACAGCCCCGATACCTTCTCGATGATCGCCCCGAGCAGGAAGTAGCCCGAGTTGCTGTAGGCGAAACGCTCGCCCGGTGCGCGCTCGAGCGGCTCGTCCTTCCACACCTCGAGCATCTGCTCCGCCGTGCGATCGGTGCGAATGTCGCGCATGAAGGCGGGCATGTCGGTGTAGCTCTTGATCCCCGACGTGTGCGTCAGGAGGTGCTCGATCGTGATCCTCTTGCCGTGCGTCGGATAGCCCGGCAGGTGCTTGCCGATCTCGTCGCCGACCGAGAGCTTGCCCTGATCGGCCAGCATCAGGACGGCGGCGGCCGTGAATTGCTTGGTGATGGAGCCGATCCGAAACACCGTGTCGGGCCGGATCGGCACGCCGAGCTCGACGTGGGCGAGGCCGTAACCCTTGCGCAAGAGGGGCTTGCCGTCCTTGACGACCAGCACGGCCGCGCCGGGCCGGTCGGCCTTGAAGGTGGCGGCGAGCAGCCGATCGATCTCGACGGTCGGATCGGCCGCAGACGCGGGCGCGGGCAGGACGAGCAGCAGAGCGAAAAGGACGATCGAGCGCATCGGCGCAGGCTAGCAGATGGCAAGGCTAGCCCAGCGCGCCGAGCGCGAAGGCAGAACCCAGGAGCTTGTCCGGTCCCGCGGCCTCCAGGGCGCCCGGCTCGCCGTAGCCCCAGAGGGCGGCGGCGGCGCGTACGCCGGCTCCGCGCGCGGTCGCGACATCGAGGGGCAGATCGCCGACGTACCAGGCCTCCCCCGGTGCGACGCCGAGGCGGTGCAGGCAAGCGACCAGCCCCGACGGGTCCGGCTTGAGCGCGGGCACGTCACTGCCGCCGAGCACGACCTCGAAGCAAGACGACAGGGCCAGTTGCTCGACTACCAGGCGCGCCGCGTCGCCGTGCTTGTTGGTGAGGATCGCGAGGGCGGTGCCCCGAGCGCGGAGCCCATCGAGCGCCTCCACGATGCCGGGATACGGCCGCGTGTCGTCGGTGGCGTGAAGCCGGTAGTACTCGCGAAACACCACCAGGGCGCGCTCGATCTCCGCCTCGGTGCGCGCCATCTCCGGCAGAGCCCGCTTTACCAGCATGCGCAGGCCGTCACCGATATAGGAGAAGATCTCGCCCAGCGAACGCGACGGCTGACGCAGCTCGGCCAGGGTGTGCGCGAGCGCGCGCGCGATGTCGGTGCGCGAGTCGACGAGCGTGCCGTCGAGGTCGAACACGACGGCACGTCGGGTCACGGTGGGATCGAGGCGCGGCCCTACGAGGCGCGCTTCTGGCGACGGACGGTCTGCACCTCGTCGAGGAACTTGAGCGCCGTGTCGACGCCGTTCGTCAGCGAGTCCACGACCAGCGGCAGGATGCCGGCGTTCTCGTTGCGCATGACCTCGTAGTAGCGCTGGCGGTCCGTGTAGTGCACCACGCAGGGCATGTAGCCCTCGCGCACGAGCATGTAGTTCATGAGCAGGCGCGCGACCCGGCCGCTGTTCTTCGTCCACGGGTAGATCGCGAGCAGCCGGTAGTGGGCGAACGCCGCGCGCTTGACCACGTGCAGCGACTGCGCCTCGTCGTCCTCGATCCAGTCGACCAGCTTCTTGACGGCCGCCTGGATCTTATCGGGCTGCGCGATGTCGTGATAGTAGAGCCGGTGAATCGGGTTCTCCTTCCGGTACTGGAGCTGCTTCGAGGCGAGCTCCGGCGACAGGAAGTCGTGCAACCTCTTGATGAGGTCCATCGTGATGGCCGGGCGCTTCTTGGCGGCCTTCTGCAGCGCGGCCTGCTCCCGGATCCAGTCGATGGCCTCCTTCTGGCGCTTGATCTCCTCGTACATCGGGATCAGCGTGACGTCGCTGATGATGCGGCTGTCGATGGCCGCCTTGAGCTCCGAGTACGACAGCACGACGCCCTCGAGCGCGTGGTCGTGGTAGATCCACGAGAGGTCCAGCTTGGCCTGAAAGTCGGTCGCGATGTAGCGCAGCGACTGCGGGAACCCCGCCATCCGCTCGGCGACCTGCGCCATCTTCCCGTCCAGCTCGATCAGTCTATTCTCCATCGAATGCGTCCTCTCCCCGGGGGCCAGCCCTGCCCCGCGATTCGCGCCCCCCGCCCCGGCCCTCGCCAACGATGGCTTCGGGCTCCCTCCGGGTCGTTCAGGCCGCGCTTCCAAAGGAATCTGCGACTTCCAGTGCGCCGACTGTTCTGTGCCGCCGACTCCGATCCAAGTGCTTGGTAGGCGCGCGGAAACTATCTCGTAAACCCTTCTCGGTCAAGGCTCTCCCGTCAAATCTGCGGGTTTTCGGTCGATATTATAACCGGCTGGACGGATATGTCATCTCTCCTGTGCGATCGCCGGCCCTCCTCCCCACGACTCCCCACCGAGCTACATGGCCCAAGACCGCTCGATCTGGCTGTATTTCCAGGATGAATTGCCCTTCAAGAGCTTGACACCGCTTTTCACGCCGCTACGATGCCTCTTGAGTGGTAAAAAGTGGGGAATCGTGTTGACCCTGGGTCTCCACGGAAGCCACTTCTCGACCCTGGACTCCAAGGGCCGGGTGGCGGTTCCGGCGCGCTTCCGGCCCCTTCTGGCCGAGGGCGGCCAGGTCATGCTCACCTTCCAGCGCGATCCCTGCATCCTCGTGTATTCGCTGGAAAACTGGCAATCGATTGCGCGCTCGCTGGCGGGGACGAGCCCGTTCGACGACGAGGCCAACCGGAGAAAGCGCCTGCTCTTCGGCAACGCCTCCGCCTGCGCGCTCGACCGCCAGGGTCGCGTGCTCGTCCCGCCGCCCTTGCGCAGCTACGCGCTCCTGGCCAAGGACGTGGTGTGGCTGGGGGTCGAGGATCGCGCCGAGATCTGGGACCGCGCACGCTGGCAGAGCGAGCTCGTCCGGGGGTCACGGTGACGACGCCGCCCTCGCAGCCAGAGAGCGGGCCGCGCTTCGAGCATCGCAGCGTCCTTCTCGACCAGGCGCTCGACCTGCTCGCGGCTCGCCCCGGAGGGATCTACTGCGACGTCACGCTGGGGGGCGGCGGGCACACGCTGGGCCTGCTCGAGCGCAGCGCGCCCGACGGCCGCGTGATCGGCCTCGATCGGGACCCCGCCGCGCTCGAAGCCACCCGGAGACGCCTCGGGGAGCACCCGCGCCTGACGCTCGTCCACGCCCCGTTCTCCGAGGTCGCCGCGCGCCTCGGCGCGCTCGGGACCGGCCTGCTCGACGGCATCCTGGCGGATCTCGGGGTCTCGTCGCCGCAGCTCGACGTGCCGGAGCGGGGCTTCTCGTTCCGCGGTGAGGGTCCGCTCGACATGCGCATGGACCCGACGCGCGGCGAGACCGCGCGCGAGCTGTGCGCCCGCCTCGACGAGGACGAGCTGGCGGCCGTGATCCGGAACTATGGCGAGGAGCGCTTCGCCGGGCGGATCGCGCGCGCCATCAAGAAGGACCTCGGCGAGGGGGGGCTTCAGACCACCACCGAGCTGGCGGCCATGCTGGGGCGCGTCATCCCCAGGCCCCACGGCCGGATCGATCCCGCCACGCGCACGTTCCAGGCGCTGCGGATCGCGGTCAACGACGAGCTCGACGAGCTCGACAGCTTGCTGTCCACGGCTCCCCTCTTGCTCCGTCCGGGCGGCCGCATCGCAGTGATCTCGTTCCACTCGCTGGAGGACCGCATGGTCAAGCACGCCTTCCGCGCCGACGCGCGCGTCCGTCCCCTCACGCGGCGCCCGGTCGAGGCCTCCGAGGCCGAGCTCGATGCGAACCCGAGGGCCCGCAGCGCCAAGCTGCGCGCGGCGGAGCGAACCGCGTGACGTTCCTCGGGTTCGGGACCAAGGCGGCAAGCCAGCCGAGGGCCGGCAAGGGTGGTGCGCCCGCGGTGCGGCCGACGGTGCTCGTGGTGCTCGGGGGACTGCTCGCGTGCATGTTCGCGATGGCCTACGTGTGGGTCCGCCTGCGCGTGGTCGACCTCGGTTACCAGCTCGGCAAGGAGAGCCGGCTCGCACAGCAGCTCGACGACGAGAACCGCCGGCTGCGCGTCACCGTCGAGTCGCTCAAGGCGCCCGGCCGCATCGAGCGCGTGGCGCGCGACAAGCTCGGCATGGTGCCGCCGACGGTGGGCGAAATCCGCAGCATCGCGAAGGCCGATCGGGCGGGGGACTGAACCGTGCACGAGCAGCTCGAGGCGAGCGAGGGCAAGTGGGTCAAGGGCCGCATCCTCGTGTGCGGCCTGGTCGCGTTCGGCGTGCTCGGCCTGCACGTGCGGCGCGCGCACTTCCTGCAGGTCGAGAGCGGCGAGCACTTCCGCGAGCTGGCCGAGGAGCAGTACCTGCGCCAGACCGAGCTGCCGCCTCGACGCGGCGCGATCCACGATCGCAACGGCAGCGAGCTCGCGACCAGCGCCGACGTGGATTCGGTGTATTGCAACCCGCGCCTGGTGCCGGCCGGGGCGGCGTCGCGCCTCGCGCCCGCGCTCGGGATGCCGCTCCGCGAGGTCGAGGAGAAGCTGCGATCGCGCCGCTTCTTCGCGTGGCTCAAGCGACGCGTGCCCAAGGCCGAGGCGGAGCGCGTGGGCAAGCTCGAGATCGCCGGCGTCGTCATCACCAAGGAGCCACGCCGCTACTACCCGAACGCAGAGCTCGCGGGCCCCTTGCTCGGCTTCACGGACTCCGACGGCAACGGCATCGAGGGCATCGAGAAGGTGCTCGACGCGACGCTGGCGGGGGAGCGGCGCGAGATGTCGGGCATGCGCGACGCGCTCGGACGGGACCTCGTGACCGAGGCGGTGCCAGACGTCGAGGAGACCTCGGGGCAGTCCGTGTCGCTGACCATCGACCGCTTCGTGCAGTTCACCGCCGAGCGCGTGCTCAAGGCGACGGTCGAGAAGTTCCGGGCACAGGCGGGCACGGCGATCCTGCTCGACGTGCGCACCGGCGAGGTCCTGGCGAGCGCGACCTACCCGACCTACGACCCGAACAAGCCGGGAGAGCTCGGCGCGGGCGCACCGGGGGCGCCGAAGGTCCCGGCGAGAAACCGCGCGGTCACCGACGGCTACGAGCCGGGCTCGACGGTCAAGACCTTCACCATCGCGGCCGCGCTCGACGCGGGCGTGGTCAAGCCGACCGACCCGTGGAACACCACCGGCGGCGTCATGAAGATCGGCAAGTACACCATCCACGACTCGCACGCGCACGGGATCCTGAGCACCGCCGAGGTGCTCAAGGTGAGCTCGAACATCGGCGCGGCGAAGATCGGCAAGCGCCTCGGGGCCGAGGGCCTCTACGACGCGCTGCGCGCGTTCGGCTTCGGTCAGCGCACCGGCATCGAGATGCCGGGCGAGCAGGCGGGACGCCTGCGCAAGACCGAGAGCTGGGGCGACATTGGCCTCGCGACCGTCGCGTTCGGCCAGGGCCTGACCGCCACGCCGCTCCAGATCGCGAACGCCTATGCCACGATCGCCAACGGTGGGGTGTGGCACGCGCCGCGGATCGTGCGCGGGTCGAAGGCGCCGGCAGAGCGCCGGGCCATCGATGTGGAGACCGCGGACGTGGTGCGCCGGATGCTCGAGAGCGTCACCGACGAGGGCGGCACGGCGGCGACGCTCCGGACCTCGCTCTACAAGATCGCGGGCAAGACCGGCACGGCACAGAAGGTCGATCCGGGGACCCGGCGCTACTCGGCCAGCAAGTACATCTCGAGCTTCGCCGGGTTCGCGCCGGCGCACGCGCCGCGGATCGCGATGGTGGTGGCGATCGACGAGCCGGTCGGGCAGCATTTCGGCTCGGTGGTGGCTGCCCCGGCATTCCAGCAGATCGCGGAGGAGACGCTCCGCTACCTCGGCGTCGCGCCGGCAGATACGGCGCGCGCGGACGCGGTGGCGAAACACGACGCGGCGCCGGTGCGCGCGAGCGCCAGGAAGGCGAAGGCGCCCGCGGTCGAGCCGGCGCCCGAGCTGGACTCGACGGAGATCGAGGCCGACGCCGACGCGGTGCCGGACTTCACCGGGATGACGATGGTGGAGGCCCTGGCGGCCGGAAGGCGCGTGGGCGTCGCGCTCGAGATCGAGGGCACCGGGCGCGCGGTGTCGCAGAGCCTCGAGCCTGGCACGGGCTCGAGGGGCGGCTCGTGTCGCATCTCGTTCGCGGCGCCGGCGACGCTGGTCGTCGCGAGCGCGCCGCAGGGGCCGCGTCGAGGGGCGGTCCGCGGCAGGCGATGAGCCGCTCGATCCCGCTCGAGACGCTGCTCGAGGGCGTGCCGGTGCGGGCGCGTCGCGGAGCTGCGAGCGCGCGAATCGACGCGGTCGTGGAGGACTCGCGCAAGGTGGCGCCGGGCGCGCTGTTCGTGGCCGTCCGGGGCGAGGCGCGGGACGGACACGGCTTCGTCGCCGACGTGCTCCGCGCGGGCGTGGCGGCGGTGGTGGTCGAGCGCGACGAGGGCTGGCCGCTCGACGAGGGGCAGGTCGTGGTCGTGGTGGAGAGCGGCCGAAGGGCGCTCGGGCGCATCGCGCTGGCCTTTTTCGGGCATCCGGAGCTGCAGCTGGCGCTGGTCGGGGTCACAGGCACGAACGGCAAGACGACGACGACGTACCTCATCGAGGCCATCCTGCGCGCGGCGGGCGCGCGGCCGGGCGTCATCGGCACCGTGGAGTACCGCTTCGAGGCGCACCGGGTGCCCGCGCCGAACACGACGCCGGGCCCGCTGGAGCTCGCGGAGGCGCTCGGCGCCATGCGCGATCGCGGCGCCACGCACGTCGTCATGGAGGTGACGTCGCACGCGCTCGTGCAGGGACGCGTGGACGCGCTGTCGTTCCGCGTGGGGGCGTTCACGAACCTCACGCAGGACCACCTCGACTTCCACGGCTCCATGCAGGCGTACTTCGACGCCAAGCGCCGGCTGTTCACGGAGCGCCTGGCGGAAGACGGCGTGGCGGTGGTGCTGGTCGATTCGCCCGAGGGGCGACGGATGATCGAGGGCCTGTCGCGCGCCCTGCCCTGCGCCACCCGGGGCGACGGCGCCGTGCGCGTTCTGCGCCAGAGCCAGTCGGTCAGCGGCATCGAGGCCGCGCTCGAGACCCCCTCGGGCCCGCTCGCGCTGCGCTCGCCGCTGGTGGGCGACTACAACCTCGAGAACCTGGTGGTCGCGGTCGGAGTCGGCGCCGCGCTGGGCGTGCCGATTGCCGCCATCACGGCGGGGCTCGCGGGCTGCGCGGGCGCCCCGGGCCGGCTCGATCGCGTGGCGGGGCCGGGCTTCGACGCGTTCGTGGACTACGCCCACACGCCGGATGCGCTCGAGCGCGTGCTTCTGACGATGAAGCCACTCACCACCGGGCGCCTTTTCTGCGTGTTCGGCTGCGGGGGCGATCGCGACCGCACCAAGCGGCCGCGGATGGGCGCGATCGCGGTCCACGGTGCGGACGTCGCGATCGTCACGTCGGACAACCCGCGCACCGAGGATCCGGCCGCGATCGTGCAGATGATCGTGGAGGGCGCGCGGGAGGCGGGCGGCGTGCCGGTGGAGCTGACGGCCCTGCCCGGCGCGAGCCGCGGCTACGCGGTCGAGGTGGACAGAAGGCGCGCCATCTGGGCGTCCGTTCGCGCCGCGCGACCGGGTGACGTCGTCGTCGTCGCGGGCAAGGGGCACGAGGACTATCAGATCCTGGGGACGACCAAGATCCACTTCGACGACCGCGAGGAAGTGCGCGCGGCCATGGCTGCGCGCGGATGAGCGAGCCGGCCGCAAGGGCGATGCACCGGATCACGCGGGCGGAGCTTCTGGCCATGCCCGGAGTCGCAGTCGCCGGCGAGGGGCCGTCCGAGTACCACGCGGCGGTGATCGACAGCCGGGCGGCCGGGCCGGGGGACGTCTTCTTCGCGCTGCGCGGGGCGCGCGACGGCCACGAGTTCTGCGCGGCCGCCGTGGCGGCCGGAGCGAGCGCGCTCGTGGTGGCGCGACCCGTGGCGGCGCCTGCGGGGGTCGGCGTGTACGTGGTGACGAGCCCCGAGGTCGCCCTCGGCAGGCTCGGCGCCAACCGCAGGCGCGCGATGCGCGATCTGACGGTGGTGGCCGTGACGGGGTCAGCCGGCAAGACGACGACCAAGGAGCTGCTCGGGGCGATGCTCGCCGAGGCGGCCGGCGGCGACGAGCGCGTACACTGCACCAAGGGCAACCTCAACAACCACCTCGGCGTCCCGCTCACGCTGCTCGGCCTCGAAGCGCAGCACCGCTATGCGGTGATCGAGCTCGGCATGAGCGCGCTGCGCGAGATCGCCTACCTCGCGGAGCTGGCGGCGCCGGACGTGCCCTCGTGACACTGGTCGCGCCAGCCCACCTCGAGCAGCTGGGCTCGATCGACCATGTTGCCCTCGCCAAGGGCGAGATCTTCGGGGGGCTCGGGGCGCTCGGCCTGGCCGTCCTGCCGGACGACGACGCACGACTCATGCGCGAATGCGAATATCATGGGGTGCCCGCGGCGCGGCGCCGCTCGTTCGGCGAGTCGGCGCGGGCCGACGCGCGCCTCGTCGAGGCGACGGCTCGGGGAACCGGGCAGAGGGTGCGGCTGGCGCTCGGCGGAACCGAGGTGCGCTTCGAGCTCGCGCTGCCCGGGCGCCACAACGCGCGCAATGCGGCCGCGGCGGCCGCGGTGGGCCTGTGCCTCGAGCTGCCCGCCGAGACCATCGCACGGGGTCTGTCGCACGGACGCGCGGCGCGCCACCGCTCCGAGGTGATCGACGTCGCCGGCCGGATCGTCCTCGCGGACCTCTACAACGCCAATCCGGCGTCGACGGCGGCGGCGCTCGGGACCCTCGCCGATCTGGCGCCGGCCGGGCGGCGGGTGGCCGTGCTCGGCGACATGTTGGAGCTCGGACCGACCTCCGAGGCCCTCCACGCCGAGGTCGGACGCGTGGCCGCGGCGATCGGCGTCGAGCGCCTCGTGTGCGTGGGCAAGCTGGCGGGCGCCATCGCGCGGGGCGCACGCGAGGCGGGCCTCGACGCCGGCCACATCGTCGAGACCACCGATCGGGCGGCGGCCGCCGACGCGGTCATGGCCGCGACCGGCCCCGGTGACGCCGTCCTGGTCAAGGGCTCACGCGGGATGCGGCTCGAGGAGGTCGTCGAGCGCATGCAGGCCTCCGCACCGGCCGTGGGGCGGCCCTGATGCTCTTCCACCTCGCGATGTGGCTCAAGGATCACGTGTCCGCCCTCCGGTGGATGAACGTGGTTCGCTACACGTCCACGCGCATCATCCTGGCCACGCTGACGGCGCTCGTCATCTCCTTCATGCTCTCGCCATGGTTCATCCGGCTGCTCAAGCAGAAGACCATCGGCCAGGTGGTACGCGACGACGGCCCGCAGTCGCACTTCTCGAAGAAGGGCACGCCCACGATGGGTGGCGCGCTCATCCTGTTCGCATTGACCCTGCCGACCCTGCTCTGGTGCGACCTCCACAATGGCCTCATCTGGCTGGCGCTGCTCGTCACGCTCGGTTACGGCCTGGTCGGCTTCCTGGATGATTACCTCAAGATCTCGAAGAAGAATCCGAAGGGTCTGCCTGGACGCTACAAGATGCTCGGCCAATATGTCATCGGCGGCATCGCCATTGGGTTGCTGTATTACTGGCCCGACCTGGTGGAGCCCTCCCTGCGCGGCCGCGTGGCATTGCCGTTCACGGACTTCTACAAGTATCCGATCGAGCTACCCGTCTGGGCCTACGCCGTCTTCGCGCTCTTCGTGGTGGTCGGGTCCTCCAATGCGGTGAACCTGACCGACGGCCTCGATGGCCTGGCCATTGGCCCCGTCATCATGGCCTCCGGCGCACTCCTCATCCTCGCCTATGGCGCGGGCACCGTCTTCTACGGCGTCAACATCGCCACCTACCTCAAGATCCCGTTCATCCGCGGCACCGGCGAGCTGGCCGTCTTCTGCGGGGCCATGGCGGGCGCGGGCATTGGATTTCTCTGGTACAACACGTTTCCCGCGAGCGTCTTCATGGGCGACGTGGGTGCGCTGGCGCTCGGCGGTGCGCTCGGCATCGTGGCGGTGATGACCAAGAACGAGTTCACGCTCGCGGTCATCGGCGGCGTCTTCGTGGTCGAGGCCCTGAGCGTCATGATCCAGGTGGCCTCGTTCAAGCTGACCGGGAAGCGCGTCTTCAAGATGGCGCCGATCCACCACCACTTCGAGCTCAAGGGCTGGCCCGAGCCGAAGGTCATCGTGCGCTTCTGGATCATCAGCTTCATGCTCGCGCTGGCGGGCCTGGCCACGCTCAAGCTGAGATAGGGCAGCTCCAGCAGATGAAGACGCTCGTCGTGGGGGCCGGGACGACGGGGATCGCGGTCGCGCGATTCCTGCTGCGAGCGGGCGATCGCGTGGTGCTGACGGACCGAGTCCAGGAAAGGACCATTCCGGACGAGGTGCGCCAGCACGCAGAGCTCGTGCTGGGGGCGCATCGCGTCGGCGACTTCACGGGGGCCGACCGCATCGTGCTCTCGCCGGGCGTGGATCCCCGGGGGCCGGAGCTTTCGGCCGCGCGCGCGGCGGGCGTGCCCATCACGGGCGAGATCGAGCTCGCCTCGGCGCACGTGGGCGGCACGCTCATCGCCATCACGGGCACGAACGGCAAGAGCACCGCGACCTCGCTGTGCGGCGCCCTGTGCGCGGCCACGGGCCGGCCGACGTTCGTGGGCGGCAACCTGGGCACGCCGCTCGTGTCGGCCATCGGCACGCCCGCCCTCGCCCCCGGCGGCTTCTGCGTGCTCGAGCTGTCGAGCTACCAGCTCGAGACCTGCGTCACCCTGAGGCCGCTCGTCGCGGTCCTCCTCAACCTCACGCCCGATCACCTCGACCGCTACGCCTCCATGGAGGCCTATGGCGCCGCGAAGGCGCGCATCTTCGGCGCGCAGACCTGCGAGGACTTCGCGGTCGTACACGCCGAGGACGCCACCTGCGTCGCGCTGGCGCAGAAAGGGCCGCCGCGACTCGTCGCGCTGCCCCCGCCCGACGCGGCCGAGCTCGTGCTGCCGCTCCCCACGGGGACGGAGCGCTACCCGACGAGCGAGCTCTCCCTTTTCGGCCACCACAACCTGCAGAACGCCGCGGCCGCGTACGCCGCCGCTCGCCTCGCCGGCGTACCGTCCGACGCGGTGCGCACGGGCGCGCGCGGGTTCCGGGCGCTCGATCACCGCATGCAGCTCGTGGGAGAGGCCCGTCAGGTGCGCTATTTCGACGACTCCAAGGGTACCAACGTCGACGCCGTGGTGGCCGCCGTGCGCGGCCTGCCGACGCCGTACGTGCTCATCTGCGGGGGACGCGACAAGGGCGGCAGCTACGCGCCCCTGGCTGACGCCGTCCGCGGGCACGCGCGTGCCGTCGTCCTCATCGGGGAGGCCGCGCCGCTCCTCGAGGCCGCCCTCGGCGATGCCACGCCTCACGTGCGCGCCGCGAGCATGGAGGAGGCAGTGCACCGGGCCACCGCTCTCGCGCAGCCGGGCGACGCCGTCGTGCTCTCGCCGGCCTGCTCGTCGTTCGACATGTTCACGGACTACAAGGATCGCGGCCGCAGGTTCCAGGCCGCCGTGGCCGCCTTGCCGCGCGGCTGAACCGCCCGGGTCGTGATGCCCGGGGGGCCGATCACCTACCGCGATCACCCGCGACGGAGTAGCCTCGACCCCCATGTCCGAGATCCCCGTCCCGGCCCACGCGCCCGCGATCGGCGCCCCGGCGCCACGCCGCGCCGCCCTGGCGTTCGTCTTCGTGACGGTGACGCTCGACATGCTGGCGCTCGGCATGATCATCCCGGTCCTGCCGCGCCTCGTGGTGGGCTTCGTCCACGGCGACATGGCGCGCGCGGCCGAGATGTATGGCCTGTTCGGCACCGTCTGGGCGCTCATGCAGTTCCTGTGGTCACCGCTGCTCGGGGCGCTGTCGGACCGCGTGGGCAGACGGCCGGTGATCCTGATCTCCAACTTCGGCCTGGCCGCCGACTACGTGCTCATGGCGCTCGCGCCCACGCTCGGCTGGCTGTTCCTGGGGCGCGTGATCTCCGGCATCACCGCCGCCAGCATCCCGACCGCGAGCGCCTACATCGCCGACGTGACGCCGCCGGACAAGCGCGCGGGCGCGTTCGGCATGCTGGGCGCGGCGTTCGGCCTCGGCTTCGTGCTCGGCCCGGCGCTCGGCGGCCTGCTCGGCGGCGCGGATCCGCGGCTGCCGTTCTGGGTCGCCGCGGGCCTGTCGCTGACCAACGCCTGCTATGGCCTGTTCGTGCTGCCGGAGTCGCTGCCCCGCGAGCGTCGCGCCGGCTTCCGCTGGGCGCGCGCGAACCCCGTGGGCGCGCTCGTGCTCTTGCGGCGCCACCCGGAGCTCCTGGGCCTGTCGGCCGTGTCGTTCCTGAGCTACCTCGCGCACCAGGTGCTGCCCTCCACGTTCGTGCTCTACGCCGGCCACCGCTACGGCTGGGGCGAGCGCGAGGTGGGCTTGACCCTGGCGGGCGTGGGCGTCTGCACGGCGATCGTGCAGGGCGGTCTCATCAGGCCGCTCGTCGCCCGCCTCGGGGAGCGACGGGCGCTCCTGATCGGCCTTCTGTGCGGCGCGGGCGGCTTCGCGATCTATGGCGTCGCGCCGACCGGCCTGCTGTTCAACCTCGGCATCCCCGTGATGGCCTTCTGGGGTCTGGCCGGACCGTCGTGCCAGGGCCTCATGACCCGCCACGTGAGCCCTTCGGAGCAAGGCCAGCTGCAGGGCGCGCAGTCGAGCCTCACCGGCATCACCGGGATGATCGGCCCGGGCCTCTTCACCTGGACGTTCGCGCGCGCCCTCGACCCGCACATCTCGCTGCCGGGTGCGCCGTACCTGCTCGCCGCCGTGATCCTGGTGCTGGCGATGGGCATGGCCACCTGGGCCAGCCGCGCCGCGGGCACCGCGACGGTCCGATAGGGCCCGCAAAAACTGGCTCCAGGGCCGGTCCGGTCCTACCGTCGATCGTAAGCGCCCATGCACGAGCGTCCGGTCGACATCCTGCTCTTCGTGGCCGTCGTGGCCCTCCTGACGCTGGGCTCGATCATGGTGTTCTCGGCCGGCGCCGTGTACGCGCAGCAGAAGCACGGCGCTTACACCTACTTCCTGGTCCGCCAGGCGTTCTACCTGATGCTCGGCAGCCTCGCGATGTGGCGGTTCGCGCGCATCGACTTCGGCCGGCTGCGCAAGTACGCGCCCGCGATGGTCGCTGCAGCGTTCGCGCTGCTCGTCGCCGTGCTGTTTCTGGGTGCGCGCATCAACGGTGCGCGACGCTGGTTCCGCCTCGGACCGCTGTCGTTCCAGCCCGCCGAGGTGGCCAAGCTCGCGCTCGTGGTGTTCCTCGCGCACTCGCTGGCCAAGCAGGCGCAGAAGCTCGGGCGCTCGCCGCTCGCGTTCATCCCGCAGTTCGCCATCGCGAGCCTCCTCATGGGTCTGGTGCTCGTGCAGCCCGACCTCGGCACCGCGGCCATCCTGGGCTTCACGACCATCGCGGTCCTGTTCGTCTCGGGTGCGCGCATGTCGTACCTGCTGATCGCGGTGCTGGCGGCCGCGCCGGTCGCGTGGAAGCACCTGGCCGGCACGCCGTGGCGGCTCAAGCGCGTGGTCGCGTTCGTCGATCCGTGGCCGTTCCGACGCGACATCGGCTACCAGATCACCGAGTCGCTGATCAGCGTGGGCTCGGGCGGCACCTACGGGATGGGCCTCGGCGACGGGCGCCAGAAGCTGTTCTTCCTGCCAGAAGCGCACACTGACTTCATCCTGTCGATCCTGTGCGAGGAGCTCGGCTTCGTCGGTCTTTGCAGCGTGGTGGCGCTCTTTGGCCTGCTCGTCTGGCGGGGCCTGCGCGCAGCGTGGGGCGCGCGCGACGCCTTCGGCACCTACCTCGCGTTCGGCATCACCATGCTCTTCGCGTCGCAGGCGCTCATCAACATCGGGGTCGTGCTGGGCTCTCTGCCCACCAAGGGCCTGACCCTGCCGTTCGTGAGCTACGGCGGCAGCTCGCTCGTCGTGACGATGGCGATGGCGGGCGTGCTCCTCAACATCTCGCGGCGAAACCCCGCGCCCATCGGCCCCGACCTCACGGAGTCACAGCGCGAGCCGCTATGGCGGCGCCTCTTGCGCCCGCGCACGTCGAGGAACCGCGCGGTCGGCCGCCCGGTGGTGATCGAGTCGTGACGGTCCTCATCGCCGGTGGCGGCACCGGCGGGCACCTCTACCCGGGCATCGCGGTCGCGGAGGAGCTGCGCCGGCGCGGCCACGCGGTGTCGTTCGTCGGCACCGAGCGCGGCATCGAGATGACGGCGGTGCCGAGGGCTGGGTTCGAGCTCGACCTGGTGGACGTCACGGGCCTAAAGCGCGTCGGCGCGCGGGCCCTGGTGGCGGGCCTCGTGCGTCTGCCCCGCGCCATCGGCCAGGCGCGCATCCTGCTCATGCGACGGCGCCCGGCGTTCGTGCTGGGTGTGGGCGGCTACGCGTCCGGGCCGATGCTGATCGCGGCCAAGCTGTTCGCGCTGCCGACCGCCATCCTGGAGCAGAACTCGATCCCGGGCCTGACCAACAAGGTGCTGGGACGCCTGGTCGATCGCGTGTTCGTCGCGTTCGAGGGCTCGCGGGCGTTCTTCCCAGTGCGCAAGACGGTGCTGGTCGGAAACCCCGTGCGGTCGGCCCTCGTGGGCCATCCGCATGGGGCAAGCGCGGGCCGGCCGTGCCTGCTGGTGTTCGGGGGCTCGCAGGGCGCGAGGCGCCTGAACGAGCTCGTCCCCGAGGCCATCGCGCGCCTGCCCGAGCGGCCGCGGGTGGTGCATCAGACCGGCGCCGCCGACGCGGACTCGACGCGCGCGCGCTACGCGGCCCTCGGCGTCGACGCGGAAGTGCGGCCGTTCATCGACGACATGGCGGGTGCGTATCGCGGCGCCGACGTGGTGCTCTGCCGCGCCGGCGCGACCACGCTGGCCGAGCTGGGCATCGTCGGCAGACCCGCCATCCTGGTGCCCCTGCCCACCGCGGCCGACGATCACCAGACCCGCAACGCCGCCGAGCTGGTCGCCGCAGGTGCGGCGCTGCTGCTGCCGCAGCCAGGGCTCGAGCCCCCGGCGATGGCGGAGGCGCTCAGGGCGCTCCTCGGCGATCCGGCGCGCCGCGCGCGGATGTCCGAGCGCATGCGCGCCTTCGGACGGCCCCGCGCAGCCAGCGACGTCGCCGACGCGGTCGAGCGGCTCGGCAAGCGCTGACGCTGCTTCTCGGGGCGCGCTACCTGGCTCTACTGTGGCACTTCGTTCCGGCCGTGCTCGGACCGACAAGCCGATCCGAGCGGGGTTGGCGAAGCCAATCCCGCGATCCGCAAGGCGCCGCGAGAACCGGACCGGAACGTACATGGGTACTTGAGGACCGGAAGCGCAGCGGCAACGCAGCGGACGGGGCCGGATCGTCGGTCCGTCGCTGTTCGAAGGGATGTCGCGCAGTCGAGCTAGAAGTTGATGCCGACGCCGAACAGCATCGAGTACCAGACCGGCGCGATGCCGCTCTGGGCCGAGCCCACGGGCCAGAAGTCCAGCCGAAGCGGCTCGAACGAGAAGTTCACGAGGTTGTTCAGGACGTACTTCACGCCCACCCCGAGGTTGAAGGCGAACGCGAAGTCGGCGTCACAGCCTGGCCCGCGAACGCCCCGGCCACAGTCGCCCCCGGTCATGATGCCGAGGCCGAGCCCCGCGCGCGGCGCGAGGTAGAGCGGCACGCCCACCGGAAGGTGCACGTCCACCTCGACTGCCGGCTCGAGCTGGATGCGGCTGCGCCCGCCCCCGACGCCGAACTCGAGCGGCAAGATGAGGTAGACGCGGGAGCGCGACCCGGCCGAGATGAGCGTGCCGAACTCGAGGCCAAGCGCGAGCTGTCCGGGGGCATCGTTGACGCCGATCGCGGGCCCGAACTTGAAGTTGGCAAGGTAGCCGCCCGAGGGTTGGGCGCTGGCCACCGACGCCGATCCGACCACCAGCGCGAGCGCGACCAGGAGTCGCTGACAGAGCTTGCGGTTCCACATGCGACCCCTTTAACACGCCCTCGCACCGTCGGAGAAAACAAACGGATCGTCGCTGTGCCCGGGCGCATCCACCGTCGCAAGGGCGGTACTCTGGGCTACGGGGCGATCAGGGGGTAACCGTGGCGCGCAGCTGAAAGGTGCCGCAACGGCTCTGGTCGAGGTACGAGTCGGCCACCATGTAGTGGATGCCACCGGACGCTCCGAGGGCTATGTTGCTGATGCTCGAGCAGAACTGGCCGCTGGCGGTGTCGTCGTTGCATCCGGCGTCTGCGGCCACACACGTGAAGTTTCGGGCGTAGAGGACCGTGTCCGTGCCGCCGCTCGCGGGCTGGTTGGCGCAGGTGTCCGCGGCGAGGCGGCGGCCGCCCGAGATCGGACACGTGAGCAGGTAGAACGCCCGCTCGCCGCCGGTGGCCGCGCTGTTCGTCACGCACGACACCGGGTTGGGATTCAGCTGCGAGGTGCCCGCGCCGCTGCAGTTGGACTCGGGGTTGGTGGTCATCCCGCTCGATACCGGCGTCGCGGTGCCGCACCCGACGCCGCTGCGGGAGACGCGCAGCGTGAAGTTGCCCGACGCGCCGCGGGCGGTGTCCACCGCGAGGATGTACGTACCCGCCTGCAGGGTGGCAACGAAGCGTGACGCCTTGGCGTCCGCCCCGCTGCAGCCGGAGTCGTCGTTGCCGCCGCCGGTCACGAGGCTGCCATTGCAATCGTTCTGGATGAGATAGACGGTCGTGTCGATGGTGCTGCCAAACGTGTCGACGTAGACGATCTCGGGGGCGGTCAGGGTGAGCTTGAAGAAGACGTCCTCACCGCCGGCCCCCCCGAAGGTCGGGCTCTGCGTCTCGTGCCCCGCATTGACGGTGGTGCCGCGGATGTCCGCGACGACGCCGCTCGCGAGGTTCAGCGTGGTGGCATTGGCGCAGAGCGCGTTCATGGGGATCACCGGCGCGTCGGGCGGTCTCGGTGCGTCCGGCATGCGTGGTGCGTCCGGCGTGCGCGGCGCGTCCGGCGTGCGTGCATCCGGCATGCGTGGCGCGTCCGGCGTGCGTGGTGCATCCGGCGTGCGTGGTGCATCCGGCGTCCGCGCCGC
>JAHFDS010000116.1:0-10930 GCA_023248855.1 Myxococcales bacterium
CGGTCTCGGGCCATCGCGCTCTCCTTGCTGGACTCTGGACAAGCCCAACAAAGGGGGAACGACGGCCCTTTCTCAAGTTCTCACGCGGTCTTGGCCGCGTTATCCGAACGGGGATGCTTCGAGGCAAGACGATCTGCTGGGTCTCGTTGGCGTCAACATCCGGGTATCTCTATCCTAGGGCTCTCTTTCGATCAGAGGGCATTGACCCAGATACCGCATTCTCTTCTGCAGTCATTACCGGTGATCACATGGCGTCGATGCAGGCCATCAAGGATGGCCGCTGTGATGCTGGCGCGATCTTCGCGAATGCCCTTTGGGGCGTCAAAGAGGCAGATGGGCTGTCTCCTGGGGACTTCCAGGTCATCGGAACTACAACAGCGATTCCACTAGACGCCACGGTGGCTCGGCCGGACCTCCCAGAGGCCACACGCGCAGCGGTTCAGAACGCGCTCGTGAGCATGAAGCGCGACAGCCCTGCCGCAGAAGGGTTGCGCAAGGCGTTCAATCGGGTCGACGGGTTCGAGGCCGCCAAGGACAGCGACTACGACGGCATCCGAGAGGTCCTGCGAAGAGAAGGTCAGCTGGGGAATGGAGGGACGACTCCAGCTGATCAGCCGGGCCGGGAGAAGCAATTGTCCGACCGCGTCATGGATCTGGATACGAAGCTCCACACCGCACTGATGCAGAGCTACAAGGTTGAGCTTGAGAAAAAGTGCTCTGCTCGAGCCCTAGCCATCAAGCCGAAGACTCTCCACACAAACAAAGCTGGCTTCGTGGAGCGAGTGTCAGTTGACAGGCCCATCGGTAGCAACGAGCAGAGGCTCGTTGATTGCATTAGGGAGGTAGCTGTCGGCAAGTGGCGCTTCGATGTCGGCTACGGCAATCAGATCCTCTTCTGACCCCATCGGTGCGCCTACCGTCCTCCGTTGATCACACTGCTCCAAGATCAACCCCCGCAGCGCTCAGGGGAGCGCCGAGCACGCCCCAGACCTGGACCATGAGGCCCTCGATGCCGTCGAGGTGGCCGGACGGGAAGGTGTAGACGAGGATCGGGCCGTCGACTCCGGAGTAGATGGTGCCGTTGTCGAAGCGGAGGTCGCGGCCGAGGCCACGCCAGGCCACGTCAGCGGAGGTGCAGAAAGCGGAGAGCTGGTCATAGGGTCGGCGGGGGCGCGGACCGAGCATGGCGTAACCTCGCCAGGCCTCGTAGCGTGGGTTCACGGAGAGAGTGACGATGTAGCTGGCGGGAGCGGTGGGACGGAACCACGCGGCCCAGGGGAGCTGGAAGCCGTAGATCGCGCCGGTAGAGCTCGAGGGTCCGATCACCTCGACCAGCGCCGGCGTCGGATGCACGGGTGGTGCGAAGGGGGGCAGCCAGACGGGTTCGGTGCGGGTGCTGGCGAGGCCGCCATCGCTGCGCATGCAGTGCGACTGGGCGCGCAGGACGAAGTTTCCGCCGGGCTGAAGCGTTAGGTAGGCCCAGGCGAGGGGGAGCTTGTGGGGATTGAGGAAATTGAAGCCGGGTGCGCCGCCGCTCGGGTTGCCGCTCGCGTCGCGATCAACATCGATCATCGTGGCCTGGCCCATCAGGCGCAGGCGACGACGGACCTCGAAGACCTCCGCGTCCACGAAGACCGTGCCGTCGCTAAAGCCGCCCTGGTCGAAGCCATCGCTGGCTGCGAGGCGGAGCGAGCTGGCGAGCGTGGAGTCGCCGGAGAGGCCCTCGAGGCTCGCGACGGTGCCGTGGTTGCGCAGGCCACCGCCACGGTCATTGCCGAGCGTGAGCAGCGCGCGCAGGTTGCCCTGGCCGCCGATGCCGTCTGCCCAGACGCGCACTGACGTTCCGGAAGCAACGTCGACTCCGGAGTTGCTCACCTGCACGATGACGGGGGTCGAGGGGCCAGCTTGGTGGGCCTGCAGTGCGCCGGCGGGACCGCCCTGGTCGGCGAGCAGGCGGACGATGCCGCGGCTGTGCACGATGAGGGCCCCCGCGCCGACGTCGACGGTGAGCTGGCCGCGCGGGTTGTCCACGGTGATGCGGCGGCCGCGGTCGCCGAGAGACGCCCAGGTCTTGAAGACCAGGTCTCGCTGCAGGTGGCCCTGGGCGTCGGGCCCGAAGAGGTCGGGGACGCGTCGGGGGACGCGCGCCATCCCGATCAGGGTGGGTGTGGGCAGCGTGCCACCGGCGCGGTTGTCGAAGCGCACCCCGCCGAGAAGAACGGAGCGCGGTGTCGGCGGTGCGGGCTCCGGGTCGAACGCGCTCGACTCGGTGCGATGGATGCGTGTGGGCGCGGTCTGCCAGTCGGGGCCGGTGAGCGGCCGCGAGGGATCGGTCGTGTTCGGCTGCGGCGTGGCCCACCAGTAGACGAAGAGCACGCCGGCAGGCGGGTTCAGGGCGAAGTCCTCGGCGTCCACGGTTGCGGGCAGCCGGTGCCGGATGCCGTTCGCGTAGTAGACGGTCTCGGGGAACTGGACGCGGGCGGACCAGCGACCGGGTGCGGAGCCGGGCGTGAGGTCGACGCGGGTCGGAAGGCCGCCTGCGATCACGCCGGTGCCGTTGAGCTCGGCGAAGTACAGGCGCGCGAGGTCCCAGAGGGGGATGGGCACAGGGTCGATCCAGCGCGGCGTGGGCTCGCCGGTGGCGACCGGACGCCAGGTGCCGGGTCGACCAAACTTCGACTCGGCGAGCACGAAGCCGAGCGCGTCGCGCAGGTTCTTGAGCGTGCCGAGCTCGACCTCGTCGCGGCCGGTCAGGCGCTCGCCCGCGTTGCCGAGGCGATCGGGATTGTCGGCGGGGCGCGCGAGGAGCTTCTCGCCGCGGAGGGCGTCGCTCTCGAAGAGGCGCGGGCGCACGTCGCCGGGTGCGCTGAGATCGCCCGGCAGCACGGGATCGGCGAGCCGGCCCGGGTTCCTGATGAACCGGTAGCCCCAGCTCGCGGGCGGCACGGCTGCGGCGCGGTTCTCGACATAGCCGGTGGCCACCGCTCGCGCCTGGTCCACGGGCGGAATCGGCGGCGTCACCACGAGCTCGCCGCGGACCGGGTCGAGAGCGTCGATGACGTAGGCATTCGGTGAGAGCGGCACGGAGATCGCCGTGCCCGCGCGGAAGCGCTTGGCGCCGACGACGCGCAGGCGAGTGCGCGCGGGGTCGCTCGTGTCCAGGGAGAGCACCTTGCCGATGGAGTGCTCGAGCTCGAGGCGGCTCTCGTCGATGAGGCTCGCACCGGCGGGCGCGATGACGGGCACCACGCAGAGCGGGATGACGAGGCCCGGGTCGGCGAGGCCGGCGGAGGCGAAAGTAGGGTCGTCGAGGGCGTCGACCACCTGCCAGGTGGCCAGGAGACGCGTGCGCACCTCCTGGGTGAACTCACGGCCGGGCGGACCGCCGGAGCCGGGCGCGCCGGGATCCCAGAAGTAGCGCGCCGCGGTGTCGGAGGGCACCAGGCGGAACACGACGCCGACGTGGTGGCGGCCAGCGCCCTCGAGCGCGAGGGTGACCACGGTCGCCGGGTTGTCCTCGACGTGTACGAGCTGGAGGGTGGGGTCGAGCGCGGCGCCGTTGTAGATGCGGATGACGTTCGTGGGTGTGCCCGGCGCGCCGTCGAGGGCGACGTCGAAGCCCTCGAGGACGCCCATGAGCTCGGACAGTAGCTGGCCGACGTGGAGCTTGAGCTCCGCCACCGTGAAGCCGCTGCCCCCGTAGACGAAGTCCTCGAGATCGATGCGCTGGTTGCCGAGGACGCGCAGGCGCTTGCTCATGGCTTTCTCGCCTCCTGGAGGACCACCTGGGCCTCCACCTGCTTCGATTGCGGGACACGGAGCCTCGCCAGGCAGGTCTTCACGGCGCGCTCGAGCTGGCCGTCGAGCGCTTCGGCCACCGCGGCGCGTACCAGCGCCGCGAGGTCGGTCTGCAGCGCCGGCAGTGCGGCCAGGAGCGCGACGAGTTGGTCCTGCAGACTCGCGAGGCGCTCCTCGGCGGCATGCACCCTGGCCGTCGCGTCTTCTCGCCGGGCCGCGAGCGTGACCGTGCGCTGCTCGAGGTCGAGCAGGACCGCCTGCTTGGTCGCCACGGTCGTGGTGAGGCGATCGTGCTCCTCGCGAAGCACCGCGAGCTGGGCTGCGAACTGGTCTTGCTGGACTGGGGTCATCGTCCGTAGCGCTCCGTGGGGTGACAGGGATCGCAGAACCAGGGCGGTGCTGCGCCCGGCACGGCGCGCGGCGAACGCTCGAAGGTCACGAAGACGCCTGCAGCGCGCACCAGGTCGATCAGACTCTTGAGGCGCTCGAGCCAGAAGCCCTCGTCGAAGAGCACGAGCGGATGGTCCGAGCGATCGGGGCGCGGTGAATACGGGCGGGGCCGGGCGAGTTCGCGGAAGAACACGCCCGAGCCAGGCGCGGTCTCGAGTGGCGCGCCGGAGTAGGGGTTCTGGGCGTGCGGGTCCTGCCGCACGACCACGGGCACATCCTGGCCGGTACGCGGGTCGCGCGCGATGACGGTCGCGAACTCCTCTGCGAATGGCTCCCACGTGCTCGGGTCGCCGGGTTGCGCTTCGCGGCCGCACGGCCAGAGCCGCGCGTCGTGCGTGTAGACGTAGGGACCGACGAAGGGTGCGCCGCCCGACCTGTTCCACGGGTGCACGAGCCAGCGGCGCGGCGCGGGGTGGGCGACCGGTGCGGGCGGCAGGTCCCAGGGCTCGCCGGCTGGCGCGGTGCGCGTTCGGTCGGCCGTCTCTCCAGGGGGAGGGCGCAGCCAGTCTTCGTGCAGGAAGCTGGCCTGGTGCAGGTCCGCGGCCGCGTGCGTGAGGTCGTTGCGTCGGCGTAGATCGACGAACACGCGTGGTCCAAGCGTCGTGCGGTCGAGGTGCGGCGTCGTGGGCTGGTCGTCGGGTGGCCCGGAGGAGCGACCGGTGTCGTGGATGGACCACGAGCGGAGCGCGATGCACGTCGCCTGGCGGAGGAAGCGACGTCGCGCGTCCTCGCTGCCCGGGACGATGGGCGCGGGAATCGAGAGCATCCAGTGGTCGCTGCCTTCGAGGTCGCTCCACGGGCGGTCGAGGCCGCGACCTGCGACGCGCACCCGATAGACGGGCGGAAGCTTGAGCCGGAGGGCGCTCGCGAGGCCCGCGTACGTGCGCGTGTCGATCCGATAGGTCGCGAGCACCTCAGTGCCGGGGGGCAGACCGGGGCGCGGCACGGCTACGCCCGTCGCGGGGTCGGGGGTGAAGAACGTGAGCGGCGCAGGCAGGACGTCGAAG
Source organism: Myxococcales bacterium (assembly GCA_023248855.1). Classification (GTDB taxonomy): domain Bacteria; phylum Myxococcota_A; class Polyangia; order JAHFDS01; family JAHFDS01; genus JAHFDS01. The sequence continues at coordinate 5,256 of JAHFDS010000116.1, forward strand.
GTGAGCCGGCCGGCCGGATCGACACCGAAGCTCGCCGGGGAGAGCGACACGGGGCCGGGCGCGGCAGGCGTGCGAGGGTTCACCCAGAGCTCGACGGATCCGGGCAGGACAGGGGCGTGCGCGAGCTGCGCCTCGGTCTGGCCAGCGCTGGCGTGCGCCACGACGATCTCCGGCGCGGGCGGCACGGGCGAGGTCGACCCGGGGCGGCCGACCTGGACACCGGTCGCCTCGATCGCGAGCTGGCCGGGCCCACCGGACGGCGGCGCGTCAGCGGGGATGCCATGTCCCGTCAGGCGCACGGCGCTGGCAGGCGGATAGGCGCCCCCAGGCGGCATCGGGCCGAGCAGGACCTCGACGCGCAGGTCGGGTGGAGCGAGGAGCGCGTCGCCGGCGAAGTCGATCGTCACGGCGCCGCCCGAAAGGACGCCGAGCAGGGCCGCGAAGCGCTCCTCGACCAGCTTGGGCGACATGAGAACGACGCGCAGGACCTGCCGCCAGGTGTCGTCGTCGATGCCCCCCTTGGGCCGGAACACGCCGAAGTTCTCGCCGATCACGTCGAGATACTTGCCGTCGGCGGTGTCGAGGAAGAGCTCGTCACGCGCGCTCTCGAGGGCGCTCCGGAAGTCAGCCATTCTTGCCTCCGCGGCCGCCGGCGCGCTCGTCCTCGGAGAACAGCGCGGACAACACGACGCCAGGCGCGAGCTCGTGCGCATGCGCGGTCCTCGGGCCGATCGTGCGCTCGGCGAAGGCTCGCTTGACGAGGCGCGCGGTGAACGTGCCCGACCACGGGCCGGCGGTTCCCCCCGCGAATGCAGGGAGCGACCCGATGTGGAGCCTGTAGCGGCCGGTCGTGGCGGGGGCGACGAAGAGTTCCACATAGCGTGGGTCCGTCGCGGGCGTCGTGCGGCCGCTGGCGTCGATGCGGCGCTCTTCTCGGCCCACGGAGCGGACCGACAGCGGCGCAGCGCCGTCCAGCGCCTCGATGCGATAGGTGCCGGGCGCAACCAGCGCAGGCGTGATCGCGAGGGTGACCGAGAAGTCGACGCGCACCGTGCCGTGCTCGGTGAAGGTGATGCGCAGCTCGGAGCGGGCGACGACCTCGCCTGCGAGCTTTTCGTCCACGTGCTGGATGCCATCGGAGTACCGGACGACGGCGTCGAAGGCGTAGCGACCCGTGGGCGTACCGGTCGGCGTCAGCACGAGGACGCCGGTGCCATCCCGGCGGTTGTCGAGGGCCAGCGAGGTGATACCGTGGCCGCCCTGCATCGAGGCGGCGGCAATGTCCGGGTCGAGGCCCGCGAGGGGGACGCAGATCTGGCCGCCCTGCAGGAATGGCCGACCGGCCGCGGGCGCGGCGATCTGCCGGTCGTACGCGAAGGCGTAGGCGCTCATGGACGTGGCCTCGCGTAGGCGATCTCGAGACCGCCGACGAGCGAGAGCGGGGCGCGCTCCCGGACGTCGCTGTCGAGCTCGAGGTGCGACATGCAGCCGCAAGGAGAGAGGACGTGCAGCGCCATCACGAGCGACGTGCCGGTGTGGTCGGGCGAGACATCGAGCGCCCGCAGGAGGCCGGCCCTTGCGTCCGTGAGCTCGCGCTCGTCGAGGAAGAAGAGGACCGCGTGCGAGGGCAAGGAGAGGTGCTCGTCGACGCCCGCGCCGACGACCGACACGGCGATCTCGGGGAACGTGCCGTCGGCGGGCAGGAGCGGATTGCCGGCGCGCTCGAGCGCGCATCGCGGTCCGATGACGCCCCGCTCGACCAGCGCGTAACGCATGTGCGGGTGCTGCCTGTCGGCGGCGATGATCACGCCGAGCTCGCCGCCCTCGGTGGTATCGAACGCCATGCCGCGCGGCTCGGGCCGAGCGCGGTTGAGGGCACCCGTGGCCGTGTGGAGCGGCTGGGCGCGCAGCTGGAACACCCAGGGCGGTCCCTTGTAGGCGCGCTTTCCGCCGCGCAGATCGCAGAACGCGGCATGGACCAGCTCGGCCTGTCCGGCGCGCAGGCCCTCGAAGGGGCCGATGCGGAAGCGCGCGGGCGGCTCGGCGGGGAGCGAGCGTCCGGCGAAGGGGCCACGGATGACCACGCGCGGGCAGGCCTGATGGAAGAAGGCGGGCGCGGCTGCGGTGATCGTGCGGCCGCCCTTGGGGCAGCGCGCCGTGATGGCGAGGAAGTGCAGGTCGTCCTGGGTAGCCTCGAGCGCGAACCAGAGCCGGCCGCTGGTGTCGCCCGTCGGCTCGAAGCGCTCGAGCTTGCCGATTCCACGGGCAGCGGGCGCCAGCGAGAGCACTCCTTCGGGAACGGGGTGGCCCTTGGCGCATGCGTCGCGCTTCCCGGAGAGGAGCGCCGCCATGACGACCGCCGGGATGCTCCGGAGCTCGGCGGGCACGTCCTTCCGGCAGTCTCCCGCGTCCTCGGGCGCTGGCGGCAGCTCCGGCACCTCGACAGAGAAGACGTCGAAGTCGCGGGCAGCCAGGAGCTCACAACCCTTGTCGCTCGTGAACCGCACGGCCAGGCGGTGTCGCTTTCCGAATCCGGGGGCGAGCGTGATGCCGAAGCAGGCCGTCTCGGGCCTTCCGCACAGGCCGCGGGAGAGCGGCGAAGCGACCGCGGCGATGCCGGCCGAGCGCGCGCCGTCGAGCGTCACGGTGTCGTAGCCGGCGGGCAGGCCCGTCACGGCGATCCAGGTGCCTGGCCCGAGCAGGCGGTCTCCGGCATCGCGCAGGGACTCGAAGATGCCGTGTCCGGCGCCCTCGGGGCAGGCCCTGGCGGGCGGCGGATCCGTCGGCAGCCAGAGGCGGACCTCGGGGCTGCAGAACCGGGCCACGTACTCGAACACGTAGGCGCTTGCCATCTTGAGCCTCCGGAGGAGCCAGCGAGCGAGCCGCCCGAGTCGCCGGCACGTCATGACGCGACCACACTGCCGCGCGGCGCCCGCGCGATCTCGTCCTCGAGCACCGCCACGTTGCCGGTCGGCGCGAGCGCGGTGACGTCGAACACGCCCGGCACGCCCATCGCCAGCGCGACGATGCGCGCCAGCACGACCTCGCCGCCGAGTGGAAGGCCGTTGATGTACTGCTCGACCACCGCCGCCACCGGGCCGACGAGGTCGCCACGCGCGTAGCCCTCCTTCGGGGTCACCACGAGGCGCACGCCAATCTCTCGGATCGCGGGGAAACGGACCCGGACGCGCGTGCCTGCCGCCTTCCATCCCGGGTGGCCGAGCGGGTCGGCGGGGTCGCCATTGAGCACCCGCTGAACCTCGCCGATAAGCCCGGTGAAGTACGCGTAGCTCGCCGTCACGATCGCTCCGCCCAGGAGCCCGGGCGCCAGCTGCCCCGACAGGTCGCGAAAGGCGTGATCGGCGGGCAGGACACCAAAGGTCACGACGCCCGTCGTGTCGTCGAGGTCGATCGCCGGATCACCGGGGGCGAGCGCGAGGGCGGGGGGCACGCCCGGCGAGCGCACGGAGAGCCGCAGCGCGGCGGGCAGGATCGGCGGGTGCGCAAGGCGGAGGTGCCGCTGGCCAGGCGTCGCGGCCGCGGTGAGCGTCTCGGGGGCGAGCAGGGTCTCGGTGGTTTGCGAGAACCGGTTCGTGGCGTCGAGGATGAAGAGCGTGCTCTCCCCCGGGCGCTCCTCGCGCAAGAGCGCCGAGGACACCTGGCCGAGCAACTCGCCCGTATCGGCGAACGCGCGGACGCCAATGACCTTGCCCTCGAGCGCCTGGGGCGTGCCGCGCGGCAGGGCGCGGATGTGCCTTCGCGCGCGGGCGCGGAAGTCGTCGTCGGTCTCGGCATCGCGACCGCCAGAGGCCGAGATGGGGTTCTCGCAAGTCGCGCCCTCGAGACCGGGGATCGGCGACCGCAGGAACGCGATCTGTCCGGCCGGGATGTTGGCATGCGCGCCTGGGACTGTCGCCACCACCGGGATGGGCAGGGAGGCCGTCGCGCCAGCCGGGATGAGGCCATTGCGCGTCGTGACGAACTCGACGCGGGGATGATCCGGCGTGGCGTCGCAGTAGACCGTCAGCGGCGCGGCGATGGGTGTGTCGCGCAGCACCGGACGCGGCCCATGGATCACGATCTCGACGAGCGCGGGCTGCGCGGGCTCACGCAGGAGGTCGAAGTCGGCCAGGCGCCGATCGAGGCCGCTGCCCGTGGCCGAGGTGAACGAGAAGTCGCGCAGGAGCTGCGCCATCTGGAAGTAGGCCTCGTCGTCCTCGAGCGCCGCGGCCTCGAGCAGGGTGCGGATGACCGAGCCGACGCGGAAGTCCGTCAGCGGCGTGTTGAGCCGGACGTGTTCGACCATGTCCTGGAGGATCTCGGCGAAGACGCGGCGGCGGAACGTCACGGCTCAGGCTCCCGGCGTGATGGCGCCAATCACGGCGCCGGTTGCGACCGCGGTCGCCTGCACGCGCATCTGCACGACGTCGCCGCGGCCCGCGATCGCGAGGTCCTCGACGTCTCCGATGCGGTCGTCTGCGAGCAGCGTGCGGTAGGCCTGGAAGCGGGCCAGAAAGAGCGCGAGTGGGGAGAGGCGCGTGCCGATGGGCAGAGCGAAGCCGAAGGTCGGGTGGAGGCGCAGGTCGCCTGGCTGCGTGGAGGCCTTGATGTAGAGCGCCTGCTGCAGGTTTGGCACGCCGCGCACGAGCGCGAAGTCGAAGACGCGCTCGGCGCCGCGCACCTCCCCGACGATCTCGATCTCCTGGGCGATGCGCTCCGCGAGGCTCGTGCCCGTCGCCGTGAGCGAGCCGCCGAGCGACGAGACCGAGCCGGCCGACCGCCCGGGGTCCACGAGGCGAATGTCCGTGCCGTAGAGGCGCTCGGCGAGGTCGGCGCGCCGGCCACTTCCGGCCCGGGGTGCCGGACTGGCCGCGGGCGCTGCCGCCGGGGACGGCACGAGGACGCGCGCGCCCCCGCGGAGGAGGCCCGCGCCGCCGGTCGTCGTCACGTACGGCGGCTCGAGGTCATTGAGGAGGACGAGCTCCTTCCAGCGCGCCTCGTCGCCGAGCACGCGGAGCGCCACGTCGCGGATGGTCTCGCCTTCGAGGATGACGGCCTCGCGGACGCTGCGCGCGGGCGGCGCGGCGGCCAGCACCGGATCGAGCGCACGCCCGAGGTCGAGGCGGCGCTGGGCAGCTGCCAGCGGATCGGTGGAGTCCGCGCTGCCCTCGGCACGGAGCGCATTGACCGCGCGCTTGCCTGCGCGGGCGAGGCCCCGCATCGTGCCCTCGAGCGAGACGGCGGCCGGCGCCAGCGGGTCGGCGCTCGACGAGCCCGAGAGCGCGAGCTGGTTCGGCAGGAGCTCGAGCGCGCGCGCGAAGTTGTCGGCGAAGAGGACCAGGTTCTCCCAGTCGCGCACCGGGACCGTCACGAGCGCGACCGAGCCCTGGGCGACGCCGCCCACGAGGTCCATCGCCTGCTTGGCGAGGTCGGCGGCGCTGTCGAGCAGGCCAATGGCGTTCTGGCCGATCGAGAACGCCGTCGAGACCAGGCCCTGCACCGACCCGCCGAGCGCTGCGATCTCGTTGAACACGTCCTGCACGCCTTGGATGGCGCGGTTGAGCTCGTTCAAGGCTGCGCCGGCCTTCGCGACCAGGCTGCGTGCGCGCTCGAGCAGACCCGCGCCGCCGCCTGCTCCGGCGTCGAACCCTTCGAGCTGCGCGGCCATCCCGGCC
>JAHFDS010000116.1:10940-20357 GCA_023248855.1 Myxococcales bacterium
GGTAGCCTGTGCGGAAGTCGCGCGACCGAGGCACGCGCAGCAACACCGGTTCTACGACCCACCACTCGCCGTCCTTGAGGTTGAGCCAGCTCATGAAGCACTGGCTGGGCTCGGTGACGTTCGGCGTCGTGAGCTTGCCCTTCTTGAGGTCGAGGTAGAGGCGGAAGAACGCGCGCAGCTCGACGATGCGGTCGAAGCCCGTCGTGCCGTAGGCAGGCGTGCGGTAGCTCGTGCCCGCCGTGCGGAGCCGCTCGTCATTCGCGCCGGCATCGAAGTCGTCGGGCTGGTTCTCCTGGAACTCCCACGCCCGGCCGAGGCCCGGGCTGATGCTCGCGCCCGGGCCGCTCGCGGACTTGATGCCGGCGTCGAGCTCGCCGACGCCGCCCATGAGCGCGCGCGACTGGTGCTTCTCGAACGGGCTGCCGGGCGCCGGGACGGTCGGGAGGAACACTCCGGTCGTCCCGGCGATCGAGAGGTCGCCGACGCCGGCGCCGTGGTGCTCCACGTAGCGGCTGCCGTCCTGCAGACCCTGGATGTCGGTCGCGGCCGGCTCGGTGAAGTCGAGCTCCTGCGGATTGGGGCGAAACGAGTAAACCAGGTCCTGGCCGTCGGGCGCTCGGGCGAGGTCGAGGCCGCCACCGCCGGTGGTCATCACGAGCAGGTGATAGAGCGGCTCGCGATCGGTCTGCGGGCCGCCGTAGAGCGCATTGGCATTGACGCGGGTTCGGCCGAGGTCGTCGAGGCGGCGCTCGTCGAGCAGGATGTCCACCTGGCCGGCGCGCTTCCTGATCTGCGCGGGCGACAGGCGCGGGGGTTGGCGGTCGCGCGTGGTCGGCACGTCAGGCCTCCTCGTCCGGTCGCGCGTCCGGATGCGGCAGGCGCAGCACCGGTGAGAGCAGCCGATAGGTCTTCATGCGCGCGAACGTCGCGTCGTCGGTCTTCCTGTCCGGGGGCGTACGCGCGGGCTCGGCCGGCTGCGCGCCGGGCGGCTGCGCGGCGGGAGGAGCAGCGCTCGCGGGCTGGAAGATCGCCTGCGCCGGGTTCGGGGCAGGCTGCGCCGGTGGCGTGGTCCCGTTCGGCCCGAGCCCGTGGGCGTGCAGCGCGTACTCCTGGGTGTAGAAGCGCTCGAACTGCGACTCGACGGCCTGGAGCTTGGCAATGAGGTCGGCGCGGAACTGATTCCAGAACTCGACCAGCGCGCCACCGAGCACCGCCTTCTGCCACGGGCGATCGCCGCGATCACCGAGCTCGAGCACGGGTCCCAGGCCGTCATGGGCCAGCGACAGCACGGGGACGCCCCCGCTGGTGATCGCGATTCGGCACCCTGGCTTGAGCGCGAGCTCAATGTCCCCACCCAGGCTCGGCACCACGGGACCGCCTCCGTCCGGGTCGTCCTCGGAGACGCTGTCCGAGGTCGTGGTCCCGGACGCCTCGGTCGAGACCCGCAACGTGCCCCGGGAGTCGACACGCACCTCGAGGCCCGCGTGGTGCGCTCGATAGGCGACTGTGGGGCCCTCGGCCGGGACAGGCGCACCGGTGAGGAGCCTCGGCCAGAACGCGCTCACGTAGGGCCGGTCCGCGCAGCCACCGAGGTACTGCACGATGCAGCGATCGCCATCGAGCGCCTCGAGCGGCAGATCCTCGGGCAGCCGGCCGCTCTGGCCGAGCTCCTCACGCTGCGCCGAAGAGAGGGCTCGATCGCTCGTGGGGGTCGGGCGCACGCGCGTGCCTGGCGTGGCGCTGCACACCACCACTCCATCGAGCACCTGGTATGGCGCGCGGCGCCCGTCGTCCACGAGCAGGACCTGCGCCGTGTAGCCATCGAGGTCGTAGGATCTGGCCGGCGCACCCGCGCCGAGGAGCCCGCGCCCGGCGGCCTCGTAGACCTGGAGCACGATCCCGAGGTGGCCCCCCACGACGAAGTCCGAGGGGTGGCGCGAGGCGATCGCCGCCGACTGCACCGGGTGACCCGTCGCGGTCTTCCAATAGCCGCGGTTCATGGCGCTTCTCCGGTGCGCCGGCTTCTCGGCGCCGCGAGGTCCACCACGGGGAAGTAGCGGGTCCCGATCGCCCGGCGGAGGAAGATGTCGCGCGGGTTCACGGTCACCGCAGGCGCGGGTTTGGCAGCAGAGACCGCGCTCGCGGTCTCGTGCACGGTCTGCCCGGTGCCAGGGACCGGGGCGTCGCCCACCACAGCCGAGAGGCCATCCGAGTCGGTCGAGCCGGTGTCCCCGGGGCGCGCACCCGGGATCGAGATGTGGCGAACCGTCTCGCTGGGCCGCCGGATGAGGGGCTGGCCTCGCGTCACGGTCAGCGAAGTGCGCAGCGTCGCGCGCCCGTCGGGCGCGACTGCGAAGTCGTGCCGCACGCCCTCGACGTAGTAGCACTCGTCGAGCTCGGGGATGTCGAGCCGGTAGCCCACACGACAATCGAGCAGCGGCAGGCAGTCGATGGTGCCGGCCAGGTACTGGTTCGCGTGCTGATGCCAGTGGTCGTTCAGGATGGCCCAGCGCGCCAGGGTCTTGCGCAGCGAGGCGTCGCTCGCGGCCAGGCCGAGCTGGGTGAAGCTCGACGTGATCTCGCGGACGCGCAGGCCGTGGCGGCTGAAGCTGTCGTACGACAGCAGCGGCACGATGCCCCGGTTCACGAAGCGCAGGTCAGCCTGTAGATCGCTTGAGCGCAGGTCGATGACGTTGAAGTAGTCGTGGTCCGAGCGCCCGACCTGCATGCGCAGGATGCGGCGCAGCGGCAGGAGCGCGGTGTCGATGTAGCGGAACGAGAGTGCGGCCGCACGCGCCGGCTCCGCCTCGGTCGCGGGCTGGAGTGGGTCGCTCGGCACCGCGCTCTGGATCGGGCGGACGGGCTGCACCCGCACCGGGTGCTGGCGACTCGAGAAGAAGACGCCTGGCGCTTCCGGCAGACCATAGACGGGCCCCGCCAGGGCTGCCGAGACCGTCTGGGGCCCCGTCAGCACGCCGCCCGACGGGGCCGACGCCACCGGCGCGGTGGCCGTCACCGGCGCCGAGCTCGGGTATTTCTCCTGCGAGATGGTCGTGAACGGGTACTCACGGAGGATGAGCGCGGGCCGGTACGCAGGCGCGGTCACTACACCGCTCTCGTCCACATTGCCCCCGAGCTCGTCGGGCACCATCGGCGGCGGCTGACCCGGGTCGCGGCCGGCCAGGCGAAGGTCGAAGCAGAGCTCGTTCATGCAGTCGTTGGCGTGCGACTCGAGCAGGGTCATGAGGTTCCCGGACTCGGACAGCATTTGCTCGGAAGCCCGGAACCCGTCGATGTGCTCCCGCTCGAGGTAGCTGCGGTCGAGCAGATCGAGCAGCGTGCGGAAGGCGGGCTTGCCCTTTCGGTGGCCGATCACCTGCTGCAGGAGCTGGGCGGCCGAGGTGCCCTGCGCTCCAGCGCCGGCGCCAGGCCCCTGTCCGCCAATCGAGGGAACGAAGCGCTGCGGATCGAGGAAGACCTCGCGCGGCACGCCATCGGGCCCGCGCTTGAAGGAGGTCACCTCGAAATGCAGGTGCGGATGGCCGGCCGCATTACCGCTGTCGCCGCTGAGCGCGATCACATCGGCCGGCGTGACCTGGTCACCGACGCGCCAGGGGCGCCCGGCCGGCGTGAAGTCCGCCTGATCTGCCTCGTCTGCGCCCTCGGCCGGGTGACGGTTCAAGACAGCCAGATCGGCGCCGCTAGGAGCGCTGAGGTCGTGGCCGTCGACGTACCAGTCGGAGAGGTGCATGTACTTCGACCGGAACACCACGCCGCCGATGCGGTGCTCGACCACGATGCAGTTGCCGGCGGCTGCCTGGCGCGCGGTGGCGGACCGGCGGAACCCGAGCTGCGCGATCTTCCCTGGGCCGATCGGGTGTACCGGCGTGCCCTTCGGCGCGGCGACGTCCACGCCGAGGTGCGGCCCACGTCCAGGGCGCTCCGCCAGGAAGTGAGCGCTCTTCGAGGTGGCCAGGCCCGCCCCGTTCTGCAGCGGGTGCAAGAAGCCGAACGACGCCGGGTCGCCGGGCCCTTGGGCATCCACGAGCTTCTGATCCTCGAGCCGGGCGAGATCGCGCGACGCAGCCGGCACGGCGGACACTCGCCGCTCGAGCACCTGCCTCAGCCGGTCCAGGTCGCCGCGCTGGTCCGGGGCGCCAGCGAGGGCATTGCCGCTGCCCGAGATCGCTGGATACGAGGCGGGCAGGCGCCACTGCGCCTGGTAGCCGAGCACCACGAGCAGATGCGACTCGATGATATCCGCCGGCGTGCCAAACCAGCGGATACCCATCCGCAAGAGCTCCGCGCCGGCGAGGTTGTCGGTCAACCCCGCGCCGCCGACCTGGTGCGCCAGCACCTCGGAAGCCCAGGGGTTGAAGTATAGGTTCGTCAGGCGGAGCGCCTTCGTGAAGTCGCTCCCGTACACCAGGTACCGCGTGCGCACCGCGCCACTCGGCTGCACCTCCACCGAACGCTCGATGGAGTCGACGTAGCCCATCATCACGCGCACGTGCCCGGAGGCGCCGTCGTCGAGATAGACGCTCATCAGGTCGTCGGGGCGTATGACGTCGAGCCAGCTGCCCTGCATGCGCACGGTGGGCGGAAGCGGGCCGCCCTCTTCCGGGATCCGCGCGCTCGCCAGGGGCGCCGGAGCAGGTACGAGCACCAGGCTCCACTGGCCGTCGCTCCGCAGGTGCTTCTGCACCGACGCCTGGACGATGAAGGGCGAGAGGTCGAGCGGCCGGCCCTGGTTCACCGTCGGGTCGTGCGAGCACAGGATGGCCCGGGCGTGCGCCTGCATCACGGCGCTCCCTGCAGGACGGAGGTGGTCGGCGCCGTGACCGCGGCTGCTGATACCGCCGTGTCATTGACGAAGACGCGCAGGTCGATCTGGTGCTGGAAGGACGTGCGCTGGGCGCGATCGCGCGCGCCCGGCGTCTCCTCGCGGCGGTGCGTCATGGCCTCGCGGCGAGCCTGCTCCTCGGGTGGCACCGCGCGGCCCCGCGCCGCGAAGGCGGCGAGCTCCTCGGGGAACGCGGCCGGCAGCCCGCCCTTGCCGTGCGAGCGCGCACTGCCGAGCCGGCCGGCGATGGCGTCATCGAGCGACACGGGATCGAAGCGCATGCGCGCGGCCCCGGGGTTCGGTACCGACTCGTCCTGGTAGGCGCGCGGCTGGACGTAGTCGGTCTTCCAGATCGACTCGTCCGCGAGGTCGAGGTTCCAGAGCTTGCTCGGGCTGTTGAGCAGGAAGCCCCCCATGCCCTGCAGCGTGTTGACCGCGCCGATGCCGGCGTTGGTCGCGAAGGTCCCCGGCTCGCGCCAGAGCTCCCGGACCAGACCCAGGGAGCCGGTGTCCACGCGAAGGGCGTCCGCGCCGGCTTCGGGGCCAAGGTCGTCGAGCCGCGCGCGCAGGTGCTTCATGCGCCGGTTGTGGGACTCGACGGCGCCGTGGAGCGCCTGGCGATCGCGATCGGTCTTGCCGGAGCGGTCGTAGGTGCCCCGCGCCTCGAGGAGCTCCTGGTTTGCCTCCGCGGAGCGCGCACCGAGGCGCTCGACCGAACGCGCGAGGCCTTCCTTCTCGGCCCGGTCGCCCACGAGCTGGCGCACGAGGCCCATGACGCCCGCGCCCATGTCCGCGATCGCGGGGTAGATCTTCTCGGCGAGCAGGCTCTGGATGCTGTCCTCGCTCTCGAGCCACTGCGTCCCGACCTCGAGCAGCCGCTCCGTGAGCTGCGCCTGCTTCTGCGTGTGCTTCTCGATGTTGCGGGTCGGGTCGGCGAGCTCGTCGGCGATCTTGGCCTCGAGGTCTGCGCGCTCCTTGCCGCTCGCCTCACCGCTCGCCAGGCGCTGCATCATCGCGAGCACCGAGCCCTCGCCCACCTTGCCGGTGTCCTTGAAGTCCTTGCCCGCGAGCTTCGAGATCCCGAGGCCGGTCATCTGCGACAGCCGCAGCGCCGCCTCCTCGGACACCGGTGCGCCCGGCTCGCCGCGGAGGCCGTAGGTGCGGTGCATGTGCTGGTAGAGCCGCGTGAGGTTCTCGGGCGTCGCGCCCTCCTCCATCCCGGCCAGGGTGCGCGTGTAGCTCGCGCGCCGCAGACCGAGCAGCATGATCGAGCGCCCCGCGTCGCCCCCGCCGGGGGCGCGAATGCCCTGCGAGAGCTGCGCGAGCGCCTGCGCCCCGTACGCGCCCTGCAGACCGGGTTGCGCCTTGCCCCCGAGCAGCCCCAGTATCCGCGAGAGGTCTTCCACGCCGACCGGGCCGGGACGGTGCGCTTGCTCGGACTGCAGCAGGCTTTCCACGCCGGAGAGGTACTCGCCGAGCCGGGTCTTCTCGATGCCCGAGACGAACGCGTCGGCGATGACCTTGCGCAGCGCCTGGGTGCCCTCGTCGCCGCCCTCGAACACCTGGCCAGAGCGCCGCATCGCACCGAAGAGCCCAATGGAGCTCGACTGCTCGAGCCCGAAGCCCCGCTCAGCGCCCATGACCGTCTGTTCGAGCGCGCCGAGCCGCTTGCGCTCGCGGCTGCCCACGTCGTCGGTGCCAACTGCCTGCATGAGGCCCTGGCGGAGCTGGCCCACGTCGAGCGAGCTGTAGCCGAGGTGCGCCTTGTCGCCGAGCCCCTGGAGGGCGCCCGCGCCCCCGAGCGCGCGCAGACGCTGCCGGAGTGGGTTCCACTGGCGGGCCACATCGAGCCCCGAGCCCACGATCGAGCCCATCGCGCCGATCGCGCCAACGCCGATGCCCAACCCTGCACCGAGGAGCGCGAGCCCGCCGAGACCGAGACCCAGACCGGCACCCGCCGCCAGGCCGCCACCACCGCGACCGCCCCGGGCGAGCAGCCCGAGCAGCCCGCCTGGTCGCGTGCCCGCCTGCCGGAAGCGCTGGTCGAGCCGCAGGATGGAGTCGCCAGCCGACTGCACCTTGCCGAGCTCGCGCGTGGCGAGCTCGAGGGCACTGGCGGCGCGCCCGACATCCTTGAGCGCTCGCTCGGTCTCCCGGATCTTGCCGGCCGTGCCCGTCGTCCCGCGTGCGCCCGCGCTGACCGCAGCGAGCTCGGAGAGCGCCGTGCGCATCTGGCCGAGGACGCCTTCGTGCTGCTCGCGCAGGTCGCGGAGAACGTCCTCACCGGAGGGTGGACGGCGCGATCCAGACGGCGGCATCAGCGCACCTCAGCCATCGAGCCGCTCCTCGATGCCGGCAAACCCATCGAGCTCGCCGGCGGCCGCACGCAGACGCTCGAGGCGCGCCTCCTCGGCCTCGCGCTGGTTGGGCGTGAGGGCCTCGTCGAGATCCGGCTCGCGGCCCTCGGCGATCTCGCGCTCCCACTTGTCGATGAGCGCATCCCCGGTCACGAAGTACGGCTGCCCCGAGGTCTCGTGAACCGCGCGCTGCAGCTGCTCGGCCGGGTGGCTCTCGAAGTAGTCCTCGAAGAACTCCACGATCAGCTCCTCGGGCGTGTAGCGGAGGTACTCATCGCTGGTGGGCGGAAGGCTGTACTTCCGAACCCACCAGCGTCGCAGCAGGTACGGCGTCGCCCGCGTGCCCGCGCGCTGAAGTGCCAGGCTGCGCGCCGCCTCGATCGGCGTCGTCCCCGCGAAACCAGGCGCCCTCGAGGCGGTCCACCTCCTCGGACAGCTTGGTCAGGAGCTCGAGATCCTCGAGCTCGTCCCAGCGCAGCCACGCGGGCACCTCGCGCAGGACGACCTTGAGCCGGGCCAGCATCCCAGCGAGCACCTGGAACTCGCGGTCCACGGGCTGGCCTTCGCAGAGGCGGGTCCGCTCGGCCTCGATGCGCAAGAGATCGCGCAGGCTCGGCCGACGGTAGAGGAACACGCCCTCGCGGGTCTGGCCCTGGCGGTCGAGGTGGCTCATGGGAAACCGCTGCTCGCGCACCGGCTCGACGGGCTGACGTTCGCTGCTCATGCCCAGCTCTCGATTTCCTAGTGCCTGGCCCATCAGGTGCCCGTCTCATCGAGGAGCTTGATGGCGACCCACTGGGTGTTCGTGCCCGCAATGCCGCGCGCATTGACCTCGAGCGAGCGGGACTGGCAGCGGCAGCGCTGGATGTTCGCGAGGGTCTGCTGGGTGACGTGATCGCGCAGCGTCGCGTCGAGCTCGCCCATGGTGACCACCGAGACGTGGTCCGCCGACGGCCAGAACCCGAACTTGCGGAGCGAGGCGCCGACCAGCCGGAAGAACGTGGCCGTGAACGTGACCGTGACGCCCACCGGGGCGTATTCCTCGGCGAACACGTTGTCGAGCACGGTGATCGGCTCGTGCTGGATCTGCTCCTCGACGTTGACCTGCGAGGCGAAGCCGACCTTCTGGCCCTTCAGGCTGAAGATGCAGCGGGCGCCGGTGTAGATGGCGCCTCTCTGGTACGAGGCCATGACGCTCCCTTCGAGGGGGCAGGCCCCTCGCTGCTGTTGGAACGGAGCGGCCGGTCGGGCGCGCGCTCCGAGGAGGAAGCGAGGAGCTGAAGGCGGGCCGTAGGTGCTGGCCGCGTTCCAGGGCTCCCCTGGCTGGATGATTCACTCTACCAAGTGGCCTGTCGCCAGATCCTCTGGCCCGGTCCCCTCGAGCCGCGTGCGCAGCACGCCGCGGGCACGGCGAGCGTAGCGAGCCTGGTGCCCGCGTGGGTACAGGGCTACGCGCGCGCGTAGTACCAGGCCCATGATCAACTTCCGTACGTTCCATTCGCTTCGCGAATGAAACGCAATCTCTTCAGAACAGAGAGATCTCAGATCTGAAGATCCGGATCCGGAGCGCGCGCGCGCGATCCCCAGGCCCCCACCCGGCACCGCCGCACCACGCTGGCGCCGCCACGGCGGGCCAACCTGCGGCCACCTGCACGGACCTGCAGCCGCCCGCCGCAGGTCGCGGTGGAGCCGTCCGGAGAACTCCAGCGCTGTCGAGGCGGAAGCCCGATCCGTAGCGTGAGGGCATGGACAAGGCGATGACGAGGGAGCGATTCACATCTGGCGACAAGGGCGCGCGATGGGCCCGCGTAGAATCAATCCAAGAGCGCACCCGTGGTTGTTCCCGGGGACGCGCTCGACACGCGACGAGTCGCTCGCGCGTAACGGCGGCGCCGGCGGGGATCCCCTTGCCCGGTGTCAGGGAGGAGGTGTGCCCGTGATGTTCCTCGACCCGATCCTCGTGCCGCTCGCCGATTTTACGCGGCTCTACGTCGTGCAGTCCGCGATCCTCAAGTCGCGCCAGCGGCAATGCCCGCCCGGCCTGGTCCGCGAGGCCATCGTGGACAAGCTCGGGCGCCGCATGACCGTCTGCGTGCGCCCGCGCCACCCGAGCACCTCGCCGACCCGTTCCACACCGCGCGGCGGAAGATCGACGGCGCCAAGGGCATCCTGCGCCTGCCGAGCCCGACCGGGCACCAGTACATCGGCGTCGGCGAG
>JAHFDS010000515.1 GCA_023248855.1 Myxococcales bacterium
CAGCTGCGCGCACCCTACACCGAGGACGCTGCGCGCGCGGGCGCGCTCGCGGCGTCGCTGGCCGGGCCTGCCTATGGGCTGGGCGACGACCTGACGACGCTCGACCCCGCGCGCCTGGCCTTCGGCCTGTCCGACGACGTGCTGGCCTTCGCGCACGCGCGCCGCCTCGCGCAGCCGACCGATCTTCTGGCGAACCCCGCCGAGGACGTGGTGGTCACGCCCGCGATCGAAGTGCTGGTCACGCCGGACAGGACCGCCGCGCAGCCGCCCACGGCCTTCTCGGCCGAGGGCGATGGGGGGCGCCTCGACGTGCGCTTCGACTGGGTCGGCCAGCAGGCCAGCGTCCGCCGCCGCTGAGATTCCTTGCAGGCCAGGCGCGCCGGCTCATGGCGGAGCTTCATGCGTCACCGCCGTCGCGGCCACCGGGACGGTCGACCAGGCGCTGGTCGACCGGATCCAGGCTGGCGCGTCCCTCGAGCACCTCGCCCACGCGCCGCTCCATCTCGAGCACCCAGGCCTCGGCGGTGGGATCCTCGTCGCCGATGGCGCCCAGGCTCGCGAGCAGCGCACGGGCGAGAAAGCGGCGCTCCTCCTGCGGCAGCCGGAGCGCAATCGCGAGCAACCGATCCGCGTCGGCCATTGCGCTCATTGTAATGGATGTGGCCCGACCACGGCTCACTCCTCGCCATCGTCGGCCTCGTCGAGCAGGGCCGCCCCCTCGGAGGCGCACTCGAGCGGCTCGGTGGTGGCCACCCGCCGGCGCACCCAGAACGCCCCGGTCTCTTCGCGCTCCCGGCGCGTGGTGAAGCGGTAGTGCCAGAAGGCAAGGCGCACCGCACGCGCACCGCGCGGCAGGGGCCGCTCGAACAAGGTGTCGACGGCGGCGGGCCGACGGCAAGCCCGTGCGAGCAGGTTCGATACCCACGGCGGCGTGCCGCGCTCGAGCTCCTGGCTGAGGAACCACAGCTGGAAGGCCACGCGCGGCTGGTGCGGGGCCACCAGGCGCGGTCGCCGCATCGGATCGCCGGGCTTGTGGCGAAACGGCTGCTCGTCGAAGGTCTCGGCGACGGCGAGCTCGAGCGCGGGCTCGATGCGCGGGTTCGTGATGTGGCCGAACAGATGGTAGTTGTTCGCCAGGCGCAGCGGCGCGAGCGGCCCGGTGACCGGCGAGGCGAGCTGGCCCAGGCCCCGCCAGCCGGCGAAGTGCTCGAGGCCCACGACCCCCGAGACCACGAGCCACAAGACGCCGACGCCGACCCCGAGCGCGCGGGCAGCGGGCGCGAGGCGATCTCGCCGCGGCAGTCGATGCGGCTCGGACGGCTTCGCCTCCGGAGCCGCAGAGAGCCCGAACGCCCTTCTGGCGCGCCGGCGCAGAAACACCCAGGCGCGCGCGAGGTCGGCGTCGTCGAGCCAGAAGACATGCAGCGCGAGCGACAGGTACACGAAGAAGCCGTAGTTCGCGGTGGCGAGGTTCACGAGCTGGAAGGCACCGAGGGCGCCGAGCGCCACGAGGCGCGCCGAGCGCGGGCCGAACGCGGCGAGGGGCGAGATGGCCTCGAGCGCGAGCACGGCCCAGCCCTCGAGGGCGTGCCACCAGGCCGGCAGCTGGTGCAGCGTCCACGCGAGCGGCCCCGGGATGGGCGCGCTCTCGTAGTAATGAGTCATGGCGCTGCCGTCCCACCAGTCGCCGAGGTGCGACTGGGCCTTGGCCACCGCCGACTCGGCGTAGAGCTTGACGAGGAGCACACGAAACAGCGCGTGCGCGAGCGGCGCGGCCCGGTGCCGCGGCAAGAGGGTCGCGAGCAGCAGGCATTCGAGCAGCATGCTGTCCCACTGGAACCCGAAGAACGTGCGGCCGGCGGTGGCGTACGCGAGGTAGAGCGGGATCTGCAGCGCCGCGAGCACGCGGGGAAACCAGCCGAGGAGCGAGAGCAGCGCGAGCGCGCCCCCGAGCCACGCCCCCCCGACGAGCACCTTGTCGGCGGGGGCCAGGCACAAGAGCGTCGGAAAATCCCAGAAAGAGGCGTGCTCGCTGGCCAGGCGATCGCACAGCGGCGCGATCGGCAAGAGGCCCCGCGAGCCGAGGAGGACAGGGACCTGCGCGCCGAGCGACGCCCACGCGACCATCGCCACGAGCGCCAGCGCGCGGTGGTAGGTGCGGGCCACCAGCGGTCCCGAGGCGGGTAGGCGGATGGGCACCGCGGGCAAGCGTACACACGAGCACGAGCACCGGCACGGGGCGGAAGATCGTGAGGGCGGTGTATTGTCCTCGCTCGTGAGGTCCACGCTCGGTCACGCGCTGGTGCTCGGGTGTCTCGCTCCCTTCACCGCGTGCGGTGGTGGTGGCAAGGCGACGGCCCCGGGCGGCGGCACGGACCCCGGAAGCGACCCTTCGAGCACGACCGGAGGCATGCGCAACGCGGTCTGTGCGGCCGGGACGCGCGGCGCCGGGGGGCTCGCTCCCGTACACCGCTTCCGGGTCGAGACCGGCACCGGCTGGTTCGCCTCGCCGCTCGTGGCCGACCTCGACGGCGACGGCCGGGCCGAGCTGGTGCTCGCGCACGAGGGCGTCTCGGTGCACGACGCCGCCGGCAAGCGCCTCGCGCGCGCGGGCACCGAGCGCGTCTACGCGCCGCACGCCATCGTCGACCTCGACGGCGACGGCAAGCCGGAGATCATCGCGGGCATCCGCCACCAGGTCTTCGTATACGGTTATGCGCATGGGATGCTGACGGCGCGCCCGGGCTGGCCGGCCTCGACCGAGCGCGCCGGGCAGAAGCCCGAGGTGCGCGGCCTCGCGGTGGCCGACCTCGACGGGGACGGGCAAAAGGAGGTCATCGCGACCACGACCCAGACCCAGCCGACCAAGGACGGCGGCGCGCAGGTCTTCGTGTGGGGCGCAGACGGACGGCTGTTCCAGCCCGCGGGCGGCGCGACGCCCGCCTGGCCGCGCTACGACGCGGAGCGGGGCGCTGGCCACGACGCCGATCGCAATGGCCTCGGCCACCAGGGCTACGGCTGCTACGGCGAGAACGTCGCGGTGGGCAACCTCGACGACGACCCGGAGCTCGAGATCGTGGTCACGTACGACAACCATCGCGTGCAGGTGTTCGACCCCGACGGAGTCGCGCTCGACGCCTCCGCCTACTACACGAACCGCGAGAGCGACTTTTCGGGCCAACGCCTGACCTACGGGCAGTTCATCCGCTTCTACGATCCCGCGGTCGAGGCGCGCCACTACCACGATCACGCGGGCGACTGGCCGGGGCCCGCGACCGACGAGTGGCTGCAGTGGACCGCGTCACCGCCCACGCTGGCGGACCTCGACGGCGACGGGCACGCGGAGATCCTCGGCGCGCCGAACGTCGAGAAGCACGAGCCCTACGTGACGCAGGCGTACGCGCTGGTCGTGCTCGACGGCGCGCAGGGCGGCGGAGCGCGCGCGGGTGAGCGGCATGCTGGCTGGGAGACGCCGCGAAGGGGCCGCGCCCCCGTGGTCCCTGGTGAGTACCCACCCGTCGGCATCCCTGCAGTGGTGGTGACGAACCTCCAGGGCGACGGCGCGCCCGAGGTGCTGGCGTCGCTCAACGACGGATTCGTGTATGCGTATGCGTCGGATGGCCAGCTGCTGTGGCGCCACGGCTTCCGCCACGGCCAGGCGGTGCGCTACGCGACCGAGCCGGTGGTCGCGGACCTCGACCAGGACGGCTCGCCCGAGGTGCTCTTCGCGACCTACGGTGCGGCAGAGGATGCCGACGCAGGGCGGCTCGTAGGCCTCGGGGCCGATGGCACGGCGCTCTTCGACGTGCCGCTGCCGGATCCAGGCCAGAACGGCAACGGCCGCGGCGCAGCGGCGGCGCCGACGGTGGCCGATCTCGACGGCGACGGTCAGCTCGAGGTGCTCGTGCAGACGTTCGACCACGGCGTCGACGTGTTCACCGTGCCGGGCTCGGGGGTGGCGTGCCTGCCCTGGCCCACCGCCCGCGGCGGGCCGGCTCGGACCGGCGCCCGCGCGGCCGGCCCGTAGTGCCGCTCCACGTTGGCGCTCGCAAGCACGATGGAACGCGCTAGAGTTAATTCGTCATGGGGAACACAGGTTGGTGCGTCCTGGTGGTGGACGACGACGTGGATGTGCGGGGCATGCTCGCGCAGGTGCTCCAGCTGGAGGGTTACGACGTCGTGACCGCGGCCGACGGACGAGAGGCGCTCAAGCGCCTCGAGGAGCGAACGCCCGCCCTGGTGCTGCTCGACCTCATGATGCCCCGCATGAACGGCTGGCAGTTCCGCGCCGAGCAGCTCAAGGTCCCGGCGTTGGCCCAGGTCCCCGTCGTGGTGCTGTCCGGCGACGGCAGCCTGGAGGCACGCGGCCTCACGATGCCCGGCGTGCGCCTCCTGCGAAAGCCCATCGAGCTGCAGACGCTGCTCGACACCGTGGGCAGCTACTGCCCGTCGAGCGCCACGGCCTAGCTCGACTGCGCAACATCGCTTCGAACCCGTTCACTGACGTCTAGAGGAAGCGATACACGGCGACGCTTGCCCCGGCGGCCACCACCAGCCACAGGATGGCGAAGATGATCTCCTCGCGCGTGCGGGCGCTCTGGAGATCGCGCTCGATGACGGTAGCGGCGCGCGCGGAGTCGGCGGGACGGTTGTCCCGGATCGCCTCGGCCTTCTCCTTGAGCAGCGCCGTGATGCGCGAATCATCCACCGACGAGGCATAGAGGTAGGAGGGCAACGCACCTGCGAACAAGGCCGCGGCTAGGACGATCGCCGCGCGCAGGGGCGGGGTCTCGTGGATCTTCTCGCGCAAGGTGGGGGGGGCCATCTTCGTGGCCACCCCGATCGCCTTGGTGCCCGGTGGGAGCGTGCGATTCATCTTGGCTGCACGCTGCACCGACTCGACGGCGTCGGCGTCGACCTCGAGCTGGTCCCCTACGGTTTCTTCCTCGGGAGGCGCGAACACGTCACGCTGCTTGCTGGCGGTCGTCCGCGCCGGCCTGGCCACGGCAGCTGGGGGGCTGGCCGCCGGCGCCGGGGGTCTTGGTGCCGGT
>JAHFDS010000516.1 GCA_023248855.1 Myxococcales bacterium
CCGCTCGAGGCGCCCGCGGCGCCGGCGCCTCGGCCCGCGCCCCCGCTCGTGCTCATGCCGCCAGACCCGCCGGCACCGACGGTGCTCGCGGAGCCGCCCGTGCCCGGCGCCGGACCGAGATCGATGGATCCGGGAGCACAGGCGGCAAACGTGAGGAGGAGCAGGCCGGGCAGGGACACGCGCATGCGGAGCTCCTGTCGCAAGCCCCGGGCCATCCTCGAGGCAGCATAAAGCCCTGAAACCACGAGGCGCTGGAGACAGTGCCCTGGGGGCCGAGCCTCCGCACTGGCCCGGGAACCCGCAGCTTCTGCGCGGCTACTCCTCCTCGTCCTCCAGGGCGGCGCCGCGCCGCAGCGCCCCGTGGCCGAAGCGATCGTGGATGGCGCTCGTCGCGTCCTGCAGGCGCGCGCGCCGATCCTGCACCGGGTCGGGCCATAGCAGCGGCGGCGGTGGGCCTGGCAGGAGGTCCGTCGCGGACACGCCGGTCAGGCGAAAGCGCCGCCCGTCGAGCGCGAAGCGGTCGAGCAGCTCACGCGCGGTCTGGTAGATCGTATCCGTGTCGGCGAATGGGTCCGGACAGCGGCGGCGGCGCGTGTGGATCTGGAAGTCGTGCTCCTTGAGCTTGACCACGACCGTGTACGCACAGACGCCGGCGGCGCGCATGCGCTCGGCGACGCGCTCGGACTGACCGAGCAGCTTGCGCTCGATGGCGCGGCGCTCCGTGAGGTCCTCGTCGTAGGTCTCCTCGGCGCCGACGCTGCGGGCCGCTCCGTCGGCCTCGACCGGGCGCGGATCGATGCCACGCGCGAACGCGCACAGGAGGCGGCCCCACTCGCCGAGTAGGCCCGCGAGCTCTTCGGGATCGGCGCGCTGCAGATCGGCGAAGGTGTGGAGGCCGAGCCGGTGCATGCGCGGCGCGGTCTTCTCGCCGACCCCCCACATGCGCTCGATGGGCAGCGGCGCCAGCGTGCCCATGAGGGCCGGCTCGGTCACGACGAAGAGGCCATCGGGCTTGCCGAGGTCCGAGGCCAGCTTCGCGACGAACTTGCACGGTGCGACGCCGGCCGACACCACGAGCCGCACCTCGTCCCGCACCGCGTCCTTGATCCGGCGCGCGATGGTCGGCCCGTCGCCGAACAGCGCCCGCGAGCGGGTGACATCGAGGAAGGCCTCGTCGAGCGAGAGGCCCTCGACGAGCGGCGTGAAGCGCCGGAAGATCCCGAACACGTCGGCGCTCACCTCCGCGTAGCGCGACATGTGCGGCGGCACCACCGTCGCCTCGGGGCAGCGGCGCAGCGCCTCCATCATCGGCATGGCCGAGCGGGCGCCGAAGCGGCGCGCCTCGTACGACGCCGCCGCCACCACGCCCCGGCGCGAGCGCCCACCCACCAGCACCGGCCGCCCGCGCAAGGATGGGTCATCGCGCTGCTCGACCGAGGCGAAGAAGGCGTCGAGATCGAGGTGGAGGATGGTGCGCACGGCAAGCCATCATCGCGCCGCATCGGGGCGGTGGATGCTGGGCCGCGGGAACAGCCCCGGCCCGTGGTCATCCCCCTTGAGGCGCATGTAGATGAAGAAGCCGAGCGGCATCACGAAGACCAGGATCGCGAGGACGATCCAGAGGCTCTGGTCGCGATCGGGTTTTGGCGGGTCGGACATCGGAAGCGAGCGTGCGGCGCAGGCCGGCCGCCGTCAAGGCGGCGGCGCGAGCGTCAGCTCTCGCGTGGGGCGAGCGACTGGCGGCGGACGAAGGCGGGGATCTCGATCTCGTCCTCCGGCTCGTGGAACGAGAAGCCACGGAGCGACTGCGGTCCCGACGGCGGTGGCGTCTGCGTCGGGATGCGCTGCGTGATGCTCTCCGGCCGCGGCGTCACCGGGACCTGCGTGGTCTGGCGTGGCGCGCTGCGGCGCTCGGCGCCCTGCTGGCGGAAGCTCGGCGACGCTTCCTGCACGACCCGCTCGACGAAGATGGGCAGCTCACCGCTGTCCATGCGCGACATCGGCTGGGGGATCGGCCCGTCGTGCGCGAGCGAGCGCGACCCGGCGGGCGGCTCCTCGGCGATCATGTGCACGGTGTGCGCGCCCGGGTGCGGCATTTGCGCGGCGTGCCCACGACCGGCCCCGCCCGGCGTGCCCTTGCCGCGCGGCTCCTCGATGACCGCGGCGCGCGCGCTCTCGAAGCCGGTCGCGATCACGGTGATGCGCACCTCCTCGCCCAGGTTCGCGTCGATGACGCTGCCGAAGATGATGTTCGCGTCGGGGTGCGCGGCCTCCTGGATCATCGCGGTGGCGGCGTTGACCTCGGACAGCTTGAGG
Organism: Myxococcales bacterium; assembly: GCA_023248855.1. Taxonomy (GTDB): domain Bacteria; phylum Myxococcota_A; class Polyangia; order JAHFDS01; family JAHFDS01; genus JAHFDS01. The sequence goes on from JAHFDS010000516.1 coordinate 2,317, forward strand.
TCCGGCCCACCAGTGATGTTGATGAGCAGGCCGGTCGCGCCCTCCACCGAGATCTCGTCGAGCAGCGGGCTCTCGATCGCCATCTTGGCGGCCTCGAGCGCGCGCTTCTTGCCGGACGCGCGGCCGGTGCCCATGAGCGCACGGCCCTTGCCCGACATGATCGCGCGCACGTCCGCGAAGTCCACGTTGATGAGGCCGTGCACCTGGATGAGGTCCGAGATGCCCTGCACGGCGTTGAGCAGCACCTCGTCGGCCTCGCGGAACGCGTCCAGCATCGACATGTCGTCACCGGCGATGACGAGCAGCTTGTCGTTCGGGATGGTGATGAGCGAGTCGACCGACTTGGCCAGCTCGCCGATGCCGGAGGCGGCCTGCCGGCGCCGGCGGGCGCCCTCGAACGTGAAAGGCTTGGTGACGACACCGACCGTGAGCGCGCCGCACTCGCGGGCCACGTTGGCGATGACTGGCGCGGCGCCCGTGCCGGTGCCGCCGCCCATGCCCGCGGTCACGAACACCATGTCGCAGCCCTCGAACAGCGCCGCCAGCTTCTCGACGTCCTCGAGCGCGGCGTTTCGGCCCTTGTCCGGCTCGCCCCCGGCGCCGAGGCCGCGCGTGAGCTTCGAGCCGAGCTGCAGCTTGGTCGGCGCGAGGCTCGCCTCGAGCGCCTGGCCGTCGGTGTTCGCGACGACGAACTCGACCCCGTCGAGCCCGGACTGGATCATCGTGTTGACGGCGTTCGACCCGCCCCCGCCCACGCCGACGACCTTGATCTTGGCCTGCGTACCCTCTTCCTCGAGCTCCAAGAGCGCCATGTCGCCCACAGTGCTCCGCGGGTTTTGACGCGTCAATTTTTTGACCCGGAATTGTCCGAGGTCGTTGGGGAATCGGGGAAAACAGGTGTGGGATTGGCACACATGGGCGGTACCATCGGCCGATGCTGCGACTGGCCTTTTTGACTCTGCTTGTCGGCGCGTGCTCGAGCCTGCACGTGAACCTCGTGGACACGAGCGTCCAGAAGCCCTCGAACGTGGCCCTGTACTTCTCGGTGGAGACCTCGAGCGGCGAGCCGATCGGGGGCCTTGGCGCGACCGACTTCAAGATCTTCGAGGACGGAAAGCCCATCTCGGAGCACGAATCCAAGCAGGTCATCTTGAACCCCGAGGTCTCGGTGGTGCATTACACGATGCTGCTCGTGGACCTGTCCGGAAGCGTGACCGAGTCGGGGCAGCTCGACAGCATCGCCAGCGCCGCCGAGGCCTTCACCGACAAGGTGGCCAAGGTGCACCAGGTCGGGGTCTACTCGTTCGACGGCTCGAAGGACATCCGCAAGCTGGTGGGGTTCACGGGCTCGAGCGGTGCGGTCAAGGGTGCCCTGCAGGGCATGCGCAACAAGAAGGGCAGCGACCCATCGACCAACCTCAACGGCGCGATCGTCAAGGCGGTCGACGAGCTGCGCAGGGTGCGCGATGCGGCGCCGGTGCCCCTGCGGTTCGCGACGCTGGTCGTGTTCACCGACGGCACCGACCACGCGGGCTACGTCACGGCGGACCAGCTGCGGGAGAAGCTCGACGACGTGGACGTGGACATCTTCACGATCGGCCTCGGCGGCGAGATCGACCAGGGCGAGCTCGGGCGCACCGGCAAGCAGGGGTTTGCGCTGGCGGAGGACCAGGGCAAGCTCAACAAGGCCTTCGAGGACATCGCCTCGCGCATCGAGAACGCGGCCAAGAAGTACTACCTGCTCGGGTACTGCACGCCGTCGCGCGCGGGCAAGCACACGCTCATGATTGAGGCGCACAAGGACGGCAAGACCGGCCACGCCGAGCACGAGTTCGACGCCACGGGCTTCGGCCCCCAGTGCGATCCGGCCAAGAAGCCCACGTTCCCGATCGGCAACAAGCGCAAGGCGCTGAAGAAGAAGGCCGCGTAGCGTAGGACGGCGAGGACCTGGCGCAGATCGCATCGTCGATCCTGACGGTGTGGCATGCTCCAGCGCATGCTCGATGCCGCGCAGATCCCCCCCGGCACGCCGGTCGTCGTCGGCACCCGCGTGGTGCGGATGCCGGAGGTGCGACCGACGGATCGCGTGATCCCGGTGGGACGGATCGGACAGCTGATCGTCGTCGGCGCGGAGGCCTACGCTGCCGCGGCGGACGCCGCGCGCGATGCCGCCGCGGCGGTGCGGGTGCTTGCCGAGTGCGAACGTGCACAGGTCGACGCGTTCTTTCGGGGCTTTTCGCGCCGGCTCGCCGACGACGCGATCTGGACGATCATCGCCGATACGAATCGCGCGGACGTCGCCGACGCGGAGCGACGCGGCCGCAGCACGACGCGCCTGCGCGTGAGCGACGCGATGCGCGCCGCGATGATCGACGGGCTCGAAGGATGGGCGGCAACGCCGTGCCGGATCGGCGAGGTCGTCGAGCGGCGCGACGGCGACGGGTTCGCGATCGAAAGGCGGCGGGCGCCGCTCGGCGTCGTCGGGTTCGTCTTCGAGGGACGCCCGAACGTGTTCGCCGACGGCGCCGGCGTCGTCAGAAACGGCAACGCGGCGGTCATGCGCATCGGCGGCGACGCGCTCGGGACCGCGCTCGCCATCGAGGAGCAGGCGCTGCGCCCCGCGCTCGTCGGCGCAGGCCTGCCCGCCGGCGCGGTCCGGCTGGTGCGCAGCCGTGAGCACGCCGCCGGGCAGGCGCTGTTCACGTTGCCGTCGGTGCGCCTCGCGGTGG
>JAHFDS010000117.1 GCA_023248855.1 Myxococcales bacterium
AGCCGCCGCAGCTCGCGCAGCACGCGCGGCAGCTGCTCGTCTCGATCGTGCAGGTGACCCAGCAGCTCCTGCATCGCCTTGAGCGGTTTGACGAGGTCCCGGTCCGGCAGCTCGGCCAGCTCCCCGAACATCGTCACGAAGTAGCGCAGGCGCTTGCAGCACAGGCGAAGCGCGTGCAGCGGCTCCGCGCGGCCGCTCCTGGCCTCGGCCGCCGCGTCCTCGAGCTGCGCAAGGAGCGCAGGTCCGCGCTCGGCGAGCACACCGCCGAGCGTTCGCGCGGGCTCGCGCACCGGCAGCGGCCCCCCACCGAACACCTGAGCCACCTCCTCCTCGAGCTCCGCGCGCTCGCTCGTCGTGAGCAGGCCATGCAGCCTGCGCTTGGCCTTGCGCCGCCACCTGGCGAGCCTTTCGCCGAGCAGCTCGAGCCCCGGGCGCAGGGGAACGCGCGCCCCCTTGCCGAACGCGTCGAGCCACTCCTGCATCACGTCGAGGTCCCGCGCCTCGCCGGTCGCGCGAAAGAGCGTTCGGATGCGGCGGTCGAGCTCGGAGAAGCGCTGGTCGCAGACGTCGTCGCGCAGCGCCTGCAGGAAGGTTCGAAGGTGCCGCACCGCCACGCGGAAGTCGTGCAAGCCCTCCGGATCCTCGTCGAACGCCCGGCTCCACTGGACGAACAGGTCCTCGCCGAGCTTGCGCCCGAGCGCCGGCAGGACGGCCGAAAACGGCGCCTCGCCGAGCCCGCTCACGCCGCCCTCGTGCGGCCGCGTGGGGGGCGCGTGGCCGGCGGCAAAAGGCGAACCTTGAGGCCGAACAGCTGCTCGAACAGGTCCGCGCGCTGCTCGAGCGCCCACGCCTCGAGCAGGAGGTCGCGCGCTGCGTAGGGCCGCAGCAGGATCTCGCCTTTTTTCCGGTCGATCGTCAGCGCCTCGACCAGCGCCCCGTGCTCGCGATCGAGCGCGTCGGCGATGCGCAGGATGGCCGAGAGGCGCGACACCAGGTCGCGATCAGGGATCGACAGCGCCGCGAACGCCTCGTGGTGCGTCGTCGGCAGGCTCTTTCGGTGATAGCGGGCGATCGACGCCACGAGCTGCCCCTCCCGCTGCGACAGGCCCACGATCTCGAGGTTCGCGATGAGGTACGCGCTGTGCTTGTGGTGGCGCCGCGGCTCGACGAACGCGCCGATGTCGTGCAGCAGCGCCGCGGTCTCGAGCAGCAGCCGGGCCTCGTCGTCGAGCCGGTGCAGATCGCCGGTGGCGTCGAAGATCCGCGAGGCCAGGGTCGCCACCTGGCGCGCGTGCCGCTCGTCGAACGCGAAGCGCCGCCCGTGGACCAGGGCGCTCGTGCGCACCTGGCGTGCGCGCTGGCTCTGGCCGCGCCCACCGGTCGCGACCCGCATGCCCTCGACGATGCCGTTGACCAGGCCCACGAACGGCACCTGCACCGCGCTCGCGCCGATGGTGCGCGCCACGCGGTAGTAGATGTGGAGCGCCGGCACCACCACGTCCGCACGGTCCGCGCGCAGCTTGTACTTGCGGAGGCGCTGCGCGAGCGAGAGCGCCTCGAGCTCCTTGCGCAGGACCTTGAGCCGCTCCACCGGAATCACCACCACGCCGTGGCCCTCGGCCGCGGCGCGCGCCCGCGCGGGCTCGACGAGCTGCGCCACCGCCTCGATGTTGCCGCCGGTGCACACGACGAGGTCGACCTTGGACTTCTCGAACCGCTCACGCACCGTGATGGCGATGCGGTCGCACAGCTCGGTCATCAGGCGCTGGGCGCGCTTCTTTCCGGGGCCGTCGTGGCCGAACGCCTCGATCATGCGCACGGTGCCGACCGTGAAGCTCTCGGACAGCTGCACCTCGTCCTTGTGCAGCACCGACACCTCGGTCGAGCCGCCGCCGACATCGACCAGGAGCGCCGGCCGCGCCCCGAGCGCCATGCGCGCCGTCACCGCCTGGCGGAGCAAGTTGGCCTCCTCCCCGCCAGCGATGACGTCGAGCGTGATGCCCGCCTGGCGCGCCACTCGCGCGCAGAAGAGATCGCGGTTGCGCGCGTCGCGCACGGCGCTCGTCGCGCACGCGCGCAGGCGGGTGACGCGGTGCCGGTCGAGCGCCCGCCGGAACAGCTGGAACACGCCGACGGCCTGGGCGATGGTCTGCTCCGACAGGCTCCCCGACGTGAACACGTCGTGGCCGAGCCGGAGCGGCTCGCGGATGTAGTCGACCGACTCGATCAGGCCGTCCTCGCGCGTCCGCGCGATGTAGAGCCGGCTCGCGTTGGAGCCGACGTCGATGGCGCCGAGGAGCTTTCCGCTCCGGTGGCGCGCCGGGGCACGCCGCTTGCCGGCGGGGGCTTGGGCCCTCAAGGCGGGTCCCCCGCCGCGCGGCAGAGCGCCTCGAGCGAGCGCAGAATTCGGCCGTGCTTTTCGCGAGCACGGCGGGGCAGGGCCGCGAAGACGACCTCGCGATCCGCGATCGCGACCACCGCCCCCTTGGGCAACCTGCACGGCAGCGCCCGCAGCCCGAGCAGGCGACCCGCCAGCACCGACAGGAGCGGCTCGTGCCCGACCACCGCCATCCGGCGCCCCACGAGCTCCGACGCCGCCGAGACCGCGTCCGGCACGTCGCCCTCCGGAGACAGCCAGGGCGCGACCTCGACCGTCCCGCGGAACCCCTCGAGGCCGGCCAGGAGCTCCGCGGTCTGCACGGCCCGCACCGCCGGGCTGGTCCAGATGAGCGACGGCGGCTTGACGCGGCCGCCGAGCCGCGCGACCAGCGTCCGAAAGCGGTCCCGACCGCGCTCGGTCAATGGGCGCATGGCGTCATCGAGCCGCCAGGTCTCGCGATCGCGTGCGGCCGCATGGCGGACGATCCAGATCTCCAACCGCGACAGGGTATCCTGCTCGGGCGCAGGGGGGATCCGGAGTTCTCGGGAACCGAGCGATTCCACCTCATGCCCTCGGCAAGGTGATCCTGGGTACATGCGCCTCTTGTGGAACCACACGGGCATGGCGCTCCGGCAGGCTCACTCGTGAGCTGCACCCTGCGGTAGCCTGCCGGGATGACGACGCCCGCGGATCGGTTCGTGGAGCTCGCCGGCCAGCGCTTGCACTACCTCGACTGGGGACAGCCGGGCTGGCCGGCCGTGGTCCTCTTGCACGGCTTCAACCAGACCTGTCATTCCTGGGACGAGCTTGCCGCGCGCCTCGCGGGCGAAGGCCACCGCGTGCTCGCGCTCGACCAGCGCGGACACGGCGACAGCGATCGCGCCCTCGGCGGCGACTACGGCCGCGAGGCCATGGCCGACGATCCGGTCCGCCTGGCAGAGGCGCTCTCTATCGCACCCTTCGTCACGATCGCGATGTCGATGGGTGCGGTGCACGCCGTCCTGGGCGCAGTCCGCCATCCGGAGCGCGTGGCGGCGGTCGTGCTGGTCGACTGGGCGCCGGAGGTGGAGGCGCGCGGCGTCCAGGTCATCGCGAGCGTGGCGGGCCTGTCCTGGGCGAGCTTCGACGAGGCGGTCACCGCGATGCTGGCCCACAACCCGCGCCGGAGCGAGGCGAACATTCGCGCCCGCCTGCGGCACAGCCTCGGCGAGGACGAGACCGGGCGGTGGCGCTGGAAGGTCGACTCGGCAGGCCTCGCGAGCCACCCTCGGTTCCGGGAGCCGGCCGCCGCGATGTGGTCCGTCGTGGATCGGCTCGCGTGCCCCGTCCTGGTCATCCGGGGCGGCGAGAGCGACCTCTTGACCGCGCCGATGGCACAGCAGATGCGAGAGCGTACGCGCGGCAAGCTCGTGACGATCGAGGGCGCCGGGCACTCCGTGGCCGGCGATCGCCCCGGGGAATTCTTCGCCGCCGTGGCGCCCTTCGTCCGCGCCCACGCGCGCTGACGAGCACACCCACTTGCCATCGCCGTTCCTGTCGCTCAGCGCGGCGGCATGAGCACGTAGACCGGATCCCTCACGGTGCCCGCCTTGATGTTCTCCAGACGGCGCATGAAGCTGGCGGTGACCCCGTAGCCGCGGGTCACCAGCAACGTGCCGGCGTGGGTGAATACGTCGTGCACGAACACCATGCCTTCGACCACCTGACTGATGGGGATCTCGCGTACGTCGTCCTGTCCGTGCAGCTTCTGGTAGAGGTCGGCGAACGTGTCAGCAATCTCGCGGTCAGCGGGACCGGCCTTCCTGGCCAGCCGCAAGAGCGCTTCACGGCGCGGCAAGCCTTGGCTCTCCAAGGCGTCGAAGGCCACCGCCGTGGCGAGCAGACGGCCGCATCGAGAGCGGAGCTCGTCCGGCCGGTCTTGCTCAGCGAGGATCTCGATCACCGGCTCGAGCCGCGGGATGTTGACCAAGAGCAGGCGGGTGACCTCGGGCAGGCGCTCGACCATCATGGTCTCGTGCTTGTCGAGCGCGCGGCCTGTGCGCAGCTTGGTGACCGTCTCGTCGGGCAAGGTGATGGTGCCGAGCTGCGACAGCATCGCCGCCACCTCGACGTGCCAGCGTTGCGAGATGCCGAGCTTCTCGGCCACCTGCGAGACGTAGCGCCTGAGCCGCGTGGCCGTGCCGAAGGCCCAGGGGTGGGTCAAGGCGAGGATGTCGATCAGGACCTTGATGCTGCCCTGCAGTGTCTGCTCGAGGAGCTCCTTCTCGGCGGTGACCAGGCGGTGCTGCGCGACCGCGTCGTCTAGCGACGCGATGAGCACTTCGGGCGGACACGGCTTGCAAAGGAAGCGAAAGACGTTGCCCTCGTTGACCGCGGCAATCGAGGCGTTGAGATCGGCCTCGCCGGTGAGCAGCACGCGGACCGTGTCCGGACACGTGGCCCTGAGCTGCTTGAGGAAGGCGATGCCATCCATGTGGGGCATCCTCAGGTCGGAGACGACCACGGCGAACCCCTGCGCGGCCTGGCGCTGACCGACGTGGGCCAGGCCCTCGTCAGCGCTGGTGGCCGTGACCACGTCGTAGTGGCCGTGCAGGTTGCGTGACATGGCTTGCACCACGTTCGGTTCGTCGTCGACCAGCAGGATTCGGGCGAGATCACTCATGGCTCACGCTCTGAGCGGCAGACGCACGATGAAGGTCGTCCCTTTGCCCCCCTCGGTCTCGAACGTGACCGTGCCGCCGTGCCCGGCGGTGATGAGCGAGTGTACCAGCGACAACCCCTGTCCAGTGCCCTTGCCGGGCTCCTTGGTGGTGAAGAACGGCTCGAACACGCGCGACCGCACCGCCTCGGGGATGCCGGTGCCGGTGTCGATCACGCTGATGGTGGCCCAGCCGTCTTCGGCCCGGGTCTTCACGGTGATGGTGCCCTTGGCGTCCTTCTTGCGGGCCACGACATCCTCTGCGATGGCGTGCGCCGCGTTGATGAGCAGGTTGAGGAGCACCTGGTTGAACTGGCCGCGGCGACACGGCACCAGTGGAAGCGCCGGATCGAAGTCGGTCGAGACCTCGGCCACCTGCTTCCATTCGTGCTTGGCCAGCATGATGGCGGCTTCGATCGACTTGTGCAGGTCGACGTTTTCCTTTGCATCCGAGGTGCCCGGGTGCACGAAGGTGCGCATCGCCTGCACGATGGAGGACACCTGCGCGATGCCTTCCACGCTCTGGGCCAGCGCCTTGGGGATCTGCTCGACGAGATACTCCAGCCGTGCCGGGCGGGTGGAGGGCTGAACCTTCAAGAGCTCGGCGAAGGCGCCCTGGAGAAAGTAGGTGTTGTCGCCGACGTACTGGATGGGGGTGTTGATCTCGTGGGCGATGCCAGCGACGAGCTGGCCGATCGCCGCCATCTTGCCCGCGTGCGCGAGCTCCGCTTGCTTCCGTTCCAGGGCCGAGGTTCGCTGCCGGACCAGCGCGTCGAGATCCGCGAGCTTGAGCCGCAGCGCCCGCTCGAGCGAATACTTGCGGGTCAGGGTGTGCGCCATCATCTGGATCTCGACGTTGTCGAACGGCTTCTTGATGATGAGCAGGCGGTCGGTCGCGCCCAGGCGTCCGGCGATCTCGGCCACCGTGTACTCGGAGTAGGCAGAGATGATCACCGTCTGGATGTGTGCGTCCTCCTGCCACAAGCGCTCGATGGTCTCGATGCCGTCCCAGCCGGGCGGCATGCGCACGTCGACGAAAGCCAGGCTGTAGGGGCGCCCCTCGGCGACGGCCTGTCGCACCAGCTCGAGCGCTTCCTGGCCTTGATAGGCCGCATGGATGTCGAACTGCACGTCCGCAAACACGTCGCGCGCCGCGTGCCCTTCGAACAGCTCGGCCTCCAGGTCGCGGATGCGCGCCGAGGTGTCCGGCTCGGTCGCGAGGATCTTGCGGATATCCTCGTGAATCGCGGCGTTGTCATCGACGACGAGCACGCGATGGTTCATGGAGCCCTGTCCCCGCAACGCGCCGGCAGGTCCAGGTGAAAGGTGGCGCCGGTCCCCGGCCCATCGCTGTGGCACGAGAGCTGCCCACCGAGGCGCTTCGCTGCGTTGGCGCTCGTGTGCAGGCCGAGGCCGTGACCGTCGTGGCGGGTGGTGAACCCCTGCTGAAAGATGCGGGTCAAGTTCTCGGTGCGAATGCCGACTCCGTTGTCGGAGATGGAGATGCGGACGCCCTGGTCGCCGTTCCGCTCGGTGGCCACGGTCAGCGTTCGGTCAGGTCGGTCGCACTCCGCGAGCGCCTTGCCGGCATTGGTGACCAGGTTGACCAGGATCTCGAGGACGCGGTTTCGGTCGAGCGCCACGGGGGGGATCTCCTGGTGCCTCTGCACCACGTCGATCGCATTTGCGGCCAGGAGATCGCCCGTGATCGCGAGCGCGTGCTCGACCAGCTGTTGCAAGGAGGTCTGCTCCACGACCCCGCAGAGCCTCGACGCATACCGCTGCTGCGCCGAGACGATGCCTTTCAGGTGGCCGAGATTCTTCAGCAGGGAGTCGACTTCCTCGGCGAGACCGGCTTTTTGCGCGAGCAAGTGCTGCGACAGCTCGCGCAAGAACGCGGCCACCTTTTCGCCCCGGGCATCCTGGGTCAGGAACTCGGCCAGGTCGTCGCGGTGCTGGGTGACGAGCTCGGCGAGCTTGCTGACGCTTTCGACCTTGAGCGCGCGCAGCTTGCTCTGGATCAGGTTCGCCGACACGTTCACGCTGGTCAGGACATTGCCGACATTATGGAGGATGCTGATCGCCGCATCGCTCTGACCGGACGCGCGCGATTCGTCCAGCGCCTGCCTGCGCGCTCGTTCCTCCGCTTCACGTGCGAGCTGCTCGCTGCCAACCTCGCGGGCCATGTACACCTACTATCGCACGCTCGTACGCACGATCGCCGCCGGCTCGAGACCGGGTGGTCTGACGAACCGGCCCGAGACGGCGGAGCGGGGCGGCAGCAAACCGCCGTCTGCCTTCGGTCCGGCAGGTTTCTGCCGGCTGTGGCGGACGAGATTCAGCTAGTTCGGTGCGCCCGGAGCTGGCATGACGATTGCTTGATCGACTTCACATGAGACACACACTGCTCTTCTCGGTGCTGGCGACCGGTTGTATGGTGGCGCCTGACGAGCTCGGCAGCTCTCAGAGCGCGGTGGTAGCCAGCAACGCGCTCACGCCTAACGCGCTCACCGGCAATGCGCTCACGGCCAACGCGCTCACCGGCAATGCGCTCACGGCCAACGCGCTCACCGGCAATGCGCTCACGGCCAATGCGCTCACGGCCAACGCGCTCACGGCCAACGCGCTCACGGCCAATGCGCTCACCGCCAACGGCATGACGGAGGGCGAGCTGTCGCGCGAGATGCTGAGGTACATCTATTCCTGCGCCCTGCCGGCGACCGCAAGCATGGAGCTCATCATCGACGGTACGTCCTACGGCATGTACTACGGCTCGCTCGGCTTGGCACCCGAGTGGGCGACCAGCTCGTGCGCCGAGGACTGTCAGGGATGGGTCTCGGCGTGCGTCCTCGCGCGGGTGAACTACTGGGGCATCACCGACCAGATCTCGCTGCGCGGCAGCCATCCGAGGCTTTCGCTGGCTCCCGATGAGGCCACCAACTTTCCGGTCCAAGAGGGAAAGTTCTGGGGCAACCTGTTTGGCAAGAAGCCGGTTCTGCGCGACTGCTCGGCGCAGAACCTGGAAGACCTGGACGACGACGACGCCCTGCCGCTGCGGGCGTGCACCTATCCGAGCAGCCCGTGTGGCATCACCTCGGTCGGCTCGTGCGACGACGTCAGCTTCAAGAAGGTCCCACAGGTCATCACCGTCTACGTCAAGAGCCTGCATGACCTCGGTCTGTGATCCATCCGCAGACGTCGGGCCCACGGGCTCGAGCGGCGGCGCCTGGGCAGCTGCGGCGCAGCAACCGGTGGTGATGGGCAGCGAGGTCGCCGGCTACGTGGTCGAGAACCTGGCCTCGATTGGCGGCTTTGCGACGGTCTATCGCGCGCGCGCGAAGAGCGGCCGTGCCGTTGCGCTCAAGCTCCTGCACCCGTTTCTGGCCATGGAATCCGGGATGATCCTGCGCTTTTCTCAGGAGGCTGAGCTCATCAGCAGCATTCGCCACCCCAACATCGTCGAGCTCATCGAGTGCGGAACCTTCGGTACCCGGCACTATCTCGTCATGGAGTGGCTCGAGGGGCGGGATTTGCAGGCCGAGATCGGCGCACGTGGAGCCATGTCGACTGCCGAGGTGATGGCGGTCATGGAACCCTTGGCCGCCGCGCTCACCGCCACGCACGCGCTCGGCATCGTGCACCGTGACCTGAAGGCGTCGAACGTGATGCTGGTGGAAACCCCAAGGACGGTCAAACTGGTGGATTTCGGCCTGGCCAAGGTGTTCGGCGGCCGCCAAGGCACTCGAGCGGCCTTGACCCAGACCGGCACCCGGCCAGGAACCCCCGAGTACATGGCCCCGGAGCTGATCCTTGGCCAGGACATCGATGCCCGCGCAGACGTGTACGCAATGGGCATCCTGCTCTTTCAGCTGCTCACCGGCAGCCTGCCCTTTGCCGCCGCGTCGCTGATCGAGATCGAAGAGCTGCATCTTTCTGCGCCCTGTCCCCGCGCCAGCGAAGCAGCGCACGTGCCGGCAGCGCTCGACGAGGTCATCCGGCGGGCACTGGCCAAGGACCGCGAGGACCGCCACCCCTCGGTCGACGCCCTGCTCGCCGACCTCCGGCGCGCGACCACGACTCGCGGCCCAGACGAAGGATCGGACGCGCGGCCAAGGAGTCGCGGCGAGACGGCTCTCGGCCTCTATTTCGAAGCCGGCGCCCAGGGCGACGCTGAAGGCTGCCAGGAGGATGCGGTGCTCGAGCGCCTCGACGCGACCGTGGACCAGGCGCGCGAAGCCTTTGCCCGGGCCGGGCTCGACATCACCCTCGACCAAGGCACCTCGTTTCTGGCCGTCGCGCGGCTGCCCCGGGACGAGCACGCAGAGGCGGACGAGCGAGCTCGCATCACCCTGGCAGCCGTCCGATTGTGGAACGAGCTTTCGTGCCCGGACCAGCACGGCCACAAGGATCCGTACGTCTGGTGCGCGCTCACCGTGCACGCCGGCTCCGTGGTCCTCGGGGCGGAGGGCCAGGCCCCCTACGCCGGCGGCGATCTCTTGTGCATGAGCGACTGGAAAGAAGACCATCGGGGCTGCGTCGTCGCAACCGCGGCGGCGCTCTCCGGCATCGAAGGCAAGTTCGTGGTGCTGCCCTCGCCAGACCGGTCCGATCGGTTCTGGGTGCTGTCCTAGCTCGACTGCGCGACATCGCTTCGAACACCGACGGACCGACGATCCGGCCCGTCCGCTGCGTTGCCGCTGCGCTTCCGGTCCTCAAGTACCCATGTACGTTCCGGTCCGGTTCTCGCGGCGCCTTGCGGATCGCAGGCTTGGCTTCGCCAACCCCGCTCGGACCGGCTTGTCGGTCCGAGCACGGCCGGAACGAAGTGGCACAGTAGAGCTAGGTCTCCTGGAAGCGGTGCAGCCAGGACGCCGAGTCGGCGGCCAGCTCGATGGCTTCCGCGCGGGCACGGGCGGCGGCGTCGGCGCGTCCCGCGCGCACCGCGGCGAGCGTGCATGCATGGAGCACCTCGAGACGCTCATCGAGGAGCGAGTGCTCTCGCGCCGCGCCGCGCAGCTCGTCCCAGTCGGCCTCCCGGGCGGCGTCGCCCGCGCACACGAGCTCGACCATGCGGCGCAGCGTGCGCAGCGAGCGGGGCAAGCTGGCTTCGGGGCAGTGCTCGGAGATCCAAACGAGCAGCTGGCGGGCCTCGGAAAGCTCGCCCAAGGCGGCCAGAACGCGCGCCAGGAGCAGCGTATCCTCTGCGCCCGGCTGCTCGTAGAACCTCAGCTGTAGCTCGCGAGAACGCTGCGCCGGCAAGCGCGCGCCCTCGCACGAGCCCATCCACAACAAGAGCTCGCCCAGGTTGTACTGGGCCATGCGCTCGAGCATCACGTTGCCGACCTCGCGCGCCAGCTCCATCGAGCGCCGCGCATCGTCGAGCGCGCGCGGATACAGCTTCCGCTTCATCCACAGCGTCATCTGGTTGCCATAGGCCACGCCGAGATGGAGACGGTCGTCGAGCTCCTCACACAGCGCGAGCACCTCGGCGAAGCGTCGCTCGGCTTCCTCGAGGCGGCCCGCAGACACCAGGGCGGGCGCAAGGAGCAGCAAGGCGAGCACTCGTGTCTCGCGATCCCCGAGCACGAGCGCGCGTTCGGCGGCCTCGCCGAGCGCGGCGACCGCCTCGGCCACGCGTTCCGTGCGCCAATGCGTGCGCCCGAGCGCCATCATGCAGCGCGCGTGGGCCCGCGGGTCGTCGAGCGCCTCGGCCAGGCTGGCGGCGCGGTCGGCCGCCTTGGCGGAGGCCTCGAAGTCGGAGGTCCAGTCCTGGATGGTCGCTTCTTCCAGCAAGAGATCGACCACCGCCGCCGAATCCGCTCCGCCCTCTGCCAGCGCCCGCGCCGCACGCACGTCGGCCAGGGCATCGACGAGCCTGCGCATGCGGTAGCGGGCGCGTCCGCGCCCGGCCAGCGCGACCCGGCGGAGGTGCGTGTCCGCGTCGGAAAGGCACGCCAACATGGCCGAATAGTGCTGCTCCGCATCGAGGTCGCGCAGACGCTGCTCGGCCCCGCGCGCCAGCTCGAGATAGGCGCCCGCCGCCTCGTCCCTGGCTCCGCTGGCGGCGGCGTGCCGCGCCCGGCGCAAGAGGCTCGCGTGCGAGGGCGCGACCAGGGCTGCCAGCGTGCGTCGCGCCGCATCGTGCAGGTCGTGCCGCGACGCCGGAGAAATGGCCTCCTCGAGCGCTGCGCGCAGCAGGGGATCGCGAAACCCGTAGCGATGGGGGCCGACCTCCTGGAGCAGCCCCTGCTCCACCAGCCGAGACAAGCCCACCGCCGGGTCCAGGTCGCGAGAGGTGTCATCGGCGAGCGTGCGCTGCACCGCATCCACGTGCGCAAGCTCGAGCGGGTCGCCCAGCACTGCGCACAAGTCGAGGAACCTGCGCAGGGGCGCCGCCAGCCGAGCGCGCGTCTTCTCCGCCAGGTGCTGGGCGACCGACGTCCCTCTGAGCCAGAGCAGCTCATCGGTGGCCACGTAGAGCGCGCCCGAGCTTGCGTGCGAGCGCAGCGCGAGGCCGGCGCGCAGCGACTGGACCAGCTCGACCAGCTGCAGTGGGATGCCCTGGGTGAGCTCCAGAAGTTGCGCCTTGGCGGCCCTCGACAGGAACTCGATCGGGGCGAGCAGATCCTCCAGGAGAGCCTGCGCGGCCTCGGCGTCGAGCGGCGGCAGTGGGTGCAATCGAGCCAGGCCGGCGCGACTGGCAAAGAACGGCCTTTGCGTGAGCAGCGCGGGGCGTGCGGCGACCGCGACCCAGATGGGCACGGGCGCGCCGGTCATCGTGGCGAGCTCGAGCGCATCGAGGCTGATGGGGTCGGCCGACTGGGCGTCGTCGATGACGATCGCCAAGGGTCGGGTCTGGGCGGCGCGCCGTAGCGCAGCCGCCAGGGCGCGGGCGATCACGTGACGCCGCGTGCTCGGTAAGGCTTGCAGAAGGGGCTGCGGCTCGGAAACCGCACGAAACAGCTCGCCGACCAGCCGATCCTCGCCACTGTCCTCGGCCGCGGCCGACAGGTGCACGACCCAGGTCCCCTGCCCCCGAAGGCGGTCGCTGACCGCTTGCACGAGCCGTGTCTTGCCCGCACCCACGTCTGCGACCAGCGTGGCCAACGTGGGCGTGCCGCTCGCGAAGCAAGCCTGCGCTTCACCGACGAGCGTCTCGAGAAGCGCCTCCCGGCCGCGCAGCAACAGCGTGTCGGGGCGCAGGTGCAGGGGCGAAGCGACCTCTTGGCTGTAGAAACCGTCGCCGGCGTCGACGAACGCGCGCAGGTCGCCGCGCGCGACCGCGGCTGCGGTGACGAGGATCCTCGCGCTCCCCTCGGCCTTGGGATGCCACCGCGCCGGGTGATCGAGCGCCTCGCCGATGAGGGTGGTGCCGCTCTTGCCGGCACGGACGCGCAGCTCGGCCACGTGGATCACCGAGGTCCCTTCGGCATCGGTCAGGCGGCGCGCGGCCTCGAGCGCGGTCCGCACGCCCGCGGCCACCGACGTCGCTTCGGGAAACGCGATCACGTAGCGCCCGGCCAAGAGGCGCACCAAGCCGCCATCCTTGGCCACCGCCTCGATGAGCTCGGGCGCCGGTCTCCGCGAGGCGAGGGACAAGAGCGTGACCGCACGGCGCGCCGCGCGGATCTCCGGGCTCTGTGCCGGGCTGCGCCCCTCAGGGGGGACTCGGGTTGGTCGAGCTGTTTCGATCGCACGCCCCAGCTCCTCGGCGCCCGCGGGACGCTGACTCGGCTCCTTGGCCAGGCAGCCGAGGATGACCTGCTCCAGCGCGGGGGCGAGCGCCGCGAAGTTGCCGGGGCTCGGCGGGCGCCTGCTCACCTGGGCCTGTTCCACCTCCGCGGCCTCGCCCACGAACGGGGGCCGACCGGTCATGAGCTCATAGAGAATGACCCCGAGCGCGTAGATGTCGCTGCGCTCGTCCAGCTGCGTCTCACCGCGGCACTGCTCGGGCGACATATAGGCAGGGGTGCCGACCCGCAGGCCCGCCGGGCCGGGCACCGGCTGGGGCGCAAGCCCGCCCAGCCCTCTCGCGAGCCCGAAATCGATCAGCGTGACGTCGCCGGTCGGCCGCGCAAACAGGTTCTCGGGTTTGAGATCACGGTGGACGATGCCGGCCGCGTGCACGGCAGCGACCGCCACGCACAGGGCGCGGAAGCGCGCGAAGGCCAGCGCGGACGGGGGGCACGCCGAGGGCTGCCCGGCCAGCCAATCGGCCAGGGACACGCCGGCGACGCGCTCCATGACGAGGAAGCGCTCCCCGGAGGGCAGCACGCCTTGGTCGAGCAACGCGGGAACGCTCCCCGGCGGACACCGGCCCATCGCAATCGCTTCGTGCACGAAGTGCTCGTCACCGATGCGTGTGGCCACCTTGACGGCCACCTCGAGCCCGTCTTGCTCGCGACGAGCGGAAAACACGCGCGAGAACCCGCCGCCGCCGAGGAGGCTGAAGCCAGACAGGCCAGGGAGCTCAGGGTTCGAGGGATCCAGCGCCAGACAGACCTCGGGTGCGACCGGCCCCGGGTGGCTCGGGCAAGTCGCGAGCGGCAGGAGACGCCGATGGCAGGTCGTGCAACGCAACGCGCCAGCATAATCCATGGTATCGTAAAGCCGGGAATGGCCTCGAGTCCCAAGGCGGGGTCCAAGGAAGAGGCGAGGCAAAGGCTGATCCTCGTCGTGCTCACGGCCGGCGGCGTCCGCGAGTTCGATCTCTCGGAAGGCACGCCCAAGACCGTGGGCTCGGCCACGGCGAGTGACATCTTCCTCGATGACCCCTCGGTCTCGCTCCAGCATGCTTGGCTGAGCCAGGACGGAGGGGGCATCACGGTGTGCGACCTGGGCAGCGAGCACGGCACCTTCGTCCGTGGAGCGCGTAGCCCTGCCAACACTCCGGTCGAGGTCCACCTCGAGGACGAGATCCGCTTCGGGACCGCGGCCGGACAGATGCGCACGGCCTCGGTAAGCCGCTTGTGCGCGGCGCAGGTGCTGAGCCCCGACCGCTTTGATGCGCGGGTCGTGGAGGAAGCGCAACGCTCGTTCCGCTATGGGCGCAAGTTCGGCGTCCTGGCGGTCGAGGCCACCGACCGCTCCAAGGGCGTGGCCGAGTCGCTACGAGCCGCGGTCCTGCGCACCTTGCGCGCAAACGACGCGATCACCGTGCGCGCGCCCGGCCGCCTCGACCTGCTGGTCGTCGAGTGCACCAAGGAGGGCGCAGTCGCCGCCGCGCGACGCATCCATTCCAGCCTGGTCGCGTGCGCGATCTCGACGCGGATGGGGGTCGCGGTGTATCCGGGAGACGCGACCACGCCCGAGAGCTTGCTGGTGGTCGCACAACTGACGATGTGCTCCACGCGCTCGTCGGAGGGGACCGGCGTGGAGACTGCGCACGAGGCCGCACGCATGCTGCGCATCGGCACCCACGAGGTCGTCCTCGCCGAGCCGCTGATGGTGCGGCTGTTCCACTTCGTCGAACGCACCGCCGCCGGCGCCATGCCCGTGTTGATCACCGGCGAGACCGGCACCGGCAAGGAGATCATCGCCGAGGCGGTGCACGCGCTCGGCCCGCGCGCGGCCCGGCCGATGGTGCGCCTGAACTGCGCGGCGCTGCCCGAGAACCTGCTCGAGAGCGAGCTGTTCGGCCACGAGCGCGGCGCGTTCACGGGGGCCACCGCGTCCAATCCGGGCCTGCTCGAAGAGGCCCGCGACGGCACCCTCCTGCTCGATGAGATCGGCGACATGCCGCTGCCTCTGCAGGCCAAGCTCTTGAGGGTGCTGGAAGACCGGCGGGTCCGCCGCGTCGGTGCCACGCGCGATCACCTGGTCGACGTGCGCATCATCGCTTCGACCCACCGCGATCTGGTGCACGCGGTCGCCGAGGGACACTTCCGGTCGGATCTGTACTACCGGCTGACGCGCGTGGTCCTCGAAGTCCCGCCGCTGCGGCAGCGCAAACGCGAGATCCCGCTGCTCGCCGCGCGCTTCGCCGCGGAGGCGGCGGGTGAGACCTGGGGCGGATCCATCACGGTGGCCGCCGACGCGATGGCGGCGCTGCTCGCCTATCCCTGGCCCGGCAACGTGCGCGAGCTCAAGAACGTAATGAGCCGGGCGGTGATGAGCTGTGACAGCGGCGAGTTGGAGCGGCGTCACCTTCCCAGCACCGTCATTGGCGAGGTCGCCCCGCTTGCAGGGACGACCGAGCCCTCGTCCGAACCGGCTGGCGATCCGGCGGAGCCTGGGACGTGGCTGCCGCTCGAGGACGCGGTGCGCGCCTTCGAGCGCGGGCGCATCCTCGAAGCTCTGCACGCGGCGCAAGGCAACCAGACCCGCGCCGCGCAGCTGCTCGGCGTCCCGCGCCGCACCCTGGCGTACAAGCTGGCGGCGCTGGGAATCGAGGCCACGCGTCCGCGCCGGGGTTGAGCGCGAGCTCCCAGCCCCGGTCTTTCCACCGCTGCCCGGGCCTGCGATGATCGCACGATGCCTGCTGCTGCGCGCCATCGACGAGGCCGCGCCACGTCACGCTGTGGGCTCCGCGCCTGATGCGTGAGCTCACCTTGCGTGCGGTCGCCCTGGGCGCCGTCGTCGGAGGGGCGATCGGCGTGGCCAACGTCTACCTGGGGCTCAAGACCGGCTGGATCGACGGCGGCTCCATGACGGCGTCGCTCATCGGGTGCGCCGTCCTGGGGCGGCGCGGCTCGGGTCCGCTCGAGGTCAACATCGTGCAGACCACCGCTTCGGCGGCGGCCCAGATGCCGGCGGCGCTGGGGATCCTCGGTGCCTTCCCCGCCCTCGCCCTCGCGGGACAATTCGATCCGTCGCTCGTGATCCTCGGCCTGGGTCTCGCGCTCGCCGTGCTGGGAACGCTGGCCGCGCTGCCCCTGCGCCGGGCGCTGGTGGTGGAGGGGGAGCTGCCCTTTCCTACCGGGCAGGCCACCGCCACGCTCCTCTTGACTGTCCACGGTGAGGGCACGGGCGGGCGCGGGCGCTCGCTGGCGCTGGGCGCGTTGGCCGCCGCAGTCGTGACCTGGCTTCGCGACGGCTGGCCCACCCTGCTGCCGCAGCTCGTGGCGCTGCCGGGGACGGGGATCGGCCTCGGAGTGGCGCTGAGCCCGACGCTGCTCGCTGCGGGTGCGCTGGCGGGCCGGCGCGTGGCCCTCGGGCTCTTGTGCGGTGGAGTGATGGCCTGGTGCTGGGCGGCGCCCGCCGTGGTGCGCGCGGGCCTCGCCCGACCCGAATACGACTCCTTGGTGGGCTGGCTGCTGTGGCCCGGGGTCGCCATCGGCACCGCCAGCGCATTGGCGTCGCTGGTCCGGAGAGCCCCGCGCCGGCGCGGTGGGGCCAGCCTCGACGCTGCGGAGCGGGGCGTCGCACCGCTCGCCCTCGGAGCCGTGCTCGCCGTGGTCGCGCTGGGCGTGCTCGGGCTCGGCGTTCACCCCGCCTGGCTGCTGGGTGCCCTGCTGGGCGCCGCGCCGCTCCTGCTCGCCAGCGCGCGCGCCATCGGTGAGACCGACATGAACCCGGTGGGGCTTTTGGGCCAGCTGACGCTGCTCGTGGTAGGCGCGCTCGGCGCGGCAGGCCGAGCCGCGGTGGTGGCGGCTGCCATCCCCTCGGGCATGGCGGCGCAGACCGGCCAGATGCTGACGTCCTTCAAGGCGGGCCACCGCCTCGGCGCGTCGGTGCGCCGGCAGATCCTGGCCCAGCTGGCCGGCGTCCTGGCGGGAGGCCTGTGCGCCGTGCCGGCGTATCAGGTGCTGGCGCGTGCCCATGGCCTCGGGTCCGGGCGCCTGCCGGCGCCGGCGGCCCAGGCGTGGCGAGCCATGGCGGCGCTGGTCGACCAGGGCGCCTCCGCGTTGCCGCCGTACGCGGGCGCCGCCGCACTCGGTGGCCTCGCCCTCGGTCTCGTCCTCGCGGGGATCGAGCGGACCCGGGTATCGGCCTTCGTGCCCTCGGGTGTGGCCCTGGGCATGGGCTTCTTGGTGC
The DNA here is from genome assembly GCA_023248855.1 of Myxococcales bacterium. Classification (GTDB taxonomy): domain Bacteria; phylum Myxococcota_A; class Polyangia; order JAHFDS01; family JAHFDS01; genus JAHFDS01. The sequence continues at coordinate 17,055 of JAHFDS010000117.1, forward strand.
CCGCGCACGCCGCGGCAACCATGGTCCTCGGTGCCCTCGTGCTCGAGCTGGCGACCCGCCTCCGCCCCGCCACGGTCGAGCGTCACGCCATCACGATCGCATCGGGCGGCATCGTGGGCGAGTCGCTGACCGGCGTGGTGGTCGCGCTGCTCAGGAGCGCGCCACGCGCGTGAGACCGCTCGGATCGACTTGCCCGCAGCCGAGGCCCGCCACCGAAGCCCTGGACGCTCGCGCCCCCGGCCGGTAACTTGATCTCCGTCAAGTTGCGCCGAAAAAGCGGCGGGGAGGTCCAGGTGGGCGGTAGCCTCTTCGACCGGATAGCGAACCCCATCGGCTGGAGCCAGGCGGATCGGAGCCTGCTCGCCATCGCCATCGTGTTGCCCGCCATCCTGACCTTCGTCGTCACGGCGAGCTTCCTCGATGGCTGGCCGTACCTCCGCGAGGGGACGGACCCGCTGGCGCGGGCGCTGGTGGCACGCGCGTCGCTGCTGCTGCTCGTGCCCTGGGCGGTCCTCCTGTTCGTGGCGCTCGTCGCACGGCGGCGGTGTCCCCAGGGTCGGCTGCTCGTGTGGGGCACGCTCCTCCTCTATGCGCTGTCGACCGCGGTCTTCACATGCCTGACCGGCGCGTTCTCGAGCCCCGGCTGGCTCGCTTTCCTGGGCGGCGGGACGATGGGGTTTCTGCTGTTCGACCGGCTGACCACGGCGATCGGCATCGTCGTGTTCTACGTCCTCGTCATCGCCGGAGCTCTGGTGGTGCAGCTCGAGCTCTTGCCACAGGCGGCGGAGCTCCACGCGTTGTCGGGGGTCGATGCCCACGCGAGCTCGTGGTCGCGCGCCGCGATGTGCTCGATCGTGCTGTCCGCGTTCACGCTCCTTCTCATCGGTCACGTGGTCACACGCTGGCGTGATCGCGAAGCGCGCTATCACCGGCTCGCCGAGACGGATCCCCTGACGGGCCTGCCCAACCGCCGCCGCCTGCTCGAGATCCTCGACCAGGAGGTCGAGCGCGTGCGCAGGAACGGCCTGCCGCTGTCCTGTGTGATGGTCGACCTCGATCACTTCAAGCGCGTCAACGACACACATGGCCACGCCACGGGTGACCAGGTGCTCTCGGTGGCGGCGCGGATCCTCGCGGGCGAGCTGCGCGAGGTCGACGTGGTGGCGCGCTATGGCGGTGAGGAGTTCGTCATCCTGCTCCCCGGCACGTCGTCCCAGGGTGCCGAGCAGGTCGCCGCACGATGCCTCCAGCGCGTCGAGCGCGCGGCCATCCTCGCCGGCCAGACGCGTCTTTCGATCACGGCCAGCATGGGCGTCGCGACGATCGTCGCCGGCAACGCGCCGCGGTCTGCCGGCGACGACCTGCTCGCGCGCGCCGATCAGGCCCTGTACCAGGCCAAGGAGGCCGGACGAAACCGAGCGGTCGTGGCGGCGTAGGTACGCGCGCGGGCCCAGGGCGATCGAGTTCTAGGTCCCGACTCTCGCTGTTTCTCACCCGTTCCCGTTCCCGCTCCCGTTCCCGCTCCCGTTCCCGCTCCCGTTCCCGTTCCCGTTCCCGTTCCCGCTCCCGTTCCCGTTCCCGCTCCCGCTCGTGCAGGAAATCTGGCCGCGTTTCTGTCAAAGCGGCGCGATCGGGCTAGACCCAATGCCGGTCACATGGGCAACGCAAACGCTGACGCTGACGGTAGCGCCGACGAAAGACCCCACTGGCCCCTGGTGCGATGCCCTGCGCAAGTCCATGAAGCCTCTGGGATCCCCATCGTCGTGGCGCTGGACGCGGTGACCACCGCTGACCGTCAGCGTCGGCGTCAGCGTCCCCGTTAGAGCCTGCGTGCTGCGGAAGTCGTGCGAGCCACGACAGCTCGAGAGCTCGACCGCCCTGCGCGCGGGCCCACCGCCCGTTGACGCGCGTGCGCGCCCAAAGGAGGATGCAGGCCGATGCTTGCTCCGCGGCTTCCGCCGACGTGGCTCGGCCTGTGTCCGGGGCCCACACGCACGCACCCCGCCCTGCTCGCGGTGGAAGCGTACCTCGGCCGCGCCGACGTGGCCGAGTCGCTGGCCGAAGGCGAGCGCCGGGGCCTCTACCCGCGCGAGATCCTCGACGCCCTGTGGGCTCTGGGCGTGCGCGACCTCTTCGGCGCCGCCGCGAGCGCTCCGCACCTCGGCGCGCTCGCCGCGCTGCTCGCCCGCCACGACGGCTCGCTCGCCATCACCGTGCTCGTCAACGCCCTGGCCCTCTTGCCCGTGTGGCTCTGCGGGACCCCCGAGCAGCGCGCGCGTGTGCTCGCGCGGATTCACGCCGGCGCCAGGGCGTCCCTGCTGCTGACCGAGTGGGACCACGGCTCCGACCTGCTCGCCAATCGCCTCCGCGCAACGCCCACCGCGGGCGGCTACCGCCTCGACGGCGACAAGCACGTCATCAACGGCGGCATCGAGCACGATCTCCTGGTCGTCCTGGCTCGCACGCGCGAGGGCACGCCGGACGCCAGCGCGCTCGAAGCCACCGGGGACTTCTCGGTCTTCGTGCTGGACCGCCGCGCCGGCATCACCCCGCTGCCGCGCTACGCGACGCTGCCGGCGCGCGCCGCCGACATCTCCGGCGTGCGCTTCTCGGGTGCGCTCGCCTCCACCGACGAGCGCCTCGGCGCCGAGGGCGACGGCTTCTCCATCGTCCAGCAGACCCTCACCCTCTCGCGCGGCGGCGTCTCCGCGCTCGCCTCGGGCGCGGCGACCCGCGCCCTGGAGCTCGCGACAACCCATGCGGATACGCGCATCCTTTACGGCGCGCCGATCGCCCGGCTCGGACCGGTGGCGGCCCACTGCGCGCGCGCCCGCGCGCTCGACCTCGCAGCGGCGGCCCTTTCGGTCAAGCAGGCGCTCCTGGTCGGCGCGATCGGCCAGGGCGCGGCGTACTACACCGCGTGCGCCAAGCTCGCCGGCACCGCGCTCGGCGAGGACGCCGTCACCGAGGCGCGCATGGTGCTCTCGGGTCGCGCGCTCGTGGCCGGCCCCGCCGAGCGCCTGGTGCGTGACGTCCTGCTCTACGGCGTGTTCGACGGCACCTCGCACGTGATGGCGTCGCAGGTGCACGCCCGGCTCGGCCAGGCGCTCGCCGACGCTGCGGCCGACCTCGGCCCGCTCGCCGCGGCCCTGGCCACCGGCGCGACTTGCCCGCCGATCGTGACGTGTGGCCGCAAGCACGCCCGCCCGCTCGTGCAG
>JAHFDS010000517.1 GCA_023248855.1 Myxococcales bacterium
AGCTCTCGACGCGGGCGACCAGATTCGGCACGGGCGCGTGCGCGCCCTGCTGCGCGACGACGCGCGTCGGCATCGAGGAGCCGGTGGCGGTCAGGCCCCGCGGCGTCTTGCCGGTGATGAAGTAGCGGCGGCCGACCTCGTGCGTGACCGTGTCCATCGAGATGCCGCGCACCACGCAGCTCTTGTCGAAGTGCTGCGCAAATGGGCCCACCGCCGGGCCGAACGCGATGTTCGAGCCGCTCGGCTGCAGGATCGCGCGCGGGAACGCGGCCGGGATCTTGTCCCAGCCGAGCTGGATGCGCGTTTCGTCCGAACGGTCGTCGGTGAAGGTCGCCGGATCGCGCGGGTCGAGGCACAGGAGCGTGTCCCAGCCGCCCGAGAAGTAACAGAAGATGAAGTTACGGCTCTGGTCCGCCGCCACGCCGCGTTTCGGCACGAGCTTGCTCGTGAGCAGGAACGCGCCTGCGCCGAGCCCGGCCGACTTCAAGAACGTCCGTCTGGTGAATTCGCCCATGGTGGCAGCTCCTCAGTACGACATGAGCTCGGGTGCGGTGACCATGGCCACGCACACCGCGATCCACGCCTTGTCGGCAGAGTTCGTGTCGGCCTTGACGTCGGCAAACAGCTTCTGCAGGCCGGAAAGGCCGGCGGTCTGGCCCTCTGGAACCAGGATGCCGTGCAGCTTGAGGCGCAGAAAGCGCAGGTTCGCGTCGACGTCCATCGGGTAGCGCACGACCTGCTTCTGTGCCGGGTCGGCCTGCATGGCATCGGCGGGAACGGCCTTTCCGCAGACCTGTCCGGCCATGTCGTCCATGAACTTCGCGAACAGCGGGTTCGGCTGCAGGTTGTCGTAGGTGACCTGCACGTAGTCGGCCTCGCCCAGGGTGCGCGCGAGGGTGTCGAAGAGCTGATTGGTCCCGCTCGTCCAGGTCGCGCCGCCGAACAGCTGCGGGATCGATCGCCGCAGCTGCGCGACCGACAGGCGCCGAGCGGTCTTGCCCTGACCGAGCGCGCCCGGGGGCGGGCCGCCGGCCATCGGATCGCTCGGCGTCCAGTGATCTCCCATCACACCGCCGGGCGCGCCGCCCGAGCCTGAGGCTCCGCCGCCACCCGCCAGCTGGCCCGGCTTGTCGCTGCAGCCGAGCGCAAGCGCGCCGAGCAGCAGGAGCACGAGGCGTGGGCGTCTCATGGCATGCCCCCCATCGACATCGCATAACGTTCGCCGAGCTGGTACTCGGGGCGCGTCACGATGGCCTTGACCAGCGCGCGCACCTTGTAGCCACCCTGCGCGAACGCGGCGGCCAGCTCGTCGAGCGCCGCCGCGTCCCCCTCGTCGATCGCGCGCCCCATCAGGCGCGACCATAGCTTCTTGGTCGTGCAGGCCGCGAACTGGCCGGAGTCGATCGCCTGGTGCGCCAGGCCCTCGGGGCCGACGTCGATGTTGGCCATGCGCGTCGCGTCCGCGAACACGTAGGGCTTGAGCATGCCGAGGAAGGGCTTTTCCTTCTCGGTCGCCGCCTTGGTCAGGTAGAAGAGGTTGCACGTGTTGTTGTTGCTGGTGCGCGGGTCGGCGCAGCGCGGGCTCCTCGTTGGAAACAGCGCCTCTTCCATCGGGATGAGGCCCGCCTCCGACCAGCGGCCCCAGAACGCAGCCGCCGGCTCCACGGTGACGTGGCAGTACATGCAGCCGCAGCGCTGGGTCAGGTCCGGCTCCTTGTTGCAATCGTCGGCCGCGGCGGGCAATCCCCCCGGCGGCGCCTGGAAGGCCTGGCAGAGGAAGGCGTTGTAGAAGCGGTTCGCGCGGCCGCGGTCGCTCTGGAACTTGAGCAGGTACCCGGGCAGCGTGAGCAGGCCCGCGTGGCGGTGGCCGCGATCGACCCGCGTCCAGGCGGCCGTTTCGGAGAAGGCCACCTCGGGCACGGTGTAGTTCTGGTTGGGAACGCCGAGGACGAGCGTGCCGCCGGCGCCGGTCTGGTAGCGGAAGTAGTGCGACAGCGGCCCGTTGACCTCGGCGTCCTTGGCCAGGAGCACGTCGGTGTAGGGCCGGTCGCTGCGCACGATGTCGTCGACCAGGCGGAACATCTGCTCCGCGAACGCGGCGGTGATGGTGGCCTCGGTCTTGTCGCCGGTCGACTGGCACCAGCGCAGGCTCTCGCCGCAGCCGCAGCCGCCGCCGGTCTGGCGCGAGCAATCCAGCATGTTGCCGCGCGCATCCAGGCTGGTCGGCGCGGTGCGCGCGTCGAACGCGCACACCTTGATCGACGTGGTGGGCGCCCAGTAGGGCGAGACCATCACCCAGCCCTCCTTCTTGACGTTCGGGCGGGTGGCGTCGGGCGTGGTGACGAGGTTGCCCATCGCGTCGGTCCGGGCGGGCTCGTCGAGGCAGGGCTCCTGCACGCCGCGGTTGGCGACCGCGCGCCCCGGCGCCCAGTAAGCCGGCACCATGACGCCATTGCGCATGCCCGGCGGCGACAGGATCCAGTTGAATTGCGCCAGGCGCTGCGCCGACAGGTTCGTCCAGAGCAGCTCCTTGTGGTACGCGCGCATCTCGGCGACGAAGTCGTTCGAGGCCAGCATCTGGTCGATGAGCGCCGGATCCAGCCGGCCCTGGGTCGCCACCTGCTGGAGCTCGTCGAAGCTCGGTACGTGGCCGCGCAGGTCGAGCGACAGCCTGCGGAGCAGCTGCAGCGCGGTCTGGCTCTCGCCGGCGTCGCAGGCCTGCGCCCGCGCCGCGGCCGGCGTCAGCGCGGCGGCCAGCGCGATATATGTGGATATCAGAATGCGTTTCATGGGAGCAGGCCTCCTTGCTTCCAGCGCCGCACCAGGCCCGGACCGCCGCTCGAAAGCGGCATCTTGTCGTCGGGCATGTTGCCGGCTTCGAGCTGCACGATGATGTTGTCCACCTCGGTCTTCCACGCGTCGATCCCATCGAGCGAGTGGGCGCGGCCGAGCGGAACGTGGCAGCGCTTGCAGTTGGCTTCGTAAAAAGGCGCGATGTGCGACGCGTAGCCGACCGGCCCGGTGCCGCTCGTGTCGGTCGCCACGCGCACGACCTTGGTGCCGTCGTACAGGTGGAGCGATCCGTCGGTCGTGGCGAGCGCGGCGGTGACCTTGCCAAGGCCCATCGGGCGCGCGAGCGTCGCGACCCGGGTGCCCTCGATGCGGGCGACGCCCATCGCGTGGACGACCCAGACCGAGCCCGTCACGGGGTCCACCGCGAGCGCCTCGACGCCGGTGGCACCCGGGCCGTCCTTGTCGAGCGCGACCGGGCGCCAGGCGCCGCCGCCGGTGACGGCCACGCGCTCGAGCAGGGCGCCGCCGGAAAGGCCGAGCAGGCGGCCGCCGGGCGCCGGCACCGCGTCCAGCATCGGGACCTCGTCGTCGAGCTGGTTGGTCTGGAACATCGTCATGGTCTGGCGCAGCACGCGCAGCGCCGCGGGCCCCCCGAGGACGAGGTCGGTCGCGCCGGCGAAGGTGGCGATGCGCGAGACCGACGCAAGGTCGGCAAAGCGCAGCGTGCTCGAGCCGCCCACCTGGTGGAGCGCGTCGGAGGCGCCGATCCAGACCTCGTCGCCCCGGGTGGCAAGCGCGAGCGGCTGCCCGGTGCCGAGCAGCCGCGCGAGCGGCGACGGTGCGGGGGCCTCGGTGCCCGACCACCGAAGCAGGGTCTGATCGGTGGCGACCAGGATACCGTCCTTGGTGGCGGCCAGGCCCCGCACGGGTCGGTCCGACAGCTGCGCGGGGGCGTCGCCCAGGCGATAGAGGCCATGGGCGCCGCCGCCGACCAGCGTACCGTCGGTCGTGACGGCGAGACGGAGCGCGGAGTCACCCTGCAGCTCGGGCGGCAGGGTCACCTGGCTCACCTGGGCCGAAAGGACCTCGGTGGCCTGGGGTCTGACCACGTCGGGGGCCGAGCCCGCGCCACCGCCAGCGCCGGGGCCGCCGGCTCCTCCAGGGTCGTCTCCGCAGGCCGCGACGCCAAGGGTCGCGAGCCAGATGCAGCCCATCCACGGTCGGTTCGTATGCAAACGCATCCTCTGCACGTGGTTGGACGACGCCGGGCGCCGCAAGGTTCCGGCCCCGGGGGCAGAATCGTCTTCCCGGATCATCGCGGCTGGCGAGACCTCGCCGCAAGGGGGGTGGATCAGCGTCCAGGTCGGACCAGCGCCCACAACGCGATCGCCGCGGCGCTGGTCACGTTGAGCGAGTCGACGCCGGCGCGCATGGGGATGCGCGTGCGCACCGCGCAGGCGGAGAGCGCGGCGGGGGACAGACCCGGGCCCTCGGTGCCGAGCGCCAGCGCCAGCCGAGCCGGCGGCGTCAGCGTGCCAAGGTCTGCCTCACCGCCCGGCGACAGCGCGATGGTCGCAAAGCCCGCGGCGCCGAGGCCGTGGAGGAGGGCGGCGGCGCTGGGGACGCGCGCCCAGGGCAGCGCCAGGACCGCCCCCATCGAGACCCGGAGCGCCTTTCGGTAGAGCGGATCGCAGCAGGTGGGGTCGAGCAGCACCGCCTCGGCGCCGAGGGCCGCGGCCGTGCGGAAGAGCCCGCCCACGTTGTCGTGGTTGACCAGGCCCTCGAGGACGACCACGGTGCGCGCCTCCGCGGTGAGGGCGGCGGCCTCGAGCGGCGCCGGGCGCTCCGCGCTGGCGAGCACGCCGCGGTGCATCGGGAACCCCACGACGGCCTCGACCAGCGCCCCCGGGGCCACGAACAGCGGCACCTCGGGCGCCTGGTCGAGCAGCGCGGCCGCACGGCCGGACATGCGCTCGGAGGCGAGCACGGCGCGGATCGGGTGCCGCGCGCGGTGCGCGACCAGCGCTTCGAGCAGGAAGAACCCCTCGGCGAGGAAGTGGCCGCCCTGGTGACGGAGGGCGTCGCGCACGTCACGGAAGTCGCCAAGACGCGGGTCGTCCAGGGAATCGACGCGGACGATCATGGGCAGCGCCGCCACCATGTTTAGGCCTCGTCGAGGCGACGCAGACACTCCCGCGCAGCCGCCGCGAGCCCCGGGTCCTCGTGCTCGGCCAGGG
>JAHFDS010000518.1 GCA_023248855.1 Myxococcales bacterium
CGGGCCGCAGCCGGACGCCCCGCGAAGGCCCTCGCAGCCGGACGCGGCCGCGCAGCTGGACGCGGGGTGCGCGCCGCCGCCGGGCGCCGTGCCCTATGCGGACCGCAACGACAATGCGGAGTTCACCGACCCGGACAGCTGTTCCGGATGTCCCGGGGCTTTCTCGGGGACGAGCTCGCTCGACGTGCCCATGCTGGCCCCGGACGCGACCACGGTGGGCGTGAGCGGCATCGCGGCGGGCGCCGCTCGCTGCGACTGGTACGTCATCGGCGGCTCGTGCGGGGTCACGCACGGCGTGGCCGCGAGCGACCCCGACAGCGCCGACCATTTCTCGGCGACGCTGCCCGTGTTCTGCGGGACGAATGTCATCCGCATCGTCTGCTCCAATGCCGCCGCGTGCTCGTGCGGCGGCTCATGGGTACGCAATGCGCGGGTCGGGACCTGCGATTGACCCTGTCCTGGGACGATCAGGGGCGCGACATGGAGCTGCACCTCATCCGCCCGGGCGGCCACCTCAACAATGCCGCCGAGGACTGCACGTGGTTCACGTGCGACCCACCGGCGGATCTCGCCTGGGGCACGGACCCGACGCAGCACCCCCACAAGGACGTCGACAACACGCAGACGTTCGGGCCGGAGAACATCTACCTCGAGCACGCGGCCCCGGGCGTCTACCACGTCATGGTCGAGTACTGGGGCAGCGGCAGCCCCTCGACCAACTTCGTGGACGTGACCATCCACGAGGCCACGGTGGCGCGCCTGATGCGGCCGATGCTGCCGGTCCACCAGGTGTGGGACGTCGGCACCGTGACCTTCCCCGATGGCCTGTTTTCCCCGATCGATCGCGTGACCGACTGCTCCATGAGCTGGATGATGACCACGCGAGGGTGCGATCTGCCGCTTCCCTGATCGAGGATCCGCTACGCTCGGGGCGATGTCGCTGCCAGCCGAGCTGCTCGCCGAGATCGAGCGCGCCTTTCCCGCGGACTTCCTGTCGGTCGAGCCGGCGGACCTCGCCGCCTACGGGCGTGATTGGACCAGGATCCACCCGCCCGCGCCGGGCGCGATCGCGTTTCCACGCACGACCGACGAGGTCTCGCGCCTGCTCGCGCTGTGCGCCCGCCACCGCGCCCCGGTCGTGCCCTCGGGCGGTCGGACGGGGCTGGCCGCCGGCGCGGTCGCCGCAAGAGGCGAGCTCGTGCTCTCGATGGGGCGCATGCGACGCATGGATCCGGTGGACGAAGACGGCCTCACGGTGCGCGTGCAGGCCGGCGCCGTCACGGAGGCGGTGCACCACCACGTGCGCCCCCTGGGACTTTCCTGGCCGGTCGATTTCGCGTCGAAGGGCTCGAGCCAGGTGGGCGGCAACATCGCGACCAATGCGGGCGGCGTGCGCGTCATCCGCTATGGCCTCACGAGGCAATGGGTGCTGGGGCTCGAGGTCGTGCTGGCCTCCGGCGCGGTGCTCGAGCTCAATGGTGCGCTCGAAAAGAACAACACGGGCTTCGACCTGCGACAGCTCTTCATCGGCAGCGAGGGCACGCTCGGTGTCATCACCGAGGCCACGCTCAAGCTCGCGCGCCTGCCCACCCGCACCGACGTGTTCCTGTTCGCGGTGCCCGATCTGGCGGGCGTGCTTCGCCTGTTCCGCGCGGCGCGCCGCGGCCCCTTTGCGCTCGCTGCGTTCGAGCTCTTCACCGACCGGTGCCTGGCCCGCGTGCAGCGCCATCGCAGCCTGCGAAATCCCCTGGGCACGCCCGCGACCCATTACGTGCTGGTCGAGGCCGAGGCCGGCGAGCCTGACGCGCTCGAGGCCTGGGTGGCGTCCCTGCTCGAAGAGGGCCTCGCGACCGACGGCACGCTCGCGCAGAGCGCCGCGCAGGCGGCCGAGCTGTGGGCGCTGCGGGAGGGCATCAGCGAGAGCCTGACGGCGACGGGGTTTCCGCACAAGAACGACATCGCGCTGCCCGTGGCCGGGCTCGAGGCGTTCTGTGGCGAGCTCGAGGCCGAGTTCGGTCGCGAGTACCCGGGCTGGGAGATCTGCCTCTTCGGTCACATCGGCGACGGCAACCTGCACGTCAACGTGATGAAGCCCGACGATCTCACGATCGAGGCCTTCAAGGACAGGACGGCGGCCGCGGACCGGCACCTGTTCGCGCTGGTGAGGCGCCACCGCGGCAGCATCTCCGCCGAGCACGGCATTGGCCTGCTGAAGAAGCCGTACCTCGCCTACAGTCGCGCACCCGAGGAGCTGACGCTCTTGCGCGCGATCAAGCAGACGCTCGATCCGCTCGGCATCCTCAATCCGGGGAAGATCCTGGACTGAGCCTGATGCGTCAGAACAGGATGCGGGTCCGGATGCTGGTCTCGAGCGAGGCGATGGCCTTTTGCACGTCGACGGATACGTCCTGGTCGAGGTCCATGAGCAGGTAGCCGATGTTGGCGTCGGTGGCCAGGATCTGGGCCTGGATGTTGGCCTGCATGTCCGAGACGATGCGGTTGATGTCGCGCAGCACGCCGGGGACGTTTCGGTGCACGTTGAGGATGCGGTGCGTCCCGGGGTTCACCGGCGGCTCGATGACCGGGAAGTTGACCGCGCTGGTGGTGGTGCCGGCATTGACGAACTTGGTCAACGAGACCGCCACCTCGCGCCCGATGGCCGCCTGCGCCTCCTCGGTCGAGCCGCCCACGTGCGGCGTGAGGAGGACATTTGGCAGGCCCTGGAGCGGCGTCATGAAGCCCTCGCCATTGGTCGCGGGCTCCTCGGGGTAGACGTCCACCGCCGCGCCCGCGAGGTGCCCCGAGCGCAGCGCGTCGGCCAGCGCCGGGATCACCACGACGGTGCCGCGGCTCGCGTTGAGGAGGTAGCTCCCTTGCTTCATGCGCGCGAGCTCGGCCGCGCCGATCATCTCGCGGGTCTGTGGCGTCTCCGGCACGTGCAACGACACGAAGTCGGCCTGCGCGAGCACCTCCTCGAGCGAGCCTGCCTCGACGTTGTTCCCCATCGGGAGCTTGGCGGTCCGGTCGAAGAAGAGGACGCGCATCCCCATCGCCTCGGCGAGCACGCCCAGCTGGCGGCCGATGTGCCCGTAGCCGACGATGCCGAGCACCTTGCCGCGGATCTCGAAGCAGCCGAGCGCGACCTTGCGCCACCTTCCCGCGTGCACCTCGCGCGAGCGGTCGCCGAGCTGGCGGGCGAGCCCGACGATCTCGGCGATCATCAGCTCCGCGACGCTGCGCGTGTTCGAAAACGGCGCGTTGAACACCGGGATACCGCGCTGGTTCGCGAAGGCGGTGTCGACCTGATTGGTGCCGATGCAGAAGCAGCCGAGCGTCAAGAGGCGCTTGGCTCCCGCGAGCACCTCGGCCGTGACCTGCGTCTTCGAGCGGATGCCGAGGATGTGGACGTCCCTGACCCTCTTGCCGAGCTCCTCGGGCGCGAGCGCGGTCTTGAGCGCCTCGATCTGGAAGTCCTCGGTGGCGAAGACGTCGAGCGCGGTGGGGCTGATGCCCTCGAGCAAGAGGACCTTGATCTGGTTCTTGGGGAACGACGTGGTGACGGACACGACAGATAGATAGGCCGCCCTGGCAACTTCCTCAAGCCCGCAGGCTCGCGCTCGCGCTCGTGCGCGTCCTCCGCTACCCTCCCATCCAATGCGGATCGCCGCATACGTCTACCCCGGCTGGCACCCGATCCCGGAGCGCGACCGCAGCTTCTATCCTGGCTTTTCCGAGTGGGACCTCGTCACCGCCTGCCGGCCGCGCTGGGCCGGCCACGCGCAGCCCCGGCTGCCCGCGCTCGGTCCCTACGACGATCGCGATCCGCGCGAGGTCGGCCGCCGGGTCACCCTGGCCCGCACGCATGGCGTGGACGCCCTCGTCTACGGCTTCTTCTGGTGTCGCGGCAAGCGGGTCTTCGGAGACGCCCTCGACCTCAGCTTCCTCGGCTGCGACGAGGCCGCGGCCACGCCCTTCGCGCTCATGTGGGCCAATCGCATGCCGCGCCGCGTGCTCCCCGTGCGGCGACCCGAAGCCCCGGTAATCGAGGCCGATCGGCTGGTGCACTCCGACGAGGACGACTTCGTCGCGCTCGTTCGCACCCTGGCCGAGCGCTACTTCCACCGGCCGGCCTACCTGCGCGTGCGGGGCCGGCTCTACTTCTCGATCTTCGACGCCACCTTCTTCCTGCGCGAGCTCGGCCCCGCCGCTGCGAAGCGGGCCATCTCGCGCGCGCGAGGTCTGCTCGCCGACCGCGGCCTGCCCGAGCTGCACCTGGCCGCGATCGACCCGGCCGCGGACGTCATCGCGGGGCTCGCGGACGTCGGCTTCGACAGCGTCACGCATTACGTTCACCTACCGCTGTGGAAGGGTCCGCCGCTGCAGGACTATCGAACCGAGGCGGCGGCCCGCGCCGCCGAGTGGGCCACCCTGGCCGTGCGCTCGGGCCTGCCCTACCACCCATCGGTCTCGCCCGGCTGGGACGCCTCGCCCCGCGGCGCCGACTTCGGCCCCGCCCGCCCCGACAAGTACCCGTGGTCACCCGTCGTCACCGGCGAGCACCCCGCGCTGTTCCACGCCGCGCTCCGCCGCGCGTGCCGCTTCTGCGTGGGCACCACCGACGACCTCGTCTTCGTCGCGTCCCTGAACGAGTGGAGCGAGGGCCACTACCTCGAGCCCGACCTGCGCTTCGGCACCGGCTGGCTCGAGGCCGTGCGCGACGCCCGCTAGTGCCAGACGGTGTCCACTGACCCCATCCATCTCGCGACTTGCCTGACGAAAGTCCGGTGCCAACTGACCCCACCCCGGGGGCCCGCACCCCAAGCGCGCGAATTCCCGCGCGCACTGCGCTGGCGCAACGATTGCTCTTTCGCTCGGGCATGAACAAGCTCACACGCAACCTGGTTCCGATACCGATGTTGTTCCTGTGCGCCTGACAGGCCCCCGACGACGGCGCGCCTACCGGCACGCTGGCGAGCGCCGACACGGTGCCGCCGCTCGCGGGCGCGGGGCCCGCGGCCGTTCGCG
>JAHFDS010000118.1 GCA_023248855.1 Myxococcales bacterium
CTCGGGCACCTTCGTCGCCGCGGGCTCCACGCGAACGCTGACCACCGGCACCACCACGGACAGCAGCCGGACCGGTGGGCTCGTCCAGCTCAACTCGTCCTCGACCTTCAGCGTCTCCTCGGACACCGGCACGACGCTGCTTCAGACCACCACGGTCGCCCTGAGCTCCGTCGGCAGCGTCAACGTCGGCACCCAGGCCGGCGCCGGCGCCGCGATCACGGCTGTGGACGGCGCGCTCGGCTTCATCAGCTCCCTGCGCGGCACGCTCGGCGCCTTGCAGAACCGGATGAACTCGCTGATCGGCAACCTCCAGAACGTCTCCGGCAACCTGTCCGAAGCGCGCAGCCGCATCCGCGACGCCGACTTCGCGTCGGAGACCGCCAACCTCACCAAGGGGCAGATCTCGCAGCAAGCGGGTGTGGCCATGCTGTCGCAGGCCAACTCCTCGCCGCAGCTCGTCCTCAAGCTCCTCCAGCAGTAGGCAGCATCCGGCTGGGTGTCTCCCAGCGTTGGCCCTCTTCTTGCTCAATCCACCCCTCATGGAAGCAGAAGCGCGTTTTCAGGGACTTGGCACGGCCCCGCGGCCCGCGCCGTCGGCGGAAATGACGGAGAGCCGCCTGGGGAGGCACCCGTGGAGGACCTAGGCAGCTTCCTGGTTGCGCCGGGCGACTCGATCCGCGCCGTGATGGAGTGCATCGACCGGAACGGAAAGCAGATCGCGCTCGTGGTCGACGACCAGCGCCGGCTCCTCGGGACCCTGACCGACGGAGACATCCGGCGCGCCATCCTCGCGGGAACCCCGCTCGAGGCGCCGGCCACGGCGCTCTTGCAACGGCGGGCCGCCGGGCAGCGCCTGGTGCCGCTCACCGCGCCGGCTGCGACCCCGGTGCCCGAGCTCCTCCAGCTCATGACCGAGTATGCCGTGCGCCACATCCCGCTCGTCGACGCGCAAAGACGCGTGGTCGATGTCGCCATCCTCTCGGACATCGTCGGCGAGTACCGGGAGCCGTTGCACGCAGTCGTGATGGCGGGCGGCTACGGCACGCGGCTGCGCCCCCTGACCGAGGACCTGCCGAAGCCCATGTTGCCCATGGGGGACCGGCCGCTGCTCGAGCACATCATCGGCCGCTTGCAAGAGGCCGGGATCAAGCGCGTCAACCTCAGCACGCATTACAAGGAAGAGCTCATCAAGACGCACTTCCAGGACGGGCACGACTTCGGCGTCGAGATCGAGTACCTCAAGGAGAACGAGCCGCTCGGCACTGCGGGTGCGCTCGGCCTCATGGCGGCCGAAAACGAGCCGTTCCTGGTCATGAACGGCGACATCCTGACGCGGATCGACTTCCGGGCCATGCTCGACTTCCATCGTGAGCAGGAGGCGGCCATGACCGTGGCAGTGCGCTGCTACGAGCACCGCCTGCCCTACGGGGTGGTCGAGACGGCAGGCGTGGAGATTCGCCGGGTGGACGAGAAGCCGGCCTATCGGCACTTCGTCAATGCCGGGATCTATCTGGTGGAGCCAACGGTCTGCCGCTACGTCCCGCGCGGACAGAAGTGCGACATGCCCGATCTCATTGCGCTCATGGTCAAAGATGGCCGCCGCGTCGTGGCTTTTCCGGTGCGCGAGTACTGGCTCGACATCGGGCGCATGGAGGACTACAGGCAAGCGGTCGCCGACGTGCTGAGCGGCGCGGCCTGACGACAGCGCAAGCGCCCCCCCCGGCGGGGGAGAAGCTCACGGGGCGGTGTAGGCGCGCTCGGCCCGCCTCCGCAGGGCGGCCTCGCCGAGCAGATCCTCGAGGGCGCGCAGGCGTTCCCGCACCAGCCGCTCGATCTCCGCGTCCGCGGCCACGATCTGCCTGGCGAGCGGCGCGGGCCAACCGCTCTTGGGCGCACTGGGGGCGGCCATCCACGGCGCGAGGATCGTACGTCGCTCGGCCTCGCTGCCGAGCAGGATCTCCCAGTCGCCGGCGCGCGCCGCAAGCAGCATCGCCTCGGTCTTGGTCCAGGCGGCGACCAGCAGCTCTGCGAGCACCTCGGCCGTCAGGGGGCCACTCGCTCCGCCGGCGCCGCCTCGCCAATGGCGCGCCAGCCGCTGCGGATCTGCTCGAGCAGCCCCGCGACCTCCACGAGCAGTCTGGGATCGTTCTTCAGGTTGGCCTCGAGCAGTCGAGGCTTCATGTAATCGTAGAGTGCCGCCAGCTGCGCGGCCAGCTGGCCGCCGGCCGCGGTGTCGAGCATCGACCGCAGATAGTCGATGATCGAGATCGCCTTCGAGATCGCCTCTCCTTTCTGCGCCGGCTTGCTTGCGGACATGGCGTGGCGGGCTCGCTCCAGGGACAAGAGCGCGCCATCGTAGAGCAGCAGGACGAGCTGATGCGGGCTCGCCACCTCTACACCGAGCTGGGTCGTCTCGGCGTCCTTGATCTTGTAGGCTTGCATGGCTCGGCGTTGCATCGGCTGGGCTCCCTTCTTTCTCCTATTGCTTGCTCGTGAATCCGGGCAGGTTCTTCAGCTGGTTGGTGAGGAAGCTGCTGGTCGCCTGCAGGCCGCTCATCAGCGTGTCGAGCTTGGTGAACTGATCGCGGTAGTGCTGCTCGGTCGCGGCCAGCCGGCGATTGAGCTCGGTGCGCTGCTTGTCGATCAACTTGACCGCGCTGTCGATGCCCTGCTGGCGGGTCGCCACCGGACCCGTGGACGAGGTCAGGCTCGAGATCAGCGTGTCGAGCTTGGCCGCGACGCCCAGGCTGTAGCTCACGGTGCCGCGAGCCCCGGTCGCAGTGCCCGCGACCTGGATCTTGAGACCATCCACGCCAGTCAAGGTCTGTCCCGAGCCGGTCCCCGCCACGAGGTTCAACGTCCCCGCCACGTCGACGCCCGCGACCTCCGTCGGCGCGCCGCCGAGCAGGTTGTCCCGCGCGGCACCCGCCGCGATGGCCGCGCGCGAGTCCGAGCCGTATCTGGCGGATTTCAGGGTGATGATGTTGCCGCCGTCGACGCTCGCGGTGGCGCTCTTGCCCGCCGTGACGAAGGTCGCGCTGCCATTGATCCGCGATTGCAGCTCGGCGGCCAGCGCGGCCGCATTGGCATAGACTCCGGCGCCGAGCGTCACCGTCGCCGTCGTGGTCTCGAGGGTCACGGACAGGGTGTCGTTGACGCCGGCGACGATGGTCAAGCTCGTGGGCGCCGCCGATCCCACGGTCGTGGCTTGCGTGGCCGCGGTCGTGATGGACAGGGGATAGCTGCCGGGCTGCGTGCTCGACGTCGCCGAGACGAACGAGACCTGGGCGTCGGTCGCCTTGCCGACGGCCGCGAACACGGTCGCGACGTCCGCGTAATTGGTGTCCATGACCTTCGACAGCTTCGCGGAGTCGAGGCTGAGCGTGCCGTCGCGCTGGAACGACACACCCACGTCCGCCAGCCGAGAAAACGGGCCCGTGGTCACGACGGGGGTATTCAGCTCCGCTTTCACGCGGTTCATGATCGTCAGGAGCGTGACGTCTCCCTCGAGCGGTCCGGGCTTGTTGAGATCGGACGACGACAGGTCCTTGGCGGCCTTGTTGAGCGCATTGAAGGCGTTCACGAACGCCTGCACCTTCCCGGTGACGCCGCCCGTGTCCTTGGCCACGGTCAGGGTCGTGGGCGCGGCGACGTTGGTCTTCAGGAGATTGAGCGTCACGCCCTCGATGGCGTCGGTGATGGTGTTCTTGGTCTTGGTGATCGAGATGCCGTCCACCTTCAGGGTGGCATCCAGGGCCGTGGCCGTCTCGGTCAGGTTCTTGCCACTGCCCGCCACGAGCGTCGGATCGTAGGCCAGCTGTGACAGGCCGGTCATGTTGGTGTTGTTGGCGTCATTGGGTGCCGTCCCGTCCTCGGCCACCGTGACCTTGATGCTGCTGGCCTTGCCGGTGTCCTTGGAGGTGATGACGAGCCGATTGCCGCTGGCCCCGCCGTCATTGACGATGCTCGCCGACACGCCGATGCCGGCGGCGTTGATGGCGTCGCGGATGCCAGACATGGTGTTCTGTCCGGCACCGATCGTGACCACCTGCGACGGCTTGTCGGGGTTGAGCGTGAAGGTGTTGAGCCCGCTGTCGTAGGTGCCAAACTGAAACGTGAGGGTCCCGCTGCCGAGGGCAGCGTTGACGTCCGAGACCCCCGCGGACTTGACCTTGTGCGCCTGCGCGAGCTGGGTCACCTCCACGCTGTACTGCCCTGCGACGGCCTTGGTCGACGTCTGGGCCGTCAGCACGCTCGAGTCGGCGACCGACGTCGTCATCCCGCGGAACCCGGCCTCGACGTTCACGGACTTTAGCGTCGTGCCGTACGCCGACAGGGCGGCCTGCAGGTTGCCGAAGGCCGTGAGCTTGACCTGGTAGGCCGCTTCCTTCTTGTCGAGCAGCTTGAGCGGCCGCTGCTCGATCGACATGAGCTTGTCGACGATCGCGTTGACGTCGAGGCCAGAGCCAATGCCGGGCGACGAGATCCCCATGTCTCAGCCTCCTGCCTGCACAAGCTTGTTCATCGCGGTGGCCATGGCCTGGGAGTTCTCCAGCGCGACCTTCGCCTGCATCATCTCCGAGACCGCCGCCACCTGATCGCCCTCCATGCTGCGCTGCTCGAGCGCGGCCAGGTTGAGCTCGAACTGCTGGCGGTAGCCGTCGGCCTCGTCGAGCGCGCGCATGCGACTGCCGACCTGCGCGTGCGCCTGGGCGAGCTGGTCCACGCCGCTGTTCAGGGTGTCGAGGGCGGCGCGCAGGTTGGGCACGTTGTTCTGCTCGAGCGCGAGGGACATGGTCTCGAGCACGCCGAGCACGTCCACGCCGCCCACCGCGGTGAGCACGGTTCCGGGCAGCGACACCACGAGCTGGGCGCCTTCGCCGGTCTCGATGGTGCGGGTGAGCGCGTCGCCCGAGTAGGTGCTGGGGCTGGTGAACGGCTGCTGCGTGCCCCGGCTGCCGGCGAGCAAGAACTCTCCATCGGGGCCGCGCGCATTGACGAGCGCCAGCGCGCTGGCCTGCAGCGACCGCAGCTCGGTGGCCGCGCTGATCCGGTCGCCGCCGCTGATCGGCGCATTGGTCAGCTGCACGCCGAGCTCGGTGGTTCGCCCGAGGATGTTCTGCAGGTCCGCGAAGGCGGAGTCGAGCTGGACCAGGCGGTCGCGCGCGCGGGTGATGGCCTGCCCACGCGCTTCGCTCATGGTTTTGCGCGTTCGCGCACGCACGCCGTCGCTCCACGCGGCGAGGTCCTGCGAGGGCAGGCTCACCTTCTGACCCCCGCTCGCCACGTCGGCGGCGGACTGCGCGCGCTCGCGGCTCTGCATCACCTTGCTCATGGCGACCTCGAGCATCCGGAAGTCGGTGACGCGCATGGCTAGAGGTTCCTCATCAGGTCAGACAGCATCTCGTTGATGGTCGACAGAAAGTGCCGAGTGGCTGCGGTGGCGTGCTGCAGCGCCGCCATCCGCTGCATCTCCTCGTCGGCGCTGACACCGGACATCGCGTCGCGGGCGGCGCGCACGATGTCGAGCTGCCCGCTCGCCCGATCCTCCACCGCCCGGGCGTCCGAATGCGCCGTGCCGACTGCACCCAGCGCGCGAATGGCCTCGGAGAGGAAGCTGCGCGTGCCGCCGCCAGCCAGGTTCTGGTCGCGTAGCGCGAGCAGGCCGAGCACGCCCGTGTTGTCGCCCGCAAAGGCCGCGGGCAAGGCCGTCGCGAGCTGGCGCTGATCCGCCAGCACGGCCGGCGTCACGGCCAGCGCGGCGGCCGCGCCCGCCACCACCGCCGGCGCCACGAACAGGTTCCTGCCGGCGACGGCGTCCGTGCCCGCGTTGGCGCGGTGCACGGTGTTCACGTTGGTGGCCAGGTCGAAGGCCAGCTGGTCGAGGTCGGCCGCCGCCTGCGCCGCCGTGCCGTCACGGAAGGTCAGATCGCCGGCCAGCTTGCCGCCGCGGAGGACCGCGGTGACGTCCATGACGTGGGCCCCATCGACGAGGTCAAGGCGCAGGTGATTGCCGAGTGCCGGGTCCATCGTGACGCGCAACTTCGACGCATGGGTCCCATCGACCAGCAGATCGCCGCCGGTGACGAAGAACCGCAGAAGGCCATCCTGCCCCACGACGGCATGGCCGCCCGTGAGCTCGGTGAGCTGCTGGGCCCGCAGGTCGCGCTGGTCGAGCAGCGTCGGATCCGGCGCGGCCACCTGGCCGATCGTCCGGTTGAGCTCGGCGATCTCGGAGGCCAGGCTCGACGCCTTGGACGCCGCGGCGGAGATCCGGGTGTCGGCGTCGGCGCGCGTCTGGTCGATCGCCACCGCGCCCTGGCGAAACGCCCGCGTGACGGCGTCGGCGCTCGAGAGCGCGGCGCCACGGAGCACGGTGTCGAGTGGCGCGGCAGCGAGGCTGCTGAGCGAGGCAAAGAAGCCGGCGAGCGCGTCGGGCAGCCCTCCCTCCGGCGGCACGAGGTCTTTCTCGAGGCCGGAAAGGGCGCCCACGAGCGTCTCGGCTCGCGCCTTGCTGCCGGTCGCGCTGCGCTCGCGGTCCGTCAGGAGGGGATCATCGGCGCGCCTCGGCGCACCGGCCAGCACGCCTCCCTGACCCAGATCCTCGGTTTCCATGCCGAGCCTGCGGTAGCCCGGTGTGCTGGCGTTGGCGACATTGCGCCCCGCGTTGGCCACGAGCGTGGTCTGCGCGCTCAGCGCCGACGATCCCAGGCTGAAGAACTGAAAGAGCCCCATGGTCGCTCAGACATCGCGCGCAGAGTGGGCCCGCGAGCGCTCGTGCTTCTTGGCACGTGCGTCGTAGGTGCCGGCCTCTGGCGCGAGCCCGAGCGCCTCCGTCATCGCCGAGGCGGCATCGTCGAGCAGCGCCTGATTGGCCTCGGCGTGCGCGATCATCATCCGGCAAGCCTTCCGGAAGCCCGGGTACATCGGATCCGCCGGGTCGGGCAACGGCAGCTCGGACAGGCGCACGGTCAGCGCGGCCTTGGCCTCGGCCAGCTCCACGAGCTGTGCGGCGTCGAGCGCCGCGACGGCCTTGCGCTCCTGGTCGAGCAGCTTGCTGAGCTCGAGCACCGCGTCGAGCGCGACCACAATCGCGCTCACTGGTCGCTCCCGTGGCGCGAGAGCTCGTCGTCCGCGATGTTGCCGGCGAGCTTGTCGAGGTCGACACGGTAGCGGCCCTCGGCGACCTCCCGGCGCAGCTGCTGCAACCGCTCGGCGTTGCCGGCGCTGCCCGCGCTGCCCGCGCTCACCTGGCTCACGAGGCGGACCACGGCCGGCGCGGCCTCGGCCGGCGCTTCCGCCGAGGCGGAACCCGGAACGGGCGTCTTTCGCTCGGAAAGCGGGCGCTGCAAGCCCTGAGGGTTCTTGTTGTCGATCCGCATACGCCGTGCCTCCACATCTCTGGTTCGGCCACTATCTGGGATTCTTGAGGAGCTCATTTGCAGGATCGACGGCCCGGCCGTCCCGCCGCACTTCGAAGTGCAGGTGCGGCCCGGTGGCTCGACCTGTGGCACCCACCGTGGCCAGGTGCGCGCCGGGCTCGACGCGCTGGCCTACCTTGACCCCGATGTCGGCGAGGTGCGCATACCGCGTCTCGAGCCCGCCGCCGTGATCCACCGTCACCAGGTTGCCGTAGCCACCCGCCTGGCCCGCGAACGTCACCACCCCTGGCCCGGCAGCCCGGACCGGCGTCCCGGCCGCCGCCCGCAGGTCGATGCCGGTGTGGACCCGCACGTCACCTTCGATCGGATCCACGCGCCGTCCGAAGCCCGAGCCGGCCGGCGCGCTCACCGGCGCCACCTCCAGGCCTTGCCCCGGGGCGAAGCTCTGGCGCTCGTAGCTCTGCCGGGCCCGCCCGGGCGGGGTGGCCGCCTGGGGTGGTGCCCCCGTGGGTCCGCCGGGCTCCGCCAGCTGCTGCTCGAACATCTCGACGAGGCCGAATCCGCCCGACTTGGACAGCGCGTCCGCCACGTGCTGATCCAGCATCTCCTTGAACATGTCGCCCTGGAAGCCATGCCCGAACAGGCTCGACTCCGAGGTCCGCATCTCCGCGAGCACGCGCCGGATGAACAGCGCCTCCAGCCCAGTCGCCGTCTCGTGACGGTCGTCCGCGCTCGGTGCCGAAAGGGAGACGAGGGGCGAGGTCATGGCTAGAGGACCTGAATCTCCGCTTGCAAGGATCCGGCCGCCTTGAGCGCCTGCAGGACCGCCACCAGATCTCGAGGCTTGAGGCCGAGGGCGTTGAGCGCCGCAGCCACCTCGGCCACGGTCGCGCCGCCCCGGACCGGCGTGAGGCCGCCGCCGCCCTCGGTCACGTCGACCGAGGAGTTGGGGACCACCACGGTCTTGCCGCCCTTGTTGAAGGGCCCGGGCTGAGACACCGACTTCTGCTCGGTGACATTCACGCTGATGCTCCCGTAGGCGATCGCGGCCGGCCGCAGCGTCACGCCGGCGCCCACGACGATGGTGCCCGAGCGCTCGTCAATCACGATGCGGGCGCGCGTGTCCGCCACGGCCTCGAGGTTCTCGAGCGTCGAGATGAGCTGCACCAGCCGACCCTGGAAGCGCGCCGGGACCGTCACCGTCACCGAGGCCATGTCGCGCAGCTGCGCGGCATTGGCGCCGAGGGCGTTGTTGATCGAGGCGGCGATGCGCCAGGCGGTGGTGGAGTCCGGCTCGTGCAGCATGAGCACGATGCTCGACTCCGACTGCGACAGCCCGCCGCGCACCTCGCGCTCGACCAGCGCGCCGCCCGGGATACGCGCGGCGGTGACGTGGTTCTTCTTGGCCTGCGAGCCGCTCGCGCCGCCGACATCGAAGCCGCCCACGGTGAGCGAGCCCTGCGCGACGGCGTAGGTGGCGCGATCCATGCCCCGGAGCGAGGTCACGAGCAGCGTGCCGCCTTGCAGGCTGCGCGCCGAGCCGATCGAGGACACCGTGACGTCGAGCAGGATCCCCGGCCGAGCGTACGGCGGCAGGCTGGCCGTGACCGCCACCGCCGCCACGTTCTTGGCCTTGACGTCCGCGGGATCGATGTTGGTGCCGAGGTGCCGCATCGCCGCCGCCAGCATGCGCCTCGTGATCACCGAGTTGCCGTCGTCCCCGGTGCCCGCGAGCCCCACCACGATGCCCTCGCCGAAGATCGGGTTCGTGCGCACGCCCTGGACCTCCACGAGGTCCTTGATCCGCGTGGCTTCCGCGTCTCCGGGCGCAGCCAGAAGCCCGATCCACGCCGTGACGAGGGTGATGAGCCTACGCATGACTGCTCCCATCAGAAGGGCCAGATCTTGGTCAGCAGGCGCGAGAGCCAGCCGTGCCGCTGCTGGTCGCTGGCGTCGCCGCGGCCCGTGTACTCGATCTCGGCGTCCGCCACCCGCGATGACAGCACCGAGCCGTCCGCGAAGATGTCCACCTGCCGCACGAGCCCGCTCAAGTAGAGGTGATGCTCCTCCTCCCCTACCATCGTGACCTTGGTGCCCTCGACGAACAGATCGCCGTTCGGCATCACGTCGCGTACCCGCACCGGCAGCGTGGCCTGCAGGCTGCCCCGGCGCGAAATGGTTCCTCCTGAATCTAGCACGGAGTCGGTCTTCGTTCCGAGCAGCTTCGACAGGTCGACGCCCGCGGGCGCCGCCTTCTGCAGCGCGCCCAGGATGCCGAAGTCCTGGCTGGCCTGGTGGTTGAGCTTGGTCGAGTCGTCGTGGCTGGCCGAGTTGCTCTCGTCCACCCGGATGATCACGACGTCGCCGATGCGCCGCGCGCGGTCGTCCTCCACGAGCCCCTGGGCGGCGGCCTCGGCGAACAGGCTGCCGTGGGTCGCCCGCGCGGCCTTGGGGTAGTGGCCGGGGCTGTACTCGCGGAGCTTGGGCTTGTAGGGCGCGGTGTGGCTCGTGCACCCGGCCAGCGCCCCGAGCACCAGCGCGACCGCGCAAAGGCGGATCATGGCTCGCTCCCCTGGACCGTGAGCGTCCGGGCGCTGGTCAGGCGCCCCTTCACCACATGCTTGCCGGCCGCCGCGATGCGCACCAGGGTGTCCTCGCCGACGCGGCTCGCGCGCTCGAGGCTGCCCGGGACCGTGATCCGGAACGAGGCCCGCTCGAACACCACCTGCACCTCGCTGCCGCGCGGCAGTGGGGCCGGCAGGACGACATCGCGCGCACCCAGAACCGCGCCGGCGGCCACCGCCTGCGCCACCTGGCGACCGACCAGGACCTCGGGGTCCAGCTCGAGGCCCTCCGTGCGGCCGACCGGGCGCTCCTCCGTCGCCACGTCGCCGCCCCGGACGGGCTGCCCGGCCTCGAGCGCTCGCGTCGCCACCAGCACGCGCCTCAGCGGCGCCAGCCGGAGCCGCACCCAGGTGCGACCGATCTCGCGGCCCTTGCGCTGCAGCACCACCTGCACGCTCGACAGGCCTGGCGCGGGCGCGTATGGCCACGCCAGCGCGACCGTGGCGTCGCCGGGGACGTGCGCGATGCCGGACAGGGACAGGTCCACGAGCCCGAGGCCCTCCGGCAGGGTCGCCCGCACGGCCTTCTCCACGCGGGCGCGGAGCGCCGGCGACGCCGGCTCGGCGACCGCGACACCCCCGAGCAGGCAGGTGCAAAGGACGATGCAGCCGAGGCGCGTCATCGCAGCTGCGCCGTCTGCGCGAGCATCTCGTCGGCAGCCTTGACGACACGGGATGTGATCTCATAGGCGCGTTGACCCGAGATGAGGTCCATCATCTCCTCCACTGCCTTGACGTTCGACAGCTCGAGCGTGCCCTGGGCCAGGGTGCCGAAGCCGTTCTCGCCGGGCTTGCCGGTGATGGGCGAGCCCGAGGCGGTGGTCTCGCGCAGCAGGTTGTGCCCCACGGCGAGCAGGCCCGCCGGGTTGGAGAACGACACGAGCTCGATCTGGCCGAGCTGCGCGGCTTGCGCGTTGCCGGGGATGGTCGCCGACACGGTGCCGTCGGCGCCGATCGTGATGTTCTGCGCCTCGGCCGGCACCGTGATGTTGCCCCCGAGCTGATAGCCGTCGGAGTTCACCATCTTGCCCTCGTGGCTGAGCTTGAACGAGCCGTTGCGCGTATAGGCCAGCTCGCCGGTGGGCAGGGTCACGGGCAGGAATCCCGACCCCTCGATCGCCACGTCGAGCGGGTTGCCGGTCTGCTTCAGATCCCCCTCGGAATGCATGCGATTCGTGCCGGCCACCCGCACGCCGAGGCCGACCTGCAGCCCCGTGGGCGAGACCGTGCTCGTGCTGGTGGCGGCGCCCGGGGCGCGCACGGTCTGCACCAGCAGATCCTGGAACTCGACCCGGTTCTTCTTGAAGCCCGGGGTGGAGACGTTGGCGATGTTGTTCGCCGTCACCTCGAGCTGCGTCTGCTGGGCCTCCATTCCACTGGCGGCGGTGGCGAGTGCTCGGATCATGGCTGCTCCTTCTGCTGCTGGTTGCGCTGTGACATGGCAATCCTCTGCATTTGCAATTGCCTTGCCACTAGCGCGGCTTGCCCATCTCCTGGGCCACTCGCTTGTCGAGCTGTCCGTACATCTCGATCATCCGGTGTAGGGCCTCGTAGGTTCGCGTGATGCGCACGAGATCCATGACGCCGCGCACCGGGTTCACGTTCGACTGCTCGACCACACCCGACTCCACCCGCGGCCCCTCGCCGGTGAGCGGTGCGCCGCCCGGGACGACGGCGAAGCGGCCCCCGCCCTCCTGGGTCAGCGCGTCGGGCGCAAAGCGGACGAGCTCCAGCGTGCCGACCTCGGCGCCGTCGGCTCGCACCGCGCCCTCCTCAGTCACCTCGATGCGCGCGGCGCCGGGTGGGATCTGGATGTGCGCGCCGCCGCGGCCGCGCACGAGGCTGCCGTCGGCGGTCGCGAGCGCGCCCGTGGGGTCGAGCTCCAGGCCGCCGGCGCGCGTGTAGCGCACGCCGCCAGGGGTGTCGATCGCGAGGTAGCCGTCGCGCGAGAGCGCCAGGTCGAGCGGGTTGTCGGTCCGGCGCAGCGCGCCCGCGGTGGAGTCGACCGCGGTCGTGGCGCCGACCACGCTCGCCCCCTGGGCCGAGGCGGTGTCCAGCGCCTCGCGGAAGCTCACGCGCTGCGCGCGGAAGCCCGCGGTGCCGGCGTTGGCCAGGTTGCTCGCGACGACGTCGAGGGCCTCCGACTGCGCCCGCGCGCCCGCGGCCGCGAGGCCGAGCCCCTTTTCCATCAGGCCTCCTTCACCAGGCCGTCGAGCTCGACGCGCAGGCGCGCCACGGCGCGCGCATGGAGCTGACAGACCCGCGACTCGCTGACCTGCAGCACCTCGCCGATCTCGGCGTAGCTGAGCTCCTCGTTGTAGTAGAGCGCGAGCAGCTGCGCGTCACGCTCGGGCAGGCGCCGCAGCGCCTTGCCGAGTCGCTCGACGAGCTCCTTCTTCTCGATCCGGGCCACGACGTCGTCGGGCGCGCCCTGCCCGTCCACGCTCGGCGTGATGGCGTCCTCGGGCAGCTCCACGAAGCCGACATGGGTCAGGCCCTCGAGCTCTTCGAGGTACTTCTGGAGCGGCACGCCGAGGCGCTTGGCGATCTCCTCGTCTTCCGGGGGACGCTTGAGCTCTTGCTCCAGGTCCCGGATGGCGGCCCCCACCTGGCGCGCCGAGGCGCGCACGCGGCGCGGCATCAGGTCGCCCCGACGCAGCTCGTCCAGCACCGCGCCCCGGATGCGCTTCTCCGCGAAGGCGACGAACGGCTCGCTTCGCCCCTCCTCGTAGCGCGCCGCGGCCTCGGTCAGGCCCACCATGGCGGCCGAGATCAGGTCGTCCTGGCTCAGCCAGACCGGGATGCGCCGCGCGACCCGGAGCGCGATCCGCCGCGCCATCTCCACGTGGCTCGCGATCAGCTGACGCCGGGCCATCTCGGCGTCGCTGGCGGCGCCCGACTGTGGACCGTATGCCCGCAAGAAAGCTCTCATTGCGCTAGACCTCTCTGCAACCAGGCGCGCAGGCCGCCCGGGCGTGTCTCGGTGGACGACAGTGCGTCGATGTGCTTGGCCACGCGGTGGTAGGCGCGGCTCGCGGGCGCGTCCGGGCTGCTGAGCACCATCGGCGTGCCCATCCCGGCCGCCTGGCTCACACAAGGATCGTGGGGCACCGCGGGCAACGGGGTCAGCGTGATGTCGAGGAAGCGGTCGGCCAGCACCTTGAGCTTCATGAAGACTTCTTCGGCCTCCGAGGGCGAGCGCACGTTGTTCGGCATCACGAAGGCGCGCCGGACCGACTGGTGGATGGCCAGCGACTTGAGGCACGAGTAAGCGTCCGCCAGGGACAGCGGCTCGGAGGTCACCACGAGCACGATCTCGGCGGCCGCGCCCGCGAACGTGACGGCGTTGGCGTCGATTCCGGCGCCCGTGTCCACGAGCAGCGTGTCGAACTGCGCGCCGAGACCGATCACGGCCTCGAACAGCGCCTGCCGCGACGCCTCGTCCAGGTTGGCCAGCTGATAGCTGCCGTTCAGGGCCGGCAAGAGGTGGATGCCGTGGGCGGCCACGACCACGTCCTCGATGTTGGCGCCGCGCAGCACGTCGAGCACGCTGGTCTCGGGCGCCACCCCGAGCAGGAGGTTGAGATCGGCCATGCCGAGATCGCAGTCGAGCAGCAGCGTGCGCGCGCCGCGGCGGGCGTAGGCCATCGCGAGGTTGATGGCCGTCGTGCTCTTGCCCACGCCGCCCTTGCCGCCGGTGATGGCGATCAGCCGGCGGCGCGAGCTCTCGAGCGGCACCACGACACCGCCGCCACCGCTGCCGCCGCCGCCGCCACCGCCGATGGCGCGCAGCGTCGAAGCCTGATCCTTCCTGATCACGCCGCCACCTCCTGGAGGGGGAAGCCGCTGGTCGCGAGCTCGAGCAGGCGCTGCGCCGTCGGCTCCTCGAGATCCTCGGGGACGCGCTGGCCGGTCGTGATGTACGAGATCGGCAGCTCGTGGCGCACCGGAGCGCGCACGATCTCGGACAGGTCGTCCGCCTCGTCGATCTTCGTGAACAGCAGCCGATCGATCCCGAGCGGACGGTAGCGTTCGAGGCAGGACACCACCATGCCGGGCTGGCTGGCCGCGTGCAGGGTCAGGTGCAGCTCCAGATCCGAGATCAGGTCGGTCGGCACGCTCTGGAAGGCCCGATCGAGCGGCCCCATCGCGGCGGGATCGCGCGGGCTGCGGCCCGCGGTGTCGACGTAGATGCGGTCGAAGTGCGACAGTCCGGAGAGCGTCGCCCCGAGCTTCTCGGGGTGCGCGACGATGGTGAGCGGCACCCCCATGAGGTCGGCGAAGGCGCGGATCTGGTCCTCGCAGCCGATGCGGTAGGTGTCGAGGCTGACGAGCGCCACCCGAAGGCCCATCACGAGCGACGCGCGCGCGGCCAGCTTGGCGATCGTGGTGGTCTTGCCGACGCCGGTCGGGCCCACCAGGATCACGATCCGACCCTGGCTCGGCGCCGCCAGGTGACCCGACGCTGCGAGCTCGGTGAGCGGGACCTCGCTCACGCGATCCCGATGCCCGACCGCATGCCGGATCCCGCGCAGCTCCTCGCGCAGCTCCTCGAGCGGTCGCTGCTCCGCGATCGGGCGCAGGATGGCGCGCAAGGAGCGCAGGTCCGCGCGCAGGGGGGCCATGATGCGCTCCGCATCCTCCTCCGACAGCGCGCTGGCCGCCGGTGCCACTTCGTCGAGCGCAGCCGTGACCTCCACGCCGCGCCCGAACAGGCCGTGCCGCACCTCGCGCGTGGCAATCACCAGGGCGTCAGCGCCGATCTCCCGCCTGACCGCAGCCAGCGCGTCGCGCATCGTCGGTCCCTGGAACTTGCGAAGGTTCATGTGCGTCTCCTTAGGCATGGGCACTCATCTCCAGGCGGGGCGTCACCACGGCGCGGGTGATCATCGGAACCTGTGGATCGACTTCGCGGTAGCTCATGACGGACAGGCCGGGGACGTGGCGCTGCGCGATGGCCGACACCGCGCGTCGCACGTCCGGCGCCACCACGAGCACGGGCTCGTCGTCGCGCGCGGCGGCCTGGCGCGCGGCCTCCTCGAGCGCCGCCGTGACCCGGGTCAACGCCTGCGCGTCGGCCGGCCGGCCGCCCTGGCGGAACACTTCCTCGGCGCGCGGGTCGAGCACCATGGCGTGTAGCTCGCCGCCCGGCGTGAGGTGCGCCGCCGTGATCTGGCGGCCCAGCCGCTGCCGCACCAGCTCGGCGAGCTCGTTCGCATCCTTGATCTGCGCGGCATGGTCGGCGATCGCCTCGAGGACGGTCCGGATGTCGCGGATGGAGACCCCCTCCCGGAGCAGGGCCCTGAGGACCTTGATCACCTCGCCGAGCGGCAAGAGGTGCGGGATCAGCTCCTCCACCACCTTGGAGTGGCTCTTGGCGGCCAGATCGATGAGCTCCTGGGCCTCGCGCCGGCCGAGCAGCTCGTGCGAGTGATTGCGCACCACCTCGGTCAGGTGGGTCGCCACGACGCCCGCCGGATCGACCACCGTGCAGCCGAGACCCTCGGCGCGGGAGCGGTCGGAGGGCGCGATCCACTTGGCGGGGAGCCCGAACGTGGGCTCGCGGACGGCCTCGCCCGCCACGTCCCTGAGCGAGTTGCCGCCGGGATCGATGGCGAGCACGCGCGCTGCGCGGATCTCCCCCTTGGCGACCGGCGTCCCGGAGATCAGGATCCGGTAGCCGCCGGGCTTGAGCCGCAGGTCGTCCCGCACGTGAACCGGCGGCACGACGAGCCCGAGGTCGACCGCGAGCTGCTTTCTCAGCGCGGTGATGCGCCGCAGGAGCTCGCCGCCGCGCGCGGCATCGACGAAGGGCAGGATGTCGAGGCTGACCTCCAGGCACAGGAGCTCGACCGGCAAGAGGGCCTCGATCTCGGCCCTCTGGTTGGTCGCGGTGTCGGCGGCGGGGGCAGCCCCCCCGGGGCCGGTCTGCACGGCTCCACCGTCCCCGCGCGCCTCGTCCTTGCGCGCACGGCGGGAGAGGTAACCGAGCACCCCTGCCAGCGCGAGGAACGACAGCGTCGGCATGCCCGGCATCAGCGCGAGCATCCCGAGCGCGATCGCCGCCACGCCGGTGGGCCGGCTCTTCGCCAGGAGCTGGCTGCCGAGCGCGCGTCCGAGGGTCGAGCCCGAGGAGCTGCGCGTGATGAGGAGCGCCGCGCCCGTCGAGACCATGAGCGCGGGGATCTGCGCAACCAGACCGTCGCCGATCGACAAGAGGGTGTAGGTGCGGGCGGCCTCGGCCGCCGACAGCCCCTGCTGCGCCACGCCGATCACGATGCCGCCCACGATGTTGATGCCGACGATGAGCAGGCCGGCGATGGCGTCTCCGCGCACGAACTTCGAGGCGCCGTCCATCGCCCCGTGGAAGTCCGCTTCCTGCTCGATCGCCTCGCGCCGCTGGCGCGCCTCGCGCTCGTTGATCATGCCCGCGCCGAGATCGGCGTCGATGGCCATCTGCTTGCCCGGCATGGAGTCGAGCGTGAAGCGCGCGGCCACCTCGGAGATGCGCTCGGCGCCCTTGGTGATGACGATGAAGTTGACGATCGCGAGGATGAGGAAGACCACCGCACCGACGACGAAGTTGCCGCCCACGGCGAACTCTCCGAAGGCCTGGATCACGCCTCCGGCCGCCTCCGGGCCCTCGCCGCCGTGGAGCAGGATGCGGCGCGTGGAGGCCACGTTCAAGGCCAGCCGGAACAGCGTCACCAGGAGGAGCACCGAAGGGAAGGCCGAGAATTCGAGCGGTTTTTCGACGTAGAGCGCGACCAGGAAGATCAGCGTGGACGCACACAGGCTGGTCGCCAGCAGGACGTCGAGCACCTCGGCCGGCAGCGGAAGCACGGTCAACGCCAGGATGCCGACGAGCCCGACGGCGCCGGCGCCCTGGCCGAGCAGATTGCCTCTGCCCTGCGCGCTCACACGGGCCTCCCGCGCAGACGGTACACGTAGGCCAGGACCTCCGCGACGGAGTGGTAGAGCTGAGCGGGGATCTCACGGCCCTCGGGCACCAGCTTGTGCAGCATACGGCACAGCGGCGGCTCCACCAGGATGGGGATGCCGGCCTTGCGCGCCAGCTCGCGGATCCGCTCGGCGACGGTGCCGCGGCCCTTGGCGACGACGCAGGGTGCGCGATCCTTGCCGGAGCGGTAGCGCAGCGCCACCGCGTACTCGGTGGGATTGACGAGGACCGTGTCGGCGGTCTTGACCGCGGTCGCCAGGCGGCGCTTGGACATCTCGCGCATGCGCCTTCTGCGCTGGCCCTTGATGTGGGGGTCGCCTTCCTGCTGCCTGGCCTCGCGCTTCATCTCCTCGCGGGTCATGCGCATCTTGGCGGCCATGGTGCGGCGCTGGTACCAGTAGTCGATCGCGGCCAGCAGCACGAGCGCCCCGCCGGTGTTGAGCGCCAGACGCATGGTTGCCGCCCCCAGCCGGGCCGCGAGCGGGCCCGGCTCGAGCGCGGGCGCGACCAGGAGCAGCCGGCACTCGTCGGCCAGCACCGCGCCAGCCTCCACCGCGCAGACCAGGATCTTCGCGGTCGACTTGAGCGTGCGGCCCACCGTTGCCTTGGGCGAGAGCATCTGAACCAGGGAACCCGGAGAGAACAGGCGTGAGAGATCGAGCTTGGGCCTGGACAGCACGGGGGGCCAGCCGAGCTGGACCGCGGCCGACAAGAGGTAGCCCAGGGCGGCGCCCGTCATGACCGGCACACAGGCGCCCACCAGCGTCGCGGCCAGGCCGTCGGGCCAGCGCGTCGAGCCGAGGCCCTCGCAGGTCCGGCGCATGAGGTTCGTCACGCCGGAGATCGACGACTCGCTGAACCAGGCGCCGACGATGGCGCCGCCGGCCATGCTGGCGACCTGGCTGAGATCGCGCGAGCGCGCGATCTCGCCGCGCTTCCTGAATTCCTCGACCCTGCGCGGGGTCGGCTCCAGGGTCCGCTGGTCGTGATCCGCGCTCATGGTGCAAGCTCCGGGACCTGGGCAGCCAGCCGGCCAATGCGTAGCATCTCGTGCACGAAGGACGGGGCCGTCGCGATGAGGACGAGCAGCCCCGAGCCGAGCACGAACGCCAGCATGACCGAGAAGATGTTGACCGCAGGGGCGGCGCGCGACGTGAGCGCGACCGCCAGGTTCGAGATGATGGCGGCGACGAGCGCCGGCGCCACCACGCGCAGGCCGCTCACGAACACCTGGCCGCTCCTCGAGAACAGGTTCTCGGTCAGGAGCGCGAAGCCACGCGCTTCGGGCGCCGCGACGCCGAGCACCCGGACCAGGGACTCGAGGCCCCCCGCGCCCAGGAAGGCCAGGCCGGCCATGCAGAAGGCGAACCGACGCGGGCCCAGCATCTCCTCCTGCTGGTTCTGGTCGTAGGCGCCGGCGAAGCCGAGCTCGAGGTTGAGCCCGAGCAGCTGCCCGCCGGCCTCCGCACCTGCCAGCGCCACCCGGGCCAGCAGGCCAACCTGGAGGCCGAACAGGATCTCGGCGGGCACCGCGAGCCAGAACGAGCTCATGTCGAGGGGGGCACGGGTGGGCGTGACGGCGAGCGCGATCAGCGCCGCCGCGGCCACGCGGACGCGGCGAGGGACCCCGTGGTCCCCGATCAAGGGAGCGCTGTGCAAGAGCGCCGCAGAGCGCGCGAAGGCAGGCAAGAAGGTCGCGACGTCGCGCTCCGTCACCTGGCTCGCTCCTCGGTGCGGCCCAGCATGTCGAAGTTGCCCCGCGTGTACTCGGCCAGCTGGCCGAGGAGCCAGGGCCCGGCCAGCGCGAGGATGAGCCCGAGCGCGGCCAGCTTCGGCACGAAGGACAGCACGTTCTCCTGGAGCTGGGTCGCCGCCTGGAAGATGGAGGTGGTGAGGCCGACGACGAGCGCAGCCGCCAGGAACGGCGAGCCCACGGTGAGCATGGTCTCGAGCGCGGTGCGCCACAGATCGAGCAGCGCGTCGCCGTTCACGAGCCCGCCCCCGCCGCCACGCCGCGCAGAAGCGAGCGCACCACGAGCTGCCAGCCGTCCACCGTGATGAAGACCAGGAGCTTGATCGGCAGGGCGACCACCGTGGGCGGCAGCATCACCATGCCCATGCTCGACAGGACCATCGCCACCAGGAGGTCGATCACCAGAAACGGCAGGAGCACGCAAAGGCCCATCTGGAAGGCGGTGCGGAGCTCCGACAGCACGAAGGCCGGGATCGCGATGCTGAGCGGCACGTCGGCCGCCGCGTTCGGCCGCGCGCCCCGCGACACCTCGTAGAACACGGCCAGGTCGGTGCCGCGCGTGCGCTCGAGCAGGAACTTCCGCAAGGCCGGCGTGCCCGCCTCGAGCGCCTGGCGCTCGTCGAGCTTGCCGGCCAGGTAGGGGCCGAGCGCGCGCTCGTAGACGGTCTGCCCGACCGGGGCCATCGCGAACATGGTCATGAAGAGCGCCATGCCGACGACCACCTGGTTCGGCGGCGCGCCCGGCGTACCGAGGCCGTTCTTGAGGAACGAGAAGACGATGACGAAGCGACCGAAGCAGGTGCAGGTGAGGACCAGCGCGGGCGCGATCGACGCCAGGGCCAGCGTGATGGTGAGCTGCAAGGCTCCTGGGTGCTCTGCGCCCGGGCTCACGACCGTCTCCCGAGGCCGGCGCGCAGCCGGAGCAAGCCCGCCACCGCAGACCGCGGCGGGGTCTCGTTCTCGGCGGCAGCGTGGAGCTCCGCGCGCCAGCTCGGCATGCGCGCGGGGTCGGCTGCGCCAGCGGGCACCGGCGCCGCCGCGATGCGCGAGCGGCCGATGAGCCGGATCTCGTGATCGGTGACCGAGAGCAGGAGCTCGCGCTCCTTGAACCCGACCAGCACGATCCGGGCCTTGGGCGAGAGCGCACGGCTCGCCAGGATCCGGAGATCCTCTGGCTTTTCCTTGCCCTGCCAGGACTTGCGGAGCACCACCGCGCACAGGCCGCCGAGGACGACAATGCCGAGGAGCGAACCGTAGATCCCGAGCCCACCGGCGGACTTGCCGAGGGCATCGAACCCGCTCGCCGCCGGCGTGGCCGGGATCGCAGCCGGCACGGCCGGCGCTGGCAGGGAAGCGGCCGGCACGGCCGGCACGGTCGGGATCGTCGCCGGGGCGCTCGCGGCCGGCGTC
>JAHFDS010000519.1 GCA_023248855.1 Myxococcales bacterium
GGTCCAGCGCTGCTTCAAGGGCCCGCCCGGTCGCCGCGGCATCGGCGCCTGCCAGGACGGCATGCAGCGCTGCCAGGGCACCGGGGAGTTCGGCACCTGGGGCATGTGCGAAGGCGGCATCAGCCCGAGCACCGACGTCTGCGATCAGCTCGACAACGACTGCGACGGCTGCGCGGACAACGCGATTTGCTGCACGCAGACAATGCTCAACTGCCCGGGTCCGAACGACCCGCGCGTGCCTCCGGGCAACCCCTACACGGACTACATGATCGACGGCGGCATGTTCTGGAGCGCGCCCGCGACGAGCTGGAAGTGGGAGATCAAGGGCGGGCCCTGCGACGAGCTGCTCAAGCGCACCAGCAACCACCAGAGCTTCACGATGATGGGCGACACCACCCAGCACCTCATCTTCCACCCCACCCTGTCGGGCGACTACACGGTCACGATGACGGTCACGGACGCGCAGGGCATGACGCACACCTGCACGTTCCTCGTGCACATCAACGGACCGGGCCTGCGCGTCGAGCTGTGCTGGGACACCACGGGCATGACCGACATCGATCTGCACCTGCACAAGCCCGGCACCACCTCCAGCTGGTTCAACGCCACCGAGGATTGCTACTACCACAACTGCAAGGCGCCGCTGCCGTTCCTCCCGATGCAGCAGGTCAACTGGGGCTACATGTCGAGCCCGCTGATGGAGTGTGTGGGCAGCCCCTCGGGCCCCGCGTGGATGTCGATCAACGCCTGCTACAACCCACGCCTCGACATCGACAACGTCCGCGAGGCCGGCATCCCGGAGAACACCAACGTGGACGTGCCGCGCGAGGGCGAGACCTTCCGCGTCATGGTGCACTACTACAGCGGGACGATCGCCACGCACCCGCTCGTGAACATCTACTGCGGCGGCCAGCTGAGGTCGACCTACGGGGCGGCGCCCGATCTCGTGCCCGGCTTCGACCGGGGCGGTGCCGACAACCACGGCCCGATGTGGCGCGTCGCGGACGTCAAGACCCACGTCGTGGGCGGCATGACCACCTGCGACATCACCCCGCTGCACCCCGCGGGCATGATGTCCGGCTACTACGTCACGCCCGACTCGAACGTCTACTGAGGTTCCCATAGAGCGGTGTTATGCTGACGCCACCGTCTCGACGACGGGGGGGAACGAATGCACGACAAGCGCAGGTTTCCGCGCCATCCTGTGGCGCTCGAGGCGGCGTACGAGGTTGGCACGGGTGAGCAGGGGCGGCTCGTCGAGACCGAGAGCGTCAACGTGAGCCTCGGCGGGTGCACTCTGCTGATGCCGGGCGTCGAGAAGCCCGGCACACGGATCCGTGTGCACCTCATGCTTCCATCGGAGGACGAGGTGGCAATCCTCGGTACCGTGGCCTGGGTGCGGCAGGGTCTCGCGGGTCAGGTTGGGGCCTTGGGCGTCGCCTTCGAGGCTACCCGCGCGCTCCCCCCCGCGTACCTCGCGTACCTCGATCGGCTCGCGCCCGCACCCTGAAGGCGCCCGCCGCGTCGCGCCATCGCGCCGGCTCGAGAGTAGCGGTGACGCGGTCGGTCAGGTGACGCGACCGGTCGCGATGCTGTTGGAGCCGTGGGCAGACTTTGACCGAACCGTGACACGGGATGCGCATGATGTCGTGTCCGGTCGAGGGCCTCGACCGCAGGAACCCTAGTCCGGGGAGAGCCACGTGGCGATTCGATTCGAAGATGGTTCGTTTGCCCTGATCCTCGGGGGATCCAGCGGGTTTGGCCTGGCCACGGCCAAGAAGCTGGCGCGCTCCGGCATGCCCATCGCCATCGTGCACCGCGACCGCAAGGGCGCGATGCCCGCCATCGAGCGCGAGCTCGCTGCCATCCGCGAGGCTGGCGTGACGCTCCTGACCTGGAACCTCGACGCGCTCTCCGATGAGGGCCGAAAACACGTGCTCGACGACCTCGCCGCGCACCTCGCGGGCGCCAAGGTGCGCGTGCTCCTGCACTCCATCGCGTTCGGCAACCTGAAGCTCCTGGCGCCGCTCGGACCGGGAGCCGGGGACGCCACGGCGCGCGCGCGGGCGCGGCTCTCGGAGCGGCTCGGCATCGCGCCGGAGGCCCTCGAGGCCGCAGTGTCCGAGGTGCTCGGGGGGGGCGGGGCCGATCCCCTGAGCGCGCTGTCCTCGCCGCCGGCGTACTCGACCGACGCCTTCCTCGAGGACGAGGACTTCGCGCGCACCGTCTACAGCATGGGCACTAGCCTCGTGACCTGGGCCCAGGATCTGCTGCGGCGGGGCCTGTTCGCCGCCGATGCGCGGGTGCTCGGCATGACCAGCGAGGGCAACGAGGTCGCGTGGCGCGGCTACGCGGCCGTGAGCGCCGCCAAGGCCGCGCTCGAGGCGGTCGCCCGCTCGATGGCCGTGGAGCTGGCCCCCTTCGGCGTGCGCACGAACGTGGTGCAGGCCGGTGTCACCGACACGCCCGCGCTGCGGCTCATCCCGGGCAGCGATCGCATGAAGGCGTCGGCGCGGCTGCGCAATCCGTTTGGTCGCCTGACATTGCCCGAGGACATCGCCGACTTCATCTGTCTGCTCTGCACCGACGAGGCGCGCTGGGTCAATGGCGCCATCCTGCGCGTCGACGGCGGCGAGCACATCGCGGGTTGATCGTGTCCAGGTCCCCGGCCATGCCCCATTCCGAGCGCCCCCTGTACCTGCACGGTCTCGGCCACTTCCATCCCGAGGACGTGATCGACAACGCGTTCCTCGAGTCGCTCGACATCGGCACCAACGAGGAGTGGATCCTCGAGCGGGTGGGCGTGCGCGCGCGCCGCACGGTGCTGCCGCTCGACTACATCCGGCAGACGAAGAACCGCGATCCGCGCGCCGCCGAGGAGGCGCAGCGCCACGACAACGTCGAGACCGGGCGCCGCGCCGCGCTCCTGGCGCTCGAGCGCGCTGGCATCGGCCCGGGCGAGGTGGGCCTCGTCATCGCGGGCGGCTGTTGCCCCGGCATGTGCATCCCGGCGGAGGCGTGTCGCATCGCGGCGGCGCTCGGCATCGAGGCCCCGGCGTTCGACCTCAACTCCGCGTGCTCGAGCTTCGGCGCGCACCTGCACCTGCTCGCGCAGCTCGGTCGCCCGCTCGGCGATCCGGCGCGCCCCTACGTGCTCGTGGTGAGCCCCGAGAACACCACGCGCGTGGTCGACTACAGCGATCGCTCCACCGCGGTGCTATGGGGCGACGCCACCAGCGCCGCGGTGCTCTCGGCCGAGGTGCCGTCGCGCCTGCGCGTCACGCACACGACCCTGGCGTCGTCCCCCGTGGGGGCCGGCGCGGTCACGATCCCGCGCCATGGGCACTTCGCGCAGGACGGCAGCGCGGTGCAGCGCTTCGCCATCAAGACCACGCTCGGCTGTCTCGAGCCCCTCCTGCCCGTGGCGCGGGCGCGCGTCGGCGAGACCGGCGGGACGCTGCGCTTTGTCGGCCACCAGGCGAACCTGCTCATGCTGGAGTCGGTCACGCGGCGGGCCGGCATTTCCGAGGCGCAGCACTGGCACAACATCGTGATGCACGGCAACACCGGCGCCGCTGGCGCCCCCACCGTGCTCTCCCAGCACTGGGACGAGCTCCGCGCGGGCGACGTGGTGCTCGTGGTGGTGGTCGGCTCCGGCCTGACCTGGTCGAGCCTCGCGCTCGAGGTGGACGCGTGAGCGCCGCGCGGGAGAGCCATTGATGCGATACGCGGAGTTCGTGGAGCGCGATCATTACACGCAGGCCGAGCTGCTCGGCCTTTCGCAGGGTAATCTCGTCGCCGACGCCCCGGCCGAGTTCATCCGGCTGCCGTCGCCGCCCATGCTGATGCTCGACCGTGTGGTCGAGCTCTCGCGGGCGGGCGCGCGCGGCCGCATTGTCGGCGAGCGCGACGTGCGCCTCGACGACTGGTTCTTCCATTGCCATTTCCGCGGCGACCCGGTGCAGCCGGGCTGTCTGGGCGTGGACGCGGTGTGGCAGCTCGTGGGCCTGTATTGCGCGGCCGCGGGCGCGCCGGGCTCGGGCCGCGCGCTCGGCTGCAAGGAGGTCGAGTTCGCCGGCCAGATCCGGCCGCACGATCGCCTGGTCCGCTACGAGGTCGACATCCGGCGGTTCTCGCTCTTGCGCGACTCCGGCTCCGCGGTCGCGGTCGGCAGCGCCCGCGTGCTGGTCGACGGCGAGCTCATCTACACCATCAAGGACGCCAAGGTGGGCATGTTCCTCGGCATTGCGTACCCAGATTATCCGGCGCCGAGCGAGCGCAGCAGGGGTGGCATCATGGACCGGAGCGGCACATGACAAAGGGCCCCATCACACCCGCCGAGGTGCTTTCGCTGGTGCCGCAGCAGCGCCCGTTTCGCTTCCTCGATCGGCTGCTCGCGATCGACGAGGCAGGCGCCACCGGCGAGTACACGTTTCGTCCCGACGAGTGGTTCTACGCCGGGCATTTCCCCGGCGATCCCGTGACGCCGGGCGTGATCCTCATCGAGACCATGTGTCAGACGGGCCTCGTCGCCCTTGGCATCCACTTGCTCGCGCTCGAGCTGCCGCGCGAGGAGGTGCAAAGGACGGTGACCCTGTTCACCGAGGCGCAGATCGAATTCGAGCAGATCGTGCGGCCCGGACAGACCGTGATCGTCGAGGCCGAGAAGATCCTCTGGCGCCGCCGAAAGCTCAAATCGAATGTCCTGCTCCGCCTCGCAGACGGCACCCCCGTCGCGCGCGGCACGGTGGCGGGAATGGGAGTCCCCCGTGACCACACCTGAGCCCTCCTCCGGACACCGCGTCGTCATCACCGGTCTCGGCGTGCTCGCGCCGAATGCGCACGGCAAGGACGCCTTCGTGGCCGCCCTGCGCGCCGGCAAGAGCGGCATCCGCCACCACGCGCACCTCGCCGAGGCCAACTTTGCGTGCCAGGTGGGCGGGATCCCCGAGGGCGTGGCGGAGCTGCAAGCGCGTTACCTCCCCTCGGAAGCGCTCCTG
>JAHFDS010000119.1 GCA_023248855.1 Myxococcales bacterium
GCAACGGCCGCGTCACGGCCCTGCCCCCGCGAACCCCGATCAAGTGACCAGCGACTGACCACAAGGAGAGAAGACATGGACGCAAGAGAAGAAGTTCCGTTCGACGTGCCCGGCGAGGGCGGCCGCATCCGGGAGCGCTACGCCATCGACGTCGGTGGCGCGACCCAGGCGCTCTCCGACATCGACGAGGCGAAGCTCGCGCGCGGCAAGCGCACCGACAAGATGAAGTTCCTGTCGCCGTCGCAGCTGCCGGTCGGGATCAACGTCCTCAAGATCCTGCCGCCCTGGACCACGACGCCGCCGCACGCAGGCCGCTTCTGGCGCGCGGTCTGGGTCCACTTCGGTCTCGGACCGACGGGCGAGACCAAGACGGCCCTCTGTACGCGCCGCATGAACAAGCTCGGACTGCCCCGGCGCAAGGACGAGGACTCGCTCGGCCCGTGCCCGGTCTGCGAGGCCCTCGAGCAGCTCTGGGCGGTGCCCTTCGAGCAGCGCTCGCCCGAGGAGAAGAAGGCGCTCAGCGACTACCGCCCGCGCCTCAACTACCTCTTCAACGTGGTCTGGCTCAAGGGCGGCGGCAAGAGCCACATCGACGACGGCGCCCAGGTCTTCGCCTGCTCGCCGAACCTCGGCGAGCCCATCCTGACCGCGTTCAAGTTCGTGCTGTCGATGAAGCCGGCCGAGATCCCCGACAACTTCGACGTCCAGATCAAGAAGCTGCCCGCCGAAGGCAAGTTCTTCGCCGGCAAGCAGGTTTACGACTACGGCGAGGTCTTCCCCTCGATCCCCACGATCGACCTCGACCTCGCCGACCCCCGCTTCGAGCGCTTCGCCCTCGATGGCATCTACAAGCAGAAGGAGAGCGACACCGTCGAGGCGCTGTTCCGCCAGACCGCCTGCGGCAGCCGCCTGCTCGGCTCCGCGCCGGTGACCAGTGGCGAGCACCGCACGACGTCCGCCGGGACCACGGCCGAGGAGCCTGCCGGTGAGCAGCCGCCGTTCATCCACCACCCGGCAGCGCGCGCCGCCGTGGACCGCGCGGCGCCGGCCCGGGAGCCCGGCTCGGACGACCTCTCGCCGGAAGAGGAGGCGATGCTCGCGTCCCTGGCAGCAAGGGCACGGGGCAAGGGCACCACCCGCGACCAGTTCGCGGATGATCTGATGCGGGTGGCGAAGAGGTAGCGACCTCCGCTGCGGTCGCGTCCAGGGCCCGAGGTGATCAAGACTTGCTCTGCCCTCCTCGCGGCCTCCGACTGAATCGAGAACGCTCATGGCCGGTTGCGACGCCGACGCCTCGACAAACGACCACGGCGATGTCATCCGGAAGGCCCCCACTGCGGAGCCTGGCGAGGCCCACCAACTGAGCGGCTATTTCCCCGTCGAACGGACCGCACGCGACCTCGCCGATACGAGCTGCGGACGCGTACTTGAAGAGGCCGTCTGACCCAACGACAAGGGTGCCTTCGAGCCGCCCGCACTCGAAGCCGACGGGTCGCGCCTGCCCGCTGCCGAGCATCGGTTTGCGCACCTGGTGCTGGGTAAGTATCCGCCTCACGTCGCCTACGACCCACGCCTCCGAGTCGCCCACGCTGGCGCCGACGACGCCGTCCGGCTGAACCAGGATGAGCACAGCGGTCGTCTCGCCCGCTGCGGGTGCCCGGCAGATGTCGGCGTCGAGACGACGCAATGCGTCCTCCCATCGATCAGGGCGCGCCAAATCATCGGTCCGTGCGCCGAGCCCCTTGACCATCTCGAGCACCATGTCGGCCGCTTCGGCGCCGCCGGCACGACCTCCCGCGCCATCAGCCAGCGCGATCAAGACGGAATCACCGATGAGAGCGACCATCGCCCGGTCTTGCCCAGCGGCACCTGCCGCCTCGACAAGCACTGCCGTCTGCCACTCGGTGCGGGATGCTTCGGTCGCCCCGCTCGTGGCATCAAGAGAGGAGATCACCCGTCCGATATTCTGGAACTCGGTCTTGGGGCAAACGCCGTCAGCCCCAGCTGCGAGGATTGCCTCGTTTCCCGCAGTGTGTGAAGAGATTGCGATGATGGGCACGCGCGAGCCCGCAAGGCGAAGTTCGCGAACGAGAGCATCACCTTTTCCGTCGTCGAGGTCGTAGTCGACAAGTAGCAGATCGAAGGGCGTAGCCAGCGCTTGCCGCGCCTGCTCCAGGCTGGCCACCGTCGTCACACAGAACTCGCCGAGGAACGTCCGGCTCACGGTCGCCGCGAAGATTGCGTGATTCTCGACGAGAAGAACGCGGCGACTCACCGCCCACCGTTGACGAGCACAGCGAATGCACCGACTTGCGCCCGAAGGCTGTCAACACCGGGGATACGCGCGAGCATCTCCGGTGGGATGCCTGCGACACCAAGCTGGGCACCCGCGATTTGCCCGGCGATGGCTGCGATCGTGTCCGTATCGCCGCCGGCCGACACAGCTCCGAGGACCACCGCCTCGAAGCCCTCCGATGCGGCGCACCGGGCGGCGTGCAGCGCCAATGGCACCGACTCCCCCACATAGCCAGAACAGCCGATGCGACCCGCCACCTCGACTACCGACGTGCTGGAAGCCATCTCTGCGACGGCCCTGAGCCGATCCCGTACTACGGAGTCAGGGAGCGCATCCGCCACGGCGGAGACGAAATCGTTGACCCCGGCGTGCGCTACCGCGTGAATAGCCAGGACGACCGCCAGAGCGCCCACGTACGCCTCCTCGTGGTGGTGCGTGATCCGGCAGACGTCGCGGAGCAGCACACGATCCTCGGCGCTGTGCGGGTCGAACACGAACGCCAGCGGGGCCGCGCGCATCGCCGCTCCGTTCCCTGCCGCCCGATCGCCCTTCGCGCCCGCGAGTGCCCAGTGGGCCCCGGCCACCAGGTCACGCATCGCCTTGAGCGTGCTCGACCCGATCCCAGTGATCCGTCCCTCGCGAAACCACGCGGCGAAGCGCTCGGCGATCCGAGCAGGCGAGACCGGCATTCCGGCGGCCAGCCCTTCCATCGTCGCGAGCGTGAGCTGCGTGTCGTCCGACAGCCGCCAGGCGTGGCTCACACCGACCGAGATGGGGCCCTTCTTGCCCTCGAAGGGCCCGCCAATCGCATCGCCGATGGCACCGCCCAGGATGCAGCCCACCACCCGTCCCGCTTCGATTGGCACTGCAACATGGCTGCCATACGCGGGGGCTCCTGGCAAGCGTGCGAGTTAGGCTCTCGGGATCCTATCCGCTTGTCGCCTCCGGAAGAATGCCGCGTTTGCTTCGATCGACGGCCTCGACGCAAATGGTACCTCGTCGTCGCTGAAGATCGCTTCGGCCGGGCACGCGGCGGCGCACATCCCGCAGCCGATGCAGATCGGAAGAGCGTCAGAAGTAGCCAGCGCTCGAGATCGATTGGCCGACCTGCTCGGCGCGGGACACCTCGATGAACCCCATCGGGAGTCCGCATGCTCATCCACCGGATCTGCTGCTACTGCCGCCAGCCCTTCGAGGTGAAGCCTCAGGCGGGCCGGCGCACCTACTGCTTCGCCCTCGACTGCATCAAGGCGCGCCGGGCCTTCGAGCGCGCGTACAAGCTCGAGTTCGATCGGGCGCAGCGCAACCTGGCCCAGCTCGAGGAGCCCGACGGCGCTGTGGCCGAGGCGCCGAAGCTGCGGCGGTGCCTGCGCTGCGACAAGCGCTTCCGGTCCAAGGGGCCGCACAACCGGATCTGCCTGCGGTGCAAGGACTCGGAGATCTGGCGCCGCGCCAGCTTCGACGCCGTGCCGAGGTACTGGTAGCCATGAAGGTCGCGCTCTTCTCCGACCTTCACGCGCACCCGTTCGCGCAGTACGCCCGCGTGCTGCCGAACGGGCGGAACAGCCGGCTGCAGGACGCCCTCGACGCGATGACGAGCGTCCGACACGGCGCGCGCGACGCCGGCGCGGCCGCGGTCGTGTTCGGCGGCGACCTGTTCCACACCATGGGGCGCCTCGACGTGCCGGCCCTCAATGGTGTGCACGCCGAGATCGCGCAATTCGGCGAGGACGGCCTGCCGCTCTTCCTGCTGGTGGGCAACCACGACCAGGCCGACAAGGCGGGCCGGCACGCGCTCGAGGTGTTCAAGGCGTTCGCGCACGTCGTGGTCATGGACGAGCCGGGGTGGTACAGGCGTCCCCGGGCGCCCGGCCTGGCGATCTACGCGATTCCCTACACCGAGGACACGGACGAGGTGCGCCGACTGCTCGGCGCGATCCCGCCCGCGCCGGCGGACGCAGCAAGACGGCTGCTGGTTCTGCATGCGGGATTCAATGGCGCCAGGACCGGTCCTCACGAGTACCGCATGGCCGCCGAGCTCGCGGCCGGCGACGTGCCCGACGGCTTCGACCTCGTCCTGTCCGGGCACTACCACCTGCCGCAGTGGATCGACGAGCCGCGACGGATCGCGTACATCGGGGCGACGACGCACCAGACCTGGGGCGACGCCAACCAGCCGCGTGGCTACGCGATCGCGGATCTCGACACGGGTGTGCTCGAGCGCGTCGAGACCGGTGCGCCTCGCTTCCTGCGCCTGACGCCAGGGGAGCTCGGTACCGTCAGGCCCGGTGACTTCGTCGAGGTCCTGGTCCCTCATGACGCAGACGACGCGGTCGTGGCGGCGAGCGAGGTGACGCTGGAAGAGGCCAAGGCCGGCGGCGGTCAGATCGTGCGGGAGCCGGCGCCAAGCGAGCCCTGCGCCACGCGCCTTCGGTGTGGTCCGACAACCGATCTCGAGGCGCTGATCGGCCCCTACGTCGACCACCTTGTGGGCGAGCCGGAGTCCCGTCCGGAGCTCGCCGCACTCGGCCACGACCTCCTCAAGAAGGCCGCCGCGTAGCGTCCTCGCGGGTCGATTCGCCGACCCGCTTGCTCTCCAACAGTACCTGGAGCGGCGGCATCCGAGCGCCCCCGAAGGAGACCTGCGCCATGAGGAAGCATGACGAGACCCTGGCTCGCACCAAACAGACCCAGGCTGGGCCACTCACCCAGGTGACGCCCTGGGGCTTCCGCCGGAAGCTCGCGGCGACCGAGGCCTTCGAGGTCCACGTCGAGGTGATCGGCGCCGGCGCCAACCTGGGCGTCCGGCGCGCCGAGGTCGGCCAGCTCACGGTGTTCGTCCTCTCCGGCGTGCTCTGGGTCAAGGACCTGACCTCGGGCAAGATCGGCCGCCTCGGCCCCGGTCATTCCTTCACCAGCGCCGCGGGCCGTGCCTTCCAGCTCGGGACCGGACAGAAGGAGACGAGCCTGCTCGAGGTCCAGCCCGCCGGCTTCGACCTGGTGCTCGAGCGCCTCACAGGGACCGCCAACCAGCTAGAGCGCAAGCCGAGCGCCTTGCCCGCTGGGCCGTCGCGGAGGCCCCAGCGGTCCTTCGAGGAGCGGGCCCTCGAAGCCAAGGCAGCCCAGGGCCTCGGTCGCCAGCAAGCGCTGCCGGGTCAGCCGCGCAGCGCCGCGGACGTGAGCGGCTCGTTCAATGTCCACGGCGTGAACCTCGCGCCCGTCGTGCCGGAGCCGTAGCCCGCCATGACCAAGCCTCGCACCCCCGCGCGCAGCGCAACCGCGCAGCCGGCAACCGGCGCCGCCCCGGCGCGTCGATCGCCTGCGCTCGTGATCGCCGAGGACGCCGGCGACGTCGCCGAGCACGCGGTGCGCAGGCTGCCCGAGAGCCCGACCGGCGCAGCCTTCGGCGCGGCCCAGGCAGCCCTCGGTGCGGTGCGAGGCGCCACGCGGGCGGCGCGAAGCTCGATCCCAAGCGCACCGGCGCGCCGAGGAGAACGCCCGATCGCACGCTCGATCTCCCGTGGTCCCAACCTCGTCATCGAGCCCGAGCTCTTCTTCACCGGCATGGCCAGGAGCTGTAGCGCGCTCGTGGTCTCCGACGCGGATGGACATCGAGGCGGGCGATGACGGACGCCCGGGCCATGCCCGCGCGCGGTCTCCTCGGGCGTCTCGGCGCGCTCCTCGGCCCGCGCACCGACATCGATGCGGCGCTCGAGGCGATGCAACGCTCCGCGCTCGCGAAGGGCTGGCGCACCGAGCTTCCGCAGGGCGCGCCGGTCCATCCGCTGCGCAGCATCCAGTTCGACCCGTTCTCGCTGGTCGCGGCGATGGGCTACAAGGACCGCCGGCTCTCGCTCAGCTATGACGTGCTGCGCCGGATCGCGAGGCAGCTCACGGTGGTGGCCGCGATCCTCACGCGCCGCATCAGCCAGGTGTCGGCGTTCTCGTCGCCCTACCGGCTGACCCGGTCGCTCGGCTTCGAGGTCAAGCACAAGGATCCCGAGCATCAGACCACGCGCTCGGAGAAGCTGTTCATCAAGGAGCTCGAGCGCTTCATCGCGACCTGCGGCAAGCCCGACGCGATCCGCGAGATCACGCGCGGGCCGTGGGACGACTTCGACGCCTTCCTGCGCAAGTTCGTGCGCGACTCGCTGACCTTCGATCAGGC
The DNA here is from genome assembly GCA_023248855.1 of Myxococcales bacterium. Lineage (GTDB taxonomy): Bacteria > Myxococcota_A > Polyangia > JAHFDS01 > JAHFDS01 > JAHFDS01. Next base: position 6,465 of record JAHFDS010000119.1, read on the forward strand.
GGCGATCGAGCTCGTGCCCGACCGCGCGGGACGGCCCTGCGCCTTCATGGCCATCGACGCCTCGACGATCCGCATCGCGGTCACCGACGAGGATCTCGAAGGCAGCGGCTTCGGCGCGGGCGCTGGCTCCATCGAGAGCGCGCAGCGCGCGATGGAGAACCAGGCGCCCGGGCCATTCGGCCGCGCGCGGATGCTCCCGGCTCCGTCGCACGTCGACTACATCCAGCTCTTCCAGGGGCAGATCGTCAACTACTACTCGCGCGACGAGCTCGCGTTCTGCGTGCGCAACCCGCGCACCGATCTCCACGCCAACGGCTACGGGTTCAGCGAGCTCGAGCAGCTCGTCCTGACGGTCACCTCGCTCCTCTGGGCCGAGGAGTACAACCGCAACTTCTTCCGCAACGGCTCCATCCCGAAGGGCATCCTCAACTTCAAGACCGACACGCCCGACCCCGAGAGCCTCGAAGCATTCAAGACCTACTGGACGGCGCAGATGACCGGCGTGCAGAACGCCTGGCGCCTCCCCATGTTCCAGAGCGAGGGCCTCGAGTACATCAACCTCCAGCTCAACAACCGCGACATGGAGTTCAACCAGTGGGTCGAGTACCTGCTGAAGCTCTCGACCGCGCTCTACGGGATGGACCCCGCCGAGATCAACTTCGACATCGCCCGCGGCGGCACGTCGCAGGCGCTGTTCGAGTCTCCCTCCGAGGGACGGCTCAACGACTCCAAGGAGAACGGGCTGCGGCCGCTGCTCCGCTTCATCGCACGGACGATCAACCACTACGTCCTGTCTCCGATCGACGACCACTTCTACTTCGACTTCGTCGGGCTCGACGAGCTCAGCGAGCCCGACAAGATGCAGCTGCGCACCCAGGAGATCACCACCTACAAGACGCTCGACGAGGTGCGCGCGGAAGCCGACCTTCCGCCGCTGCCGGACGGCTCCGGACAGGTGGTCCTGAACCCGGTCTGGGCCCAGCTACGCCAGCAGCAGATGCAGGCGGCGCAGCAGGCGCAGCAAGGGCCGCCCGCTGGCGGCGGGCCGCCGGAGCCGCAGGCCGCCGCGCCCGAGGACGGATCGCAACAGGGTGCGGCGCCCGCACCGGTGCCGAGGAACCTCTGACGAAGGAAGGAGCAGCGCGATGAAGCTCGACGACGTCTACAGCATGCTCGCCCTTTGCCTGTCCGAGATGCCGAAGGGGTTCCCGAAACCGCGCCTGGTGGTGCACGAGAGCCCCGAGAGCCTGGTGCAGTTCTTGGGTGACGAGCCCTACGCATTCCACCACGCCAACGACTTCCCGCCGGCGCTCGTGCTCGGCATCGCGGACGCCGCGCGCAACGCCATCCACATGGCCTACTCGACCATCGCGAGCGAGGAGCCGGAGGTGCTCCTCGACACGCTGCTCCACGAGATCGGGCACCTCTACCAGGCCCAGAAGCACGGCAAGGGCTCGGCCCAGTACCTCGATGAGCGGCCCGCGAACGCGTTCGCGCGGCGCTGGGTCCGGCGGCTCAAGAAGAAAGCGGTGCAGTCATGATCAGAACCCCGTCAGCGCTCCCGATGGCAACGCTCGTGCTGCTGAGCGCCTGCAGGACGACCGCGCCCGGGCTGTCGCCGGCCGAGGTCTACCAGCGGGTCGCCGATTCGGCCGTCATCGTGCGCACCAAGGCAGGCACGACCGCCTCCGGGACCGTGATCAGCAGCGGTGCCGGCGTCGCGATAGTGCTCACCGCCCGCCATGTCGTCGCCAGCGCCGGTCCGGGCAACGCCATCAGCATCGAAGCCCAGGACGACGCGGGAGTCCCGAGGGAGATGCGCGCCCAGGTCGTCTCCGTCGACCCGGAGCACGACCTGGCCCTGCTCCGGGCGGAGACTGACTTCGAGATCCCCGCGCTGCCGCTCGCGGAGCACGAGCCCGGCCTCTACGACGAGCTCTTCGTCGTTGCCGCCCCCATGGGCCTCGCGGGCGTCGCTGCGCCCGCGGTCCTGAGCGCCAAGGAGCCGCGCGGCGCCAACCTCTGGGCGATCACGAGCTTCGTCTTCTTCGGCAGCTCCGGCGGCGCGGTCGCCAACGCGCGCGCCGAGCTCGTGGCCGTGCCGGTCGTGATCCCGACCTGGAAGGAGTGGTTGGTCACCCAGCTCGCCCTCTGCGTGCCCCTCGGCACCATCCGCGAGTTCCTCGCCGCGTCCGCCGATCGGTCGCCGCGCCCGCTGTGAGGCCCCCATGAGAACCTTGTTTCCCACGATCTCTCCTCCCCGCCTACGCGGACAGTTGGTGCCGAGCGCGGCTCCCTCCGTGACGGTGACGCCGGGTCTCGAGACCAGGGCCCTGAGCGCCCACATCGCGAGGTCCATCCGGCTGTCGCCGGGTGCTCGGGGCGGCCCATTTGCCAGCGGGTCGCCCCTGGACGATCTGCAGCGCTCCATCGCTGCCTTGATCAAGGGCGCGGCGCCAGCGCCCGGCCTCTACACGCACGACGGGGATGCCATCCACCTCGACGCCGACGCTTCTGCGCCCGAGCACCACGCGATGTCGGCCGCCGGGCACCGCGAGGCGGGCGAGGTGCTCCGCCAGGCCGCCAAGCTCCTGTTTCACCTGCGCGACGTCAAGCGTGAGGGCGGCGATCGGAAGGGCGCGCTGCTCTTCGATCGCGAGGCGCGGCAGGCGCTGGCGCGCCTGGACGGACACGCCCAGGTGGCCAGCCACAAGGCCAACATGGATCGCCACGCCGCCAACGCAGCGGAGCACGGCACCAGGGCAGCGGGGCTCGCACGAGAGATCACCGGCGACAAGGATCACGTCGGCATCCAGGACCACGCTCGTGCGCGGACGCACGCGCGTTTCCCCGAGTACGTGGCGGAGCGCCACGCCGAGCTGCGCTCCTCCGAGGGCGTCCGCCACGCTGCGCTTGGCGCGATGGGCAGGGAGGGTGGTGGCGCGCACCCCGTGGAGCTCAACCGCTTCCTCGGACTGCACGGCCACGACCGGCATGGCCTGTCCGAGGAGGCCGATGGCGGGGAGCTTCCGTACCAGGCCGGCAAGGCTCGCCTCGACAAGAGCCTGTCGCCAGCACGCCGCGTCCTGACCGCAGCGTTCATCGCGGCCACCCTGCGGCGATCGACCGACTTCGCGAAGACGATCACCGGGGCTCCGTCCCTCAGGCCCGTGAAGCAGACGCGGCTGGCTGCGATGGCCAGCCGCGGTGGACGCGCCCGCAACGCGGGCCGCGCTCAAGAGCGGATCCCTGGGCCAACCGCGCCCGACCGGCTGCAGCGATCCATTGCGGCGCTGCGCAAGAGCGCCGACCCCGCCACGTCACACATGCAGCTCGCGAACGACGCTGCCGAAGAGGGCGACGCCGAGGCCGCGCTCCTCCACGCCCTTTGTGCCATGGAGCATGCCCTCGCCGCCGAGCCGGCGCGTGGCAGCGACGTGGCACGCGCGCCCGCGGCGCCAGGCTCGCAGAACGCGAGCAGAGATGGTGACGGTGACGGGCGCACGGACGGCCCGGACGACGGAGATTCCGATGGCGATCCCGGGGACCCGCCGGCCAAGCCAGAACTCATCAAGGCGGTCGAGCGCCGGCCCCTCCGCCCGAGCCTCGAGCTCATCAACCACCGTCCGCAGCTGCGCGTGCCGAGCGATCGTCCGGACGTCGCTCAGCGCGTGTTTCGCCGCTGGGCCGATGGCAGTCTCGACTTCGAGGGCGCGCTGCACACGGTCCTCGGCGTGCTCTGGAAGTGGCGCGACGGCGCGGAGCTGACGCCGCTCGAGCGCGCGATCGCGAGCGTGATTCTCCCGGCGGACGAAGCGCTCATGCCCGCCGCCCTGGCGGACCTCACGGTCAGGCAGCTCACGCCGGAGGAGAAGCATCTGCTCGCGGCGCGGGTGCTCGGGCACTTTGCCCAGATCGCACGAGCGGACGCGCAGCGAACCCTGGCGCGTTCGGCAAGCGCCATCGCGCTCGATGAGGTCAGGGAGCACCTGCCCTCCCTCCTCGTGCGCGATCCGTTCCGGCTCGGCACCGCCAGGTTCACCAAAGCCTACGCGCCCGTCGAGATCGGCGGCGCGCGTCCGACACCTGGTGGACCGGGCTCGCGGGGCGGAAAGGTCGCCTACACGACCAAGACCGGACGCCCCGTCTACGCCTCCCACGCTCGGCGCCTCGCTCCGCACATGGATCGCGCCATGACCCACTGGCACCAGCGCGCAGACAGCTCGAACGATCCCGAGCACCACGCCAGCGCAGCCAAGCAGGCGCTCGCGGCCGCGTTCTACCACCACCACGCCGAGGACCCGATCGCCGCCGAGCAAGCGATCGACTACGCCGACCACCACTACGAGAAGGCGAAGGCGCTCGGCCACGCCGGACGCACGATGCGCTGGATCGAGCAGCATCGCCCAGCGATGCAGTCGCTGCTCGAGTAGGTTCGAGGGTCGCACTTCCCAGCGGAGCGCGGCCGACGCGGCCCGGGGCAGGCAGATCAGGCCCGGAGCTCTCGTAGCAAGGCGGCCACGGCGCCCACTGCACGGCGCGCGAATCGGTCATGCGAGGCGGCGTCTTCGGCCATGAAACGGCCGTACTTCACCGCACCGGCGGAGTCGATAGTCGCGAACTCGCGCTCGAGATCGTCGAGCGCCGCGAGGAATTCCTCGTCACCCACGATCGGAGTGGCGCGGATCGCAGCTGCCAGCGCCGGTTGCCCTCCAGGCCAAGACTCGACGAGCCAGACGATGTCATAGGCGTCCTTGTTCTTGGTGCGCCGCCGGAGCGCATCGGCCTTCGCGGCCAGGTACGCGGCCGGGCCGGCGATCTTGAGCGACTGCCTGGTCGCACCGCCGCCACCCGGCAGGTCCACATCCACCTCAACATCGCGTACGTCGGCATCGATGAGGCGACCCGTCGCCAGCACCAGCGCCGAAAGCTTGCCACCGACGACGCCGCCTGGACGATACAGCCGCCCGGGCTCGCGACCGGGACCGGTGGGACAGAAGAACTCGACGGTCAAGGGCATGTCGAGGCCACCCCGCCACCGCCAGCTCACCGGCTGGCCATCCTCGCGCGCCATCACGAACCCGGCGTCCTTCAGGGTCCGCTCGAGTCGTTCGTAGTTGCCGACGTTTCCGTCGACGAGCGCGACGCTGAGGCACAGGTCCAGGTCCTGCGTGCCGATGTGGCGCTCCATCCCGGCGTCGGGCTCCGGCACCAGCAAGGATGGGACAAGCCCCCCGACGATCACGACGTGGGCGCCTGCGAAGCTGAAGGCTCGGATGACGCGTACGGCCTCGGCTCGAAGCTTGGGCTGGAGGAGAGGGTCGTACTCGCTCGCGTGACCGCCCTCAATAGCCAAGAACCACCTCCCTGAATTGCTGCGCGAGGTCTTCGCCGCGCTTGTCGCTGAGCGTGTCGAGGTACACCCGAATGGGCGGCGCCACGAAGACCCCGTCTCGGCGCTCCGCTCCTATACAGCCGACCTCTCCGGTGTCACGAAGGAGCCGAAGGTTTGGGCCGCGATCCGTCACCTCGGCGCCGAGCAGATGTGCGGCGGCCTCGAGGGCCACACCCGGCGTGATGCGGACCGTGGACAGGGGAACAGCTGTGGGCGCGACTCCGTAGGCAACACAGCCCGCGGCACCCGTCAGGGCGTGGGCTGTGCCCGCCTTGTCCAGCGCCTTGGACACTTGATGCCAGAGGTCCTCCGGCCTTCGAGCGTAGACCGCGACGTCGAGCCGCGGCTCTCGTCGTCGCGCGGTCGGCTGCGCCGCGAGCCAGGCGAGGAGTTGCGTGCGGTCGATGACGGTGCGCCGACGCGACGGTCCCTTTCCGCTGGAGCGCAGCAGGCCAACGGCTTCGAGTCTGTCCAGGACCGTGTGTGTCTGCGAGAGGGACAGCCCCACCTGCGCGGCGAGGCGCGAAAGCTGGATCGGTTCGTCCCCGGGCGCCTGGAGGAGAGCCTGCACGGCACGCACGCCGCTTGGCCCGAGCCCCTCGACCGGGCGTTGTCGCAACGACCGCGGTGTCGGAGCGTCGATGTGGAGCAGCACGCCGTCCCAGACGAGATGGATGTGCCCCTGGGAATCGGCATAGGCGACTCCGCGCTCCTCGAGAAGGTCGCGCACACCGCGGCGAAGGAACGGGCTCGTGACCACGTTCATACGGGCTTGCGCCTTCGCCGAGAAGAGAGGCAGCGCTGCGGCCACCTGGTCGTCGGTCATGGAGGACGGCAGGGGGTGGATCTCGACCGGGACGCGCCGCCTCGCCACCTCGATCCAGGGAGGCGTTCCCACCCGAACATCGAGCCATGAGCGCGTCGGGAGCCACCCAGCGACCGTCGCCGGCAGTCGCAAGCGCACGGCATTTTTCGTTTTGGCGGCTGTTTTGTCCATGAACGAAAAACAGTATATACCGAAACATCTGGGTGCCCCTGAATTTTCGCTATATCTCGACTTTCGTTAATGAACGAAAGTCGGCGTGGACCGATGGTCTGCTCGCGGTTGCGCGCGTGCGGTGTGCTGCGTCGCGGCGCCGCGACTTCATCCGGCGTACCGGGGCCAGCGCGGATCTGATATGGACGAACCTCATGGACCCCAGGATCACAGTCGTGACGCTCGGCGTGCGCGACCTCGCGCGCTCTCGGAGTTTCTACGAGGACGGATTGGGCTGGCGCCCGGCCAAAGGAAGCAGTGGCGACATCGTGTTCTTCTCGGCCGGCGGGATTGTCCTCGCGCTGTACCCGCTGGCCGAGCTCGCCAAGGACGCGCAGGTCGAGGTCGGCAGTGGCTTCGGCGGTATCGCGCTCGCGCAGAACGTCAGGAGCCCAGCCGAAGTGGACGCCGCGCTCGTCGCCGCCGTCGCGGCCGGCGGCAAGCTGCTCAAGCCAGCGCAGCGGGTGTTCTGGGGCGGCTACTCCGGCTACTTCGCCGACCCGGATGGCTACCCCTGGGAGGTCGCGCACAACCCGCACTGGGAGGTGCTGGACGACGGCCGCGTGAAGCTGGAGTAGGGGCAGTGCGCTACGAGGAGTTCAAGGCGCTGTGGGAGCGAGCGTTCCGGCAGGCCGGGCCGCCGCAGATCGGCGTGCGCGGCGACGAGTCCATCGACCTCGGCAACGTGTCGCGCCACTACGAAGCCTGCTTCGAGGGCATCACCCGGCCGGAGCCGTTTCACATCTCGGCGAAGCTGTCCTGGCGCTGGGATGCGCTCGCGTCCGCGCGCACGGCCACGACTGAAGAGGACATGCTCACCGGACTGTTCGGCGACCGCACGGGCAAGCGAACCGCCAGGCCGTGGGTGCGAGTCGATGTGTCGCTCCACGCGTCGCTGATGGACCAGCAGCGCGTCCCGGTCCCCGATCCGAGCATCTGGGGGGGCTGGCTGCGCGAGGTGGAAACGCGCATGGAACCGCTGCTGCCGCAGAGCTCCGACCTCTCGCGCCGCGGCGACCTCCTGGTCACGGGCTGGCGCGGGCAGCCGACTCTGCAGGTCCGGTTCACCGGCGAAGGACAACCGCTGATCGGTCACGTCGAGCTCGAAGCCTGGCAGGGCATCGAGGTGCCGAGACACTGGGATGACCCGGCACGCCGCGCGGACCCGTCGCCGCACAAGGCGCTCGAGGACCTGGCGGGGCGCGTGCGCGAGGCGGTCGGGACGTGGGGCGAGCTGGCGAAGGTGCTACTCCCGGCCCAGCGTGGCCTGCACTGAGCAGCGCTCAGCTAGGCAGCTTCTTTGTCGCGCCTGCCTCGACTACCTGCAGCCCCGCGATTCTGCACGAGGCTCGTGCAGAATTCGCCAACGGCTTGGTTCTGTGGCGGCTGTGTGGGCGGCGTGGTGCCGTTCGGGCCGAGGGCTGGCAGTCCCGCTGCGCTCTTGAGCTACTCCCTTTCCGAGTCATGCTGCCTCCGTACGAGATCCCTGGGTTCCGATTGTCCGATCCGGTAGCTCGGCAACCGAAGCCGAGGTGATCCGATGATGCCCGAGGGCACTCTCGACATGGTCTTGCGCGACATCGTGCGGCAGGTCGTCCGCGAGGAGCTGCCACCCATCCTGCGGCAGGAGCTCGCGCCCGTGGTCCGCGCCGAACCTGCGCCGCCGCCTCAGGAGGACGCGAGGACGTACCTGACCGCCAAGGCCGCGGCGGAGATCGTCGGCGTGCACCCGACGGCGATCCGCCGCTGGGTCTGGCGCGGCGTGCTGCCCGGCTACCGCGCGGGGCGGCTCATGCGGGTGCGGCTCGACGAGCTCAAGGCATTCCTCGCGCGGCCACCCGACGAGCCCGCGTGCGACGTTGACGAGCGCGCACAGCAGATCCTGGCACGCCATGCCGGTTGAGTTTGCTTCGACCGGGCTTGGCACCGAGGATGGTGGAACGCGCACCTTGCGGAGGAACTGATGGGAACCGTCTACCCCAAAGGAGGAAAGCTCTACCTCGGCTACCGGACCGCGGCCGGCAAGTGGACCTACGCCGCCACGGGCTTCCCGGTCGGGCAGGAGGCGAAGGCGAAGAAGCTGCTCGAGAAGATCGAGGCCCGCGTCGCCGCGACCAGCACCATCGCCGCGCCCGCCGAGGGGCCGCTCACGGTCGAGCGCTACGCCAGGCACTGGCTGATCGAGCGCAAGGCGCTCGGCATCGCCGACGTCGAGAACGAGGAGTCGCGGCTCGAGCACCACATCTACGCCGCCCTCGGCGAGCTCAAGCTCAACGAGGTGCGGCCGCGCCACATCATCGACCTCATCCGCAAGCTGCGCATCGCCGGCAAGCTGGCGCCGAAGAGCATCTACAACGTCTACAGCGTGCTCAAGGCGCTGTTCCGCGACGCCCACATGGCCGACCTCATCGACACCTCGCCGTGCGTGCTGACCAAGTACCAGCTCGGCGAGAACACGGACAAGGATCCGGAGTGGCGCGCCACGGCCGTCTACACCCGCGACGAGCTCGAGATGCTGATCGCCGATCCACGCCTGCCGGAGGACCGTCAGGTGCTCTACGCGCTCGAGGGTCTGGCCGCCTTGCGTCATGGCGAGGCCGCCGGGCTGCGCTGGCGGCACTACGACCCGACGCTCTCGCCCCTCGGGGGCCTGACCATCGCGACCTCCTACGACAAGGGCCGCACGAAGACCAAGCGTTCGCGCCGGGTGCCGGTGCATCCCACCCTGGCGGCCATGCTCGCGGAGTGGAAGCTCGGCGGTTGGCCGAAGATGATGGGTCGACCGCCAGGCCCCGACGACCTCGTCGTGCCGATGCCCAAGAGCGCGCGCATCGCGCTCGGCACCATGCGCTCGAAGAACGAGTCGTACAAGCGCCTGCGCCGGGACCTCGCATTGCTCGGGCTACGCGCCCGCCGCGGGCATGACCTGCGCCGGACGATGATCTCGCTGACGCGCATGGATGGCGCGCGCCCCGACCTGCTGCAGGTGTGCACCCACAACCCGAAGAAGGGCGCCGGCACCATCGACCTCTACACCACCTACGAGTGGAGGTCGCTCTGCGAGGAGGTCGCCAAGCTCAAGATCGAGCGCCGGCCGCGCGGCCAGATCATCGACCTGCCGCAGCGGATCGCGGTCGTGGGAAATCAGGAAGTTACGCCCGCGCTTACTACCGTGCTTACTACCGATGACGGAAAGCTGAACAATATGCTGACGTTACTTGGTGGAGGCGCCGGGAGTCGAACCCGGGTCCGAAGATCATTCACGAAGCGATCTACGCGCGTAGTCGGTGGAAAGAGTCTGACTTCCCGAGATACCCACCGACGGGCTCCTCGGGCAGCGAGCCGCTCCTGAATCTAACCCGGTGACCGAGCAGCGCTGTCACCAGGCGGGCCCGCTGAATTGGCGCCTTGCCCGGGCCGCGGAGCCTAACCCGGGGTCAGCGTCTCACCGTTGTTTAGGCGGCGAGAGCGAACGCGTTGTCGTTCGCTGTTCTACAGAGCCGGTTTTTGACTGGGCCTCCGGCACCCAGGCGCGCACACCTCGCTGCAGTATCCCCGTCGAAGCCGTTTCGCCCCCGTTGGTCCAGTTCCAGGGGAGTATGGACACTTGAGCGAGCCCTGGCAACCCGCGCGTGTTCGCCCTGGACGAGCGGCGGCCCCTCGGATAGCCTCGGGCCCGTGGAAGACCATGCGAGGACACGATGAAGACCAGGACCAAGCTCAGGGCGGGCGCCGTTCAGAACGGCGTCGTCGAGATCATCAAGGCCCTATGAAGACCCGGACCAAGTTGAGGGCCGGCGCTCTCGGTGCCAGCGGCAACTTCGGCGACACTCCGGGACTCAATGGCGGCGACATGGTGCAGAAGTGAACGTGCGGACCAAGCTCCGCGCCGGCGCCGTGCCCGGCGGGAACATCCTCGCGAACGCGCTCTAGCCTCCCCGCGGCCGACAGCGCCAGGAGGGGTCTGCCCGACCGATCACGGGGAGTGGCTGTCTCGGTGGTGCTTGTCGGTCTTGCGCTTTCCGAATAGCAGGCGCTGCTCGTTTCGCGCGCGCAGTGCGGCGTAGAACTCGCGCAGAAAGCGCTGCGTGTCGCGCACCTCGCCCTGCCAGTTGATCTTCTTCTTGATGCGCTCGGCGATGGCGACAAGCTCGGCGGGGTTCGGCCGGGCCGCGTCGCGGCGCAGCACGTCCTCGAGCACCTGCAGCTCGTAGATGCCGTAGACCTCGAGCTGTGCCTGCGAGAACCCGTGGTGCGCGCTCGCGCCGGCCGTCGGCGCCGCGGCGGCAGCGAGGTCGGTGAGCAGCACCGCGCGCGGTGAGGCGACGACGAGGGTGCCGCCGACGAGGTCGCCGACGCGCAGCCGATCGCGATTGAAGAGCGGTAGAAACGCGCAGAGCAAGAGCCAGATCAGCGCGAGGAGCATCGCCCAGCCGGGCGCGCTGTCCCACAGCTGCTGCGGGGCGAGGAGGGCGCCGAGTGGCAGGAACACCTCGAGGTCACGCACCAGGTTGCGCGAGACCACCGCCTCGGTCGTCAGGGCGCCGCCGTGGCGATCGATGACGCGGAGGCCGAGGCGCTTCTTGCCAGGCGTCACGCCCCGCCAGCGCAGCTCGAAGCCCATGAAGTAGAAGCTGCGCAGAAGGAACGCGCCCACGAGCGCGATCGCGATGGGAACGCCTCCGTCGGGGCCGGACAGCGCCAGCGATGCGAGCAGGACGAGCAGGGTCGTCGCGAGCGCCACCAGCAGCAGATCGAGCAGAAACGCCGCAGCGCGATCGCCCGCAGAGGCGATCCGGAAATGGAGCGGCACGCCCTCGGGCGTCAGCACCTCACGGATGCGCTCGGTGCTCACGCGCGCCCCCGCCCATCGCTCGGGCGCTCCTTCGGGGAAAGGCCGAAGCGCGAGAAATAGAAGGCCCAGAAGACGACGGTGCCCGCGACGACCGTGAGCCGAAGGCCCACGTCCTGAACGGTCTGGCGAAACACGCCCTCGATCAGGCCCGCCAGGAGAAACAGGAACACCGCGCCGAGCGCGAGCACGCCGGCCTTGCGCCCCTCGACGGCGAGCTCGTACAGGCGCCCGCGCGGGCCACCGAACACGAGCGTCTCCGCGATGACCAGGCCTCCGGCCGCGCACAGGATCACGGCGCCGATCTCGGTCACGCCGTGGGGCAGCACCCACGCCCAGAAGTCGAGCGCGAGGTCGCGCGAGTGGTAGATCGCCGCGAACGCGCCGAGCAGGAACCCGTTCGTCAGGAGCAAGATGAAGACCGGGATGCCGAACGCGAAGCCGAGCGCGAAACAGAGGATGCCGATCTTGGCGTTGTGCGTGAACAGGAACGACGCGAACACGGTCAGGCGCGCGGCCTCTCCCTCCTTCTGATAGAGGATGTCGCGCAGCTCCTTGGTCGTCGCGGCCGGCCCGCGCCCCTGCGCGTAGTCGCCGTCGACGAAGGAGTAGAAGCGATCGGGATCGGCGCTCACGAGGAAGAAGCCGACCAGGACGCCCAGGACGAGAAAGCCGGTCGCGGTGAGGACGTGCGGCCAGAAGCGACGCACCGCGGCCGGAAACTGCGCGCCGAAGAAGGCGCCGAGCGACTCGCGTAGCGGGCGCTTCTCGGCGTAGACGGCCAGGTAGGCGCGCGCGGCCAGGGTCTCGAGGTACTCGAGGACGTTCTTGTCGAGCGAGATCGCGCGGGCGACCGACAGCGCCGAAAGCACGCTGCGGTAGAGCGCGGGCAGCCGCTGGAGCTCCGAGGCGGTGAGGCTTCCGAGCCCGAAGCGCTCGACCCGCATGCATTGAGCCTCGAGCTCGCGCCACGTCGCCTCGCGCTCGCGGCGGAAATCGACCGACTTGAGGGCAATCACGGGCGCACCTCCGGCGCCGCCCCGCGACCTCGAGCACGCTGGCTCGTTGGCCCTTCTTCCCGGGTTTGCATGGCGACTACACCATCTCCCGGCGCTTGACCTCGAGGTAGCGGTCGATGAGGCGTGGCCCCGCGTGCTCGGGCAGGGCGTCGATGCAATGGACACCGAGGCGCTGGATGCGGCGCAGCACCAGGTCGCGCTCGCGCAAGAGGTCGTCGGCGACGACCGCGCGGTAGACGTCGGGTAGCGCGTCCGGGGCCTGCCGCGACAGCGCTGCGAGCGCTGGGTCGCGCAGCGCCACGAACAGGACGAGGTGCTTTCTCGCGATGCGTGCGAGGTTTTCGACCATCAGCTCGGCGGTGACGGTGTCGGTGAAGTCGGTGAAGAGGACGACGAGCGAGCGGCGCGCCAGACGCGTCGCCAGCTCCGCGAGCCCGAGCGTGAAGTTGGTCTCGCCGCTCGAGTAGTCGAGCTCCGCCGACTGCGCCTCGAGCCGCGAGAAGGCGCCGAGGCTGCCGGCCGGCGCCGACCACGCGCGCATGCGCTGGTCGAACGCGAACAGGCCAACGCGATCGCCGGTGTGGAGCGAGACGTACGCGAGCAGGAGCGCCGCCGAGATGGCATGGTCGAGCCGCGGCATGCCGCCGAGGGGCTCGCTCATGAGGTGACCGGTGTCGAGGGCGACCACGACCTGGTGGTTGCGCTCGGCGCGGAACTCGGCACACAGAAGCTTTCGGTGCCGCGCGGAGGACTTCCAGTCGATCGCGCGGTGATCCATGCCGCGGACGTACTCGCGCAGCGTCTCGAACTCGGAGCCGTCACCGACGTAGCGCTCGACGCGAAGGCCCGCCCACGGATCGCGCGCGGAGAAGAAGCGGATGCCCGCCTGGTGCACCGCGCGCAGGTTCGGCACGACGGCGACGGTGCGCCCGAGCGGCAGCACCGCGCGGCGCTCGGAGAGGCCGAGCGGGCCCGTCCAGCGCAGCCAGAGCTGCTCGAGCACGAGCGCCCCACGCCGGCGCGCCCGGAGGGGAAAGCGCAGGATCGGCGCTCCGACGAGCGCGGCCACCACGGGCGGGATGGGCAGCCACTCGGGATCGAGGTCGAGCACGCCACGGATG